>JBMSNZ010000046.1:0-14329 GCA_049421965.1 Erythrobacter sp.
GCAGCCGCCGCGCGGTGTCCGCGTCCATTCCGCCGAGGGCGATCACCGGCATTTGCGCGCGCAGCGCCAGCTGCCTGAAGCGCACCGGGCCCAGGTTTGGCGCGCCCGGATGCGTTCGCGTGGGAAATGCCGGGGACAGCATCACCGCATCGGCGCCTGCGCGGTTTGCCTCGGCGATTTCGCGCAAGCCATGCGCGGTGGCGATGGTCAACAGCTCAACGCGGGTGGGGCAGAGCGCACGCGGCGCGCCGTAGATCCCGTTGGCGCCCCACTCAAGCGCGGTCAGTGCGCTGTCAGCCAGGATGACGACATGGCCACGCGCCCGGCACAGGCGCTGCAAGGTGCGGAATCGGGCGAAGCGCTCGCGGTCGGCCAGGTGGTAATGCCGATAGACGAAGCCCGATCCGCGCGGCAGCCGCTGCAGTGCACACTCCAGCCTCGCGTCGTTGCGCGCGTCGGACAGCAGCCACAGCGCTGGAAGGACCTGTATCTTCGTCACACAGGCGCTATAGCGCGCCGCGATGGAAAAGGCAGATACCCCGCTAGATGAAGTGCGTGCACGGATCGCGCGTGCCTGCAAGCCCGCGCGGCGCTTGCCCGACACGGTCACACTGATCGCGGTCAGCAAGACCAAGCCGGCCGAAGCGATCCTGCCGCTGCTGGCACAGGGTCACCGCACGTTCGGCGAGAACCGCGTGCAGGAAGCCGAAGCCAAATGGCCCGAGCTGCGCGCACGCTATCCCGATATCGAGCTGCATCTCGTGGGCCAGCTCCAGTCCAACAAGACGGCCGACGCGGTAACGTTGTTCGATTGCATCCATTCGCTCGACCGGCCAAGTCTGGTGACCGCGCTCGGCAAGGCGATGGAGCGGCTGGGCAAGCGTGTGCCGTGTTTCATCCAGGTCAACATCGGCGAGGAAGAGCAGAAGGGCGGCTGCGCATTTGCCGAGCTGCCAGTGCTCATCGAACAGGCCCGCCAGGCCGGAATTCCGGTCGCGGGGCTTATGTGCGTCCCCCCGGCCGACATCGAACCGGCACCGTTCTTCGCGCTGCTGGCAAAACTGGCGGCAGACAATGGCCTGACCGGGCTCAGCATGGGTATGAGCGGGGATTACGAGACCGCCATCATGCTGGGCGCGACGCATATCCGGGTTGGCACAGCGCTGTTCGGCGAACGCGGCTGACGGCCTGATGCGCGACCCGGCAGCCGATCGATTGGCTGCAACGGTCGGTTTGGTCAGGCTTCGGCAAGCGCCTTCTGGCTTGTGTCGCTGGCCGCTTCGAGCAGCCGCGCCTCGATCTCGCGCAGGCGCGCCGCTGCAGTAACCTTGTGGCCCGTGAGGTCAGTGACATAGAAGGTATCGGCCGCGCGTTCGCCATAGGCAGTAATATGCGCTGACTGGACCACCAGGCTGCTTTCGAACAGCGCGCGGGCCAGCCGGTTGAGCAGCGCCGGACGGTCGCGCGCATTCACTTCGATCACGGTAAAGCGGTTCGAGGCATTGTTGTCGAAGGTAACACGCGGCGCGACTTCGAAGGCCCCGGCGCGATTGTGCGACAGGGGGCGGGCTGCCAGTTTGGGCACCAGTTCGATGCGGTTGGCCAAGGCATCGCCGATCGACTTCTTCAACCGGGTGATTTGCTGCCCTTCGCGGAACGGCTTGCCATGCGGGTCCTGCACCAGGAAATTGTCGACCGCCCAGCCGGTCCGCGCGGTATGGATGCGCGCATCGATGATGTTGGCCCCGGCCAGCGCGATCCCGCCCGCAATTCGGTAGAACAGGCCCGGGTGGTCGGCCGCGATTACCGTCACCAGCGTCGCCCCACGCGCTTCGTCGAACTCGCAGCCGATCGACAGCTGCTCGCCGCTGTCGCGCGTGGCATGGAACTGCGGCAGGTTTCGCGCGATCACGTCTTCATGTTCGGCGATCCAGTAGGAATCGTCGAGCTCACGCCCGAAGAGCTCGACCAGCTCCGCCTGGCTACCCAGCTTTGCCGCCACCGCTTCGCGTTTGACCGCGATCCGCTGTTCGCGGCCTTGCCGCATGTGGCCCAGGCGCAGGCGCTCTTGCGCAGCATCATAGAGCTCGCCCAGCAGCTGGCCTTTCCAGCTGTTCCACGTGCCCGGCCCCACCGCGCGGATGTCCACCGCCGTCAGGATCATCAGGTTGCGCAGCCGCTCGAGGCTTTGCACCTGGCCCACGAAATCCTCGATCGTCTTGGGATCGGTCAGGTCGCGCTTGAAGGCGGTGGCGCTCATCAGCAGGTGCTGGCGCACCAGCCATGCCACCAGATCGGTCTCGTTGGCGTCAAGCCCGAAGCGCGGGCACAGTTCGTGCGCCACTTCCGCGCCCAGCACCGAATGGTCCCCGCCGCGGCCCTTGGCGATATCGTGCAGCAACACCGCAACATAGAGCGCCCGGCGTGAGTTGACCCGGTGGATCAGCCGCGAGGAGCGCGGGTGATCGGCTGCCAGTTCGCCCTTTTCGATCCGGTTCAGCAGGCCGATTGCGCGGATCGTGTGTTCGTCCACCGTATAGTGGTGGTACATGTCGAACTGCATCTGCGCATTGACCCGGCCGAAATCGGGCACGAACCGGCCGAACACGCCCGCCTCGTTCATCCAGCGCAGCACCATTTCGGGGTCGTTACGCCCTGCCAGCAGCTCGAGGAACAGGGCATTGGCGCGCTCGTCGCTGCGCACTGACGCCTTGATCAGCGCGCTGTCGCGATCGGCGAGGCGCATGGTTTCGGGATGGATCTCCAGCGCATTGGCTTCAGCCAGCTGGAAGATCTCGATCAGCCGTACCGGATCCTTGCGGAACCAGTCGTCAGCAGGTGCCGCAATCTTTCCGGCAAACACCCGATAACCCTTGAGCGTGCGGGCCTTCTGGGCCCAGCCCGCGAAGAAACCGCTGCGCGCGCGGTTGCCCGCAAATTCGTCATCGAGATGCGACAGGAACACCCCAGTCAGGCTACCGACGCGCTTCACCTGCAGGAAGTAGAACTGCATGAAGCGCTCGACCGCACTCTTGCCCGGGCGATCGGCAAAGTTCATCCGCGCGGCCACTTCGCGCTGCAGGTCAAAGGTCAGACGGTCCTCGGCGCGCCCGGTGATGATGTGCATGTGGCAGCGCACCGCCAGCAGGAAGCCCTCGGCGCGGCGGAAGCTGCGATATTCGGCGCGGGTCAGCAGCCCGACATCGACCAGTTCGGCCGCGCCGCGCACACGGTGGATATACTTGCCGATCCAGTACAGCGTCTGGAGATCGCGCAGCCCGCCCTTGCCGTCCTTCACATTGGGCTCGACCACATAGCGGCTGTCGCCCATGCGCTTGTGGCGCGCATTGCGCTCTTCCAGCTTCTGCGTGAGGAACTGCCGCTCGCTGCCCTTGGCCACTTCGGCCCAGAACCGGTGGCTTGCTTCATCGTAAAGCGCGCGGTCCCCCCAGATGAAGCGGCTTTCAAGCAGCGCGGTGCGGATCGTCAGATCCTCGCGCGCCATCCGCATGGTGTCATCGATCGTACGGCTCGAATGGCCGACCTTGAGGCCCAGGTCCCACAGGTAATAGAGCATCGCCTCGATCACCTGCTCGCACCATGGCGCGCGGCGGGTGGGGGTGAGGAAAGCGATGTCGACGTCGGATTGCGGCGCCATCTCCGCCCGGCCATATCCGCCTACGGCCAGGATCGCGAGCCGCTCGGCGCTGCTCCGGTTGGCAACCGGGTACACATGTGCGGTAACGTGATCATGCACGACCCGCAGCAGCTGGTCGATCAGGAACGCTTGCGCCGCCGCACACTCGTGGCCTGCCGAGGGCTTTTCGGCCAGCCGCCGCGCAATTTCCGCACGCCCGCCGTCAAGCGCCGCGCGCAGTAGCGCCACGACTGCGCCGCGCGCGCCCGCCCCTTGCGCCGCAACCGCCGCGTCGAGTTCCTCGGCCAGCGCGCGCCGGTCGATGATCGCGCGCTGGCTGGAGACATGCGGCGAGTTCACGCGAGCTCCTAAGCTGCGATCAGGTCGCCCGCGAACTGCTTGCGGACGGTGCGCTTGTCGATCTTCTGCGTGCCCAGTCGGGGCAGCGCGCGGTCCGACACCCAAATATGCTGGGGCAGCGGCACCTTGAACGGAGCGATATGGGCAAGCAGGAATTCGCGCAGTTCGCCCGCGCTCAATTCATGCCCGGGCTTCGGATAGAATACCGCTGCCGGAACTTCGCCCATCCGCTCGTCAGGGATCCCGAACACCGAACATTCGGCGATGCCATCATGCGCGTAGATTGCCTCTTCAACCTCGATGCAGGTGATGTTCTCGCCGCCGCGGATGATGATGTCCTTCTTGCGGTCGACGATATAGACATAGCCGTCCTCGTCGACCCGGCCGAGGTCGCCGGTGCGGAAATACATGTCCGTGGTAAAGGCGGCGCGCGTCGCCTCGTCATTGTCCCAATAGCCCATGAAATTGCACACCGAGCGGATCGAGATCTCGCCGATCTGGCCCTGCGGCAGCTTGTTGCCATCATCGTCAAGGATAGCGAGATCGACCAGCGGGCGGCTCGGCTTGCCGGTGCTCGACGGCTTGGCAAGGTAATTCTCGTTGAAGTTGGCGCAGCCCACGCCATTGGTTTCAGTCAGGCCGTAACCCATCAGCGGGAAACCATCGGGGAAGGCTTCCTTGATCTTGCCGACATGGTCGACCGGGCGCGGGGCGCCGCCGGCGGCAAAGCCGGTGCACGAACTGATGTCATATTTCGGCCGGTCAGGATGAGTCGCGATTTCATAGCTCATCAGCGGAACGCCGGCGAAATAGCTTACCTTCTCCTGCTCCATCAGGCGCAGCGCTTCCCCGGCATCCCAGCGCGGCATCAGCACCAGCTTGCGGCCCAGCGCGAAGCTTTGCAGAAACACCGGCACTTCGCCCGTGACATGGAACAGCGGCACCGCCACCAGCGCGCAGGCCTGACTGGTCGGGGCATTTCCGCCGGTCGACAGATAGGTGAACGCCATCAGCGATTGCATCGCATAGCTCAATGCGCCGTGCACGACCCCGCGATGATCGGACCAGGCGCCTTTCGACTTGCCGGTCGAACCAGAGGTATAAAGGATCGTCGCCAGATCGTCCGGGCCCAGTTCGGGCAGGGCGGCGGTGGCCGGGTCGCCCCAGGTTTCGCCCAGGCCGTTCGACGGCGGCCCGTCATGACCGAACAGCACGATCCGCGCGCCATGGGCCTGCCCGTCGAGCCGTTGCGCGCGCTGGGCATCGGCCAACAACAGGCGGCAGCCGACCAGCTCGATCTGGTCGGCCAGTTCTTCGCCGCTCGAAAAGCCGTTGAGCAAGGTGGCGCAGCCGCCCGCCGCGATGATCCCCATATAGGCGATGATCCAGTTGGCGGAATTGCGCGCGGCAATGCCCACGCGGTCGCCCCGGGCCACGCCATGATCGGCGATCAGCCCGGCCGCGACGTGGCGCGCGGCATCCCAGGTCTCGGCAAAGCTCAGGCGGAGATCGCCGTCGATCAGGAACGGCGCGTCGCCATGCTGGGCGCAATAATATGCGAAATAGTGAACCAGGCTGGGCGGCGCGTTCTTCAGCATGGGCATGTCCACCCCGTTACGCGCGACCGGCGCGGTCTCGGCGGGCGCACCCGGCGCAACCAGCTGGTCCATGATCGCATCAAGGGTGATGTCGAGCTGGGTCGGCATTGTAGCAATCTCTCCTCAAAGTCCCGAGTTGTCCTCGTGGCCGTGTCCCGCACCTGCCAGCGGCGTCTTGCCCCGCGAACAGGCTTTCCCCCAATCTCCGGCTGTGCCAAAAGCCCGTCCGAACGGCGTGCCGGACGGGCAGGCCCTTGTATATAGAGGTTCGCTTGGTGCTGTCACTACTCGCCGCCTCGGGGATTGCCGCCAGCAGCGGCTCGGAACCGATTTACTGGGAGAGCCTGGGGCTTACGCCGGGGATCGATCTCGGCTTTTTTACCCTGCGCTTCTATTCGCTGGCCTATCTGGGTGGCATCCTGTTCGCCTATTGGCACACGCTCAAGGCGATCAAGGCGCCGGGCGCCCCGATGGCGCAGCGCCATGCCGATGATCTGTTCTTCTATTGCACCCTGGGCGTGATCCTGGGCGGGCGGCTGGGCTATGCCATCTTCTACCGGCCCGATCTGTTCACCGGCTTCAGCAGCGAAGGCCTGGTCCGCTGGGACCTGCTGCGGCTGTGGGATGGCGGGATGAGCTTCCACGGCGGCCTGATGGGCGTGCTGGTGGCGATGCTGTGGGTCGCGTGGCGCGGCAAGCTCGATTTCCTGCGCGTGGCCGATTACGTGTCCGTCAGCGTGCCGATGGGCATGCTGCTCGGCCGGCTGGCAAATTTCATCAACGGCGAATTGTGGGGCAGACCCACCGATGTGCCCTGGGCCATGGTGTTCCCGGCTGCCGATGCGCAGGCGCGCCATCCCAGCCAGCTTTACCAGGCCGGGCTTGAAGGCCTGGTGCTGCTGGCTGTGCTGATCCCGCTGTTCTGGAAAACCGGCGCCCGCTATCGCCCGGGCCTGCTGGTCGGAATTTTTACATTCGGGATGGGCGTGGCCCGCTTTGTTAACGAATTTTTCCGCGAACCCGATGCACATCTGGCTGAATTCGCCGCGACAACCGGACTTTCGATGGGGCAATGGCTCACCATACCGCTGATTCTGCTTGGATTGATTGTAATGCTCTACGCGCTCAGTCGCGCGCCGATCGGCAGCGTCGGGGGGAAACCGGCGCAGGCATGAACGACAACCTGCCGGCCAGCCTGGCGGATACGTTCCGCCGGCTGATCCGCGAGACCGGCCCGATCAGCCTTGCCCAGTACATGGGCGAGAGCAACGCGCGCTATTACACCAGCGGCAATCCACTGGGCGAGACAGGCGATTTCATCACCGCGCCCGAAGTGAGCCAGATGTTCGGCGAACTGATCGGCCTGTGGCTGGCCGACATGTGGGTGCGCGCCGGGCGGCCCGATCCGGTGCATTATGTCGAACTGGGGCCGGGCCGCGGCACACTGGCCAGCGATGCGCTGCGCACCGCGGCGCGTTACGGGCTGGAGCCGCAGGTCCACTTCGTCGAAGGTTCGGCCAAACTGCGCCAGATCCAGCGCAAGGCAATCCGCCACGCGGTGCACCATGATGACATCACCACCCTGCCAGAGGATGGCCCGGTGCTGGTGGTGGCGAACGAATTCTTCGATGCGCTGCCGATCCACCAGCTGATTCGTTCGGCACAGGGGTGGCATGAACGCATGGTCGGGCTTGATGGCGATCGCTTCATTTTCGTCGCCGGCGACAAGCCGATGGATACGATCGTGCCCGACAGCTGGCGTACCGCGCGGCAGGGCACGATGATCGAGACCAGCCCGGCGGCTGCCGCGATCATGTCGGAACTGGCTGACCGGCTGGTGGCGCAGGGCGGCGCGGCGCTGGTGATCGATTACGGCGCGCGCGAACTGCGCGCCGGTTCCACGCTACAGGCGATCCGCGCGCACAAGAAAGTCGATGTCTTCGCCGCACCGGGCGAGGCCGACCTTACCGCACATGTCGATTTCGAGATGCTGGGCAAGGTCGCGCAGCGCCAGGGTGCGCGGCTGTTCGGCGTGGAGATGCAGGGCGACTGGCTGCGTTCGCTTGGCATCGAGACCCGCACCGAAGCGCTGCAGCGGCGCGCGCCGGACCAGGCAGCAGTGATCGCGCGCCAGCGTGACCGCCTGATCGCCGAAGACCAGATGGGGCTGCTGTTCAAGGTGATGGGCCTTGCCGCGCCGAGCTGGCCCGAACAGGCGCCGGGCTTCCCGATCTAGGGTCAGGACTCATTAAGCGCATGGCCGTGGTTTGAGCCAGAATTGCTCAGGGCACGGAGCGAGCGAAGTGGAATAGTGGTGCTATTGGCCAAGCGAGCGACACCGCCCTGGGCAATTCTGGCTCAAGCCCTGCGGGTGGCCGTTTGCGGGCGAACTGCGTCGTCAGCCGCCTCAAAGCGAGAAGGGCTCGCTTTTTCAGCGCCTTCCTTGCATTTCATCCCGCAAACGGGCCATCACGGCTCATGCGATTAGTGGGTCCTGACCCTAGAGCCCCGCGTCTTTCGCCAGTTCTCTTGCAGCCTCGTCCGGCGTCAGCTTGTCGGCGTCGCGGTCGACCGCAAAATTGGCCTTGCGCATGGCATCGACATCGATCCTTCCGGCCAGCGGGCGGAGCGCCGCCAGCAACGCGCGATCATCCGCGCGCTCGGGGCTGACGAGCAGGATCGCATCGTAATTAGGAAAGGCACGCTTCGGATCGGCCAACACGCGCAGCCGGTCAGCAGCGATCCGTCCGTCGGAAGTATAGGCCCCGATGACATCGGCCTCGCCCGATTGCAGGGCATTGTACATGAAAGTGGGCGAGAAACTGCGCTGGCGGCGGAACGCCAGGCCATAGGCATCGCGCACCGCTTTCCATTCGGGCCGCTCGAAGAACTCCGGATCGCCGCCCACGGTCAGCTGCGGAGCAACGCGGGCCAGATCGCCGAGGTCGTTTACGCCCAACTGCGCTGCGCGGTCGGCGCGCATAGCAAAGGCATAGGCATTCTCGAAGCCGAGCCGCCCGAGCACGTGTGTGCCGCTGGTCGCAGCTTCCCATTGCCCGATCTCGCCCAGCATCGCGTCGCGCCCCGGATTGTCGCGACGCTTCATCTGGTTGGTCCAGATCGTGCCGGTGTAATCGACCAGCAGGTCGATCTCGCCGCTTGCCAGCGCACCATGTGCGACCGCCGAACCCAGCCCGTCGCGATATTCGACCGCATAGCCGGCTGCCTCCAGCCGTTGCCCGATCAGCCGGGCCAGGATGTACTGTTCGGAAAAGCCCTTGGCGCCCACCAGCACCCGCTCGCGCTCACCGATGCCGGCTTGCGCCAGCAGAGCGGCACCTACGCCGAGCAGAACGGCAGACAGTGCGGCCACAGCCAGTCCGCGCCGGCGCTCGCGCAGGCCGCGCTCGATCAGGCCCAGCAGCATGTCGGCGACCAGCGCCAACCCCGCTGCGGCGAGGCAGCCGGCCAGCACCAGCGCCCAGTTCTGCGTCTGCAGCCCGGCAAAGATCGGATCGCCCAGGCTGGGCTGCCCGATCGTGGTGGCGAGCGTCGCTGCGCCGATGGTCCACACCGCGGCGGTGCGGATCCCGGCCATTACGAATGGCGCGGCCAGCGGTGCCTCCACCAGGCGCAGCTTCTGCCACGCGGTCATTCCTACCGCATCGGCCGCTTCGAGCACGCCGGGTTCGAGATTGGCCTGCGCCGTCACGCTGTTGCGCAGGATCGGCAGCAGGGCATAGAGCCCCAGCGCCAGCAATGCGGGCAGGAAACCCAGCGTCGGCAGACCTTCTCCGAAGACGGCGCGCAGGCTCAGCAGGATGGGGAAGAACAGCGCCAGCAGGGCCAGCGCTGGCACGGTCTGCACCAGGCTGGCGAAGCCAAGCGCAAGCCGCGCCACAGCGGCCGAACGGCTCGCCCACACTGCCAGTGGCAGTGCCACGGCAATGCCCAGCGCCAGCGCCGCCGCCGAAAGCAGGACATGCGCCGCCAGCTGCGGTGTCAGCGCGACAAGTGCGTCCGCCATCCCGCTCATGCCGTATGGCCCCGGCGCTCGAGCGCGGTCAGCCGGTCGGCCTGCTCGCGCGGCACCGCCACCAGTTGCTGGGCGATCGGCCCGCCCGCCCCGCCCAGCAGCGCGGACGGGGCCTCGTCGGCAACGATGCGCCCCTCTGCCATCACCAGCACCCGATCAGCCAGGAGCAGCGCCTCGGCCATGTCATGGGTCACCATCACTGTGGTGAGACCGAGCCGCCCGTGCAGCTCGCGCACGCTTGCTCCCAACGCAGCGCGGGTAATCGGGTCGAGCGCGCCGAATGGCTCGTCCATCAGCAGCAGCCCCGGGCTGGTGGCAAGTGCCCGCGCCACGCCCACGCGCTGGCGCTGGCCACCGGAAAGCTCGTGCGGCGCGCGTGTGGCCATCGCCGGGTCCAGCTCGACCAGTTCGAGCAATTCACCGATGCGCGCGGCTGATAATCGCTCGCCCACCAGGCGCGGGCCGATGCCAATGTTTCCCGCCACGCTCATATGCGGGAACAGGCCGATCGACTGGAACACATAGCCGATCCGCCGCCGGTGCGTGGGGGGATCGAGGCCCGCCACGTCGCGGCCTTCGACCAGCACGCGGCCCGCGCTGGGCCGTTCAAGCGCATTGACCAGCCGCAGCAGGGTGGATTTGCCCGAACCCGATGCGCCGACCAGCGCCACGAAGCTGCCCCGCGCGATCGACAGCGTCACCGCATCGACTGCCACCACAGCGCCGTAACGCCGCGTCAGGCCTTCGCAGGCGATCATGGGAACGGTGGCTGGCTCCATTGCGCCACCGTTAGGCGCGGACGCTGGCGCGGCCAAGCGTCAGTTGAGCAGCCGCCCGCGCGGCAAGGTAATCGTCAGCTCAAGCCCTTCGCCTGGCCAGCTCTGCTCGATGCTGCCACCAAGCTGGCCGGTGACGACAGACCGGATCAACCGCGAACCGAAGCCTGAATGTCCGGGTGGTGCAGCGATCGGCGGCCCTCCGCGTTCGCGCCAGACGATCCGCAAATCCTCCCCGTCGGTGCCAAGTTCGATCCGCACGGCACCGGTGCCGGTGGAGAGCGCCCCGTATTTGGCGGCATTGGTTGCCAGCTCGTGAAACACCAGCGCCAGCGGCGTCGCCGCGCGCGGGCCGAACCGGGCGCTATCCCCGCCGATCGCGATGCGGCCCCGGCCGCCTTCGTCATAGGGTTGCATCAAGGCGCCTAGCAGTGCCTTCAGATCCTCTTCGTGCTCGCTGCCAGGAAGGCGGACAAAATCCTGCGCCCGGCCCAGCGCATGAATCGATCCGACCACATCGTCGGCGAATTGCTTGAGTGCGGGATTCCCGCGTGAGCGCAGCGCGACCAGTCCGCTGATTACCGCGAAGATGTTCTTGATCCGATGGGCCAGCTCCCGCGCCAGCAAATCGCGGCTTTCCGAGAGGCGGTGGCCTGCATCGATATCGGTTATCGAGCCGAACCAGCTCTCGATTTGCCCGTCAGCATCGAACACCGGCAAAGCGCGGGTCAGCACCCAGCGATAGCTCGCATCGGCCTGGCGCAGGCGGTACTCCGCCTCGTAGGGTTCCTGGCTTTCGAGTGCCCTGAGCCAGTTGCGGCGCCACTGGTCAAGATCGTCGGGATGGAACGCGGCCTTGACCGATTCGAAATCCATCTGCCCGTCGGCCAGCCCGGTCACCTGTTTCCAGCGCTCGTTGGCATAGGTGATCGTACCGTCGGGATCGGCTGACCAGGCGATATCGGGCAGGCTGTCGAGAATGGTGCGGAAAGCGGTGCGGCTTTGCGCCTTCAACCGGTCGGCCGTGCGGCCGCTGCGATGGCTTTCAAGCCGCTGGAGTGCGGCGCGGGCCATCACCTCGAGCCCTTGCTGCTGCAGCGCGGTTAGGCCGGCCGGCCGCGGCTCGGTGTCTATCACGCAGAGCGCGCCTAGCGCCGCGCCCTCGCTGCTGACCAGCGGCGCGCCGGCATAAAAGCGAATGTGCGGCGGCCCGGTGACGAGCGGATTGTCTTTGAACCGGGGATCTTCGGCAGCGTCGGCAATCACCATCGGCCCGTCGCCCAGCATGGCCTGCGCGCAGAAGCTGGAGGAACGGGGCGTGCCCTTCTGGTCCAATCCGGTTCTCGCGAGGAAACGCTGCCGCTCGTTCTCGACCAGGGTAACCAGCGCGATAGGGGCGTTGCAGAGCTTGGCGATGAACTCAGTGATCTCGGCCAGCGCGGGGTCATCTTGCAGCGCGTCGGGCCCGAACCCGGCGATGACGCGAAGCCGCGCGCGCTCGTCAGAAACGCTTTGCGGCTTATCCGGCCCTTCGGCCAAGGCAGACGTCGGCGCGAGTTGCATGCGCGAGTCCTTTCGCCGCCGCCCATACAGCAATCGCATGGCGGCACAAACTCCGGATCATGGCTGTCGCATTACAATGTCATGCCGGTGTCGTCGCGGTGTCGTTGCGGTGTGATTTCACATGCAACCGGTTTGCGCCGCGCGCCCGCGCTGTTATGGGCAACAGCAAGGAGACACAGGCACATGCGGGCAACCCCCCAATTCGACTTCCAGCTGGGCGAGAGTGCGGAAATGATCCGCGAAAGCGTGGGCCGCTTCGCCGACGAGCAGATCGCGCCGCTGGCCGAGAGGGCCGACCGGGAAGACTGGTTTCCGCGTGAGCTGTGGGTGCCGATGGGCGAGCTGGGCCTGCACGGCATCACGGTGGAAGAGGAATGGGGCGGCCTGGGGCTGGGCTATCTCGAACATGTCATCGCAGTCGAGGAAGTGAGCCGGGCGAGTGCATCGGTCGGCCTCTCCTACGGCGCGCATTCGAACCTGTGCGTCAACCAGATCCGCCGCTGGGGCAATGACGAGCAGAAAGCGAAATACCTGCCCGGCCTGATCAGCGGCGAACATGTCGGCTCGCTGGCGATGAGCGAGGTCTCGGCCGGATCCGATGTCGTATCGATGAAGCTCAAGGCCGAACAGGTGCAGGGCGGCTATGTCCTCAATGGCACCAAGTTCTGGATCACCAATGCCACCTATGCGGACACGCTGGTGGTTTATGCCAAGACCGACGGTCACGCCGGATCGCGCGGGATCACCGCCTTCCTGATCGAGAAGAACATGCCCGGTTTCTCGATCGGGCAGAAGATCGACAAAATGGGAATGCGCGGCAGCCCCACCGCCGAACTGGTGTTCGACAATTGCGAGGTGCCCGAAGAAAACGTGATGGGGCCCGTGAATGGCGGCGTGGGCGTGCTGATGAGCGGGCTGGACTACGAACGGGTGGTGCTGGCCGGGCTGCAGCTCGGCATCATGCAGGCCTGCCTCGATTGCGTGATCCCCTATGTCCGCGAGCGCAAGCAGTTCGGAAAGGCCATCGGCGCGTTCCAGCTGATGCAGGCCAAGGTGGCGGACATGTATGTCGCGCTGCAATCGGCCCGGGCCTATACCTATGCCGTGGCGAAGGCCTGCGATGCCGGGCAGACGACCCGGTTCGATGCGGCGGGCGCGATCCTGCTGGCGAGCGAGAACGCCTTCAAGGTGGCGGCGGAGAGTGTGCAGGCGCTGGGCGGCGCAGGTTATACCAAGGACTGGCCGGTCGAACGCTACCTGCGCGACGCGAAGCTGCTCGATATCGGCGCCGGCACCAATGAAATCCGCCGCATGCTGATCGGCCGCGAACTGATTGGAGCCGCAGGATGAGCGCCCCCGGCAATACCGCTTCCTCCCCGAAGCAGGGCGGCTTCCTCGGAGCGATTGAGCGGCTTGGCAACAAGCTGCCCGATCCGATCATCATCTTCGTCTATCTGATCTTCTTCCTGATGGTGCTGTCGCAGATCGGTGCCTGGCTCGGCTGGCAGGCTTCGCTGCCCTACACCGGCGAGGAAGCGCCGCAGTGGGGCGAGCTCGAGAACGGCGTGCTGACCTATCGCGCGACCAGCCTGTTCAACGAAGAAAATCTCGCGCGCCTGTTCACCGAAATGCCCCGGACCATGTCCGGTTTTGCGCCGTTGGGGCTGGTGCTGGTGATCGTGCTGGGCGCAGCGGTGGCGGAGAAGGCCGGGCTGTTCTCGGCGCTGATCCGCGGTTCGCTGCGCAATGCCCCGCGCGCGGTGATGACCCCGCTGGTGGCAGTGATCGGGATGGTTTCGCACCATGCCTCGGACGCGGCCTATGTCGTGTTCATCCCGCTGGCGGCGATCCTCTATGCAGCGGTCGGACGGCATCCGCTGGTGGGGCTGGCGGCGTCGTTCGCGGCGGTTTCTGGCGGCTATGCCGGCAATATCACCCCGGGCCAGATCGACGTGCTGCTGTTCGGTTTCACACAGGAAGCCGCGCGCATCGTCGAGCCGGGCTGGACCATGAACCCGGTCGGCAACTGGTGGTTCATCCTCTCGATCGTGGTCCTGTTCACCCCGATCATCTGGTTCGTGACTGACCGGATCGTCGAGCCGCGGCTGGGCGCCTGGGGCAAGGAGCCGGACGAGGAATTGCGCGCGGAACTGGCGAAGTCCGAACTGACCGATGCGGAGCGGCGCGGTCTGCGCCTCGCCGGGCTGGCAGCGCTGGCCGTGGTCGGCCTGTTTGCCGCGTTGACGCTGATGCCGGGTTTCACGCCGCTGATCGACGAAAGCGCACAAGGCACGGCGCAGCTTCAGCCATTCTACTCGGCGCTGATTGCCGGCTTCTTCCTGCTGTTTGTCGCCACCGG
>JBMSNZ010000047.1:0-14091 GCA_049421965.1 Erythrobacter sp.
CCGACGATCGACACGCCCTTTTTGCCGGCATAGCGTGCCAGTTCCTCGAAATCGTAGTCGGGATAGGCTTCGGTGAAGCTGAACAGGTCGCCGTTTACGATCCAGTCGCCGTCCCAGCCCACGTTCCAGCCTTCAACGAGCACCCCGGCGAAACCATGCTTGGCCGCAAAGTCGATGTAACGCTTCACATTGGCGGTGTTGGCGCCGTGCTTGGGTCCCGAGCTCCAGGTTTCCGTACCTAGGTGCATGCCCCACCAAACGCCGACATATTTGTGCGGCTTGAACCAGCTGACATCGCCCAGCTTGTTGGGTTCGTTGAGGTTCAGGTCGATATCACTGCGCGCTAGCCCCGCGGCGGTGTCGCTGATGCGGATCGTGCGCCAGGGCGTGACGAACGGAATGTCGCGCACTGCGCGCGCCGAGCTGCTGCCGCTGGGTGCCAAAGTCGCACGGAAATGTGTGTTGCGTACGCGCTTCACGAACATGCCCGCGAAGTCGACCAGCGCCGCCTCGTGGATCGCAACATGGGTGCCGTTGTCGAGCCGGAAGGTCAGCGGGGTCAGCGCGGTGCCCACGCCCGAGATCGCGGTACTCTCATAAAGATACTCGTAGCGGTTCCACTCGCCTGACGGGATCCACCACGCCTTGCCATCGCTGGCAAGATTGAACTCGGTAAGCTCGTCAGCCACTCGCAGCGTTTCACCCACGCTCTTGTCATCGAACAGATAACGGAAGCCCACGCCATCATCGAACACGCGGAACACCACGCCGAAGGCACGCTTGCGCTCGCTCGCTTCCTCAAAGCGAACGGTCAGCTGGTTGTAATGGTCGCGAACAAAGCGCCGTTCGCCCCAGGGTTGCTCCCAGGTGCTTTCGTTGCTCGATGTATCGCCCGCGACAATCGCCAACCGCCGGTCAAGCTTGTCCTGGTCAGCCAGCAGGAAGCCGAGACGGCTTTCGGTCAGCAGCGGCTTGCCGTCGAGATCGATCCGGTAGAACGCACGGTTCTCGCCATTGACGTCGACTGTCACCACGATCCGGCCATCGGGCGAGGCGACCACCTGCTTGGCGGCCGCCGGGAACAAGGGTGCCAGCAGCAACAGTGCCGCCAGGACAAGCCGCTACATCAGGTTCGGCATCGGAAAGTTCCTCTCCACTTCAATCATCCTCACGATAGATGCGATAACCCCAGGGGCCGAGTGCAACCAGACTACCCGCATCGAGGCTAGCCGCTTCGCCGGTCAGGGCGTCACGGTATTGCCCCACATGCCGGTCAAGCGTGAACGTCACACTTCGCGGTTCGGGTGACAGGTTGAATACCGCGAACACGCGCTCGCCCTTTGCGCCGCGCACGAAGCTGTAAACCTGCGCGCTGGCGCTATTGGGCACTTCCACCATCGGCGCACCCGCCGCGCCGTTCCAAAGCGCAGGTTCCTCAGTCTTGAGCGCGATCAGCTTTCGGAACAGATCGGCCCGCTTGCCCTCGCGCCACACGATCTCGTCCTTGGTGAAGAAGGCAAGCTTATGATCGAGATCGGCTTCCTGCCCATTGTAGATCAACGGAATCCCGCCCCCAACAAAGGAAAGGACGATCGCAGCCTCATAGGCCGGACCATAGATCTCCTCCGCGACGCCATCCCATGAATTCTGGTCGTGGTTGTCGGTATAGACCATGCGATAGCCCGCGTGCGGCCAGGTGTTGCGCTGTTCCGCATAATAGGAGCGGATCGGGCCTGCCCCACCCTCCCGGGCGATCCGCTGCATCGCGTTTTTCCAGCCCCAGGCATAGGTCGCGTCGAAAGCCCGCGCATGCAGATCACGCTGTTCCCATTCCGCCAGCATGAAGACCGGCTTGATCGCATCGAGCTGGGCGCGGGCGGTTTCCCAGAAATCGAGCGGGACATAGCCGGCCACATCGGCGCGGTAGCCGTCGATATCGAATTCGCGCACCCAATAGGCAAGGCTTTCGGTCATGTATTGCCTCAAGCCCGGCTGCGAGTAGTCGAGTGTCACCACATCGTCCCAATCGGTGCCGATCGGAGGGATCATCTTGCCTTCGGGGCTTCTGGCGTACCATTCGGGGTGTTGGCTGGTGAGCGGATTGTCCCACGAGGTATGGTTGGCCACCCAGTCAAGTATCACCTTGATACCGAGCCGGTGCGCTTCCTTCACGAAGGCACGCAGATCGTCTTCAGAGCCGAGCTCGGAGTTTACCGCACGGTAGTCGCGCACCGAATAGGGGCTGCCAAGATCGCCTTTGCGATTGACCGCGCCGATCGGCTGGATCGGCATCAGCCAGATGATATCAACCCCCATCGCGGCGAGGCGCGGCAAATGCGCCTGGGCTGCCCTGAAGGTGCCCTCACGGGTGAACTGGCGGGTGTTGAGCTGGTAGATCACCGCATCGCGGGTCCAGTCCGCGTGCCTGAGCTGGACATAGGGTTTCGGCGCGTAATCAGGCACCTGGGCCAGCGCTGGACCATGGCCCAGGCCCGCTGCCACAGCAGCAGCAACGCATGCGACAACCGAGAGCGACTGGCGCAGGGTCAAGCTGTCGCTCCAGCGGCAAGGCGCGCATCCTGCTCCGCGTCACGCACGAACATCGTAGCGATCGCCGCCAGCACGAAGGATGTCGCCGCAATCGCCATGGCATAGATCGGTGCGCCATCGAACAGATTGGTCACCAGGAAGCCGAGCAAAGTAGCCGCGAGGAGCTGCGGGACGACAATGAAGATATTGAAGATCCCCATGTAGATGCCCATTTTCGAAGGCGGAACGGAGCCGGCCAGGATCGCATAGGGCAGCGACACGATCGACGCCCAGGCCACGCCCACACCGATCATCGCCAGCCAGAGCAGCTGCGGATCGCGGATCACCAGCATCATCGAGAAGCCGAGCGCTCCGATCAACAGATTGGCCGCGTGCAGCCTGCGCCGGTCAATCCGTGCGGCAATCAGCACAAAGCCCAGGGCCGCGGCCGCCGCCACGCCGTTGCGCACAGAGCCGAGCAGGCTCCACCAATCGGCTGCATCCTGATAACCCCTGGTCGTCGGATCAGGCGCGGAAAAGTGATACTCGGCCACCGCGGGCGTACCATAGATCCACATGGCGAACATCGCGAACCAGCTGAAGAATTGCACCACCGCCAGCTGACGCATCGTTTGCGGCATGGCGAACAGGTCGTTCACCACTTCCATGAAGCCGTTGCGATCGCGCGCCTGGCTGCGCAGCATGCCCGCGATCAGCTGGATCACGCCGAAGGCACCGATCAGCCCGGCGAGAACATAAAGCTCCTTGGCAATCTCGATTTCGCCAAGGAAGGCCAGCGCCGCCGGGCGCGGGTCCTGCCGCGCCATGAAGATGAAGGCAGCCAGAGCCAACCCCGTTATGCCCCAGACCGCAGCCCCGCGCTGGAACTGGCCGGCACTGCGCTGCGTGCTGCCTTCCGCTTCCGCCGAAACGCCCAGTTCTGCCTGCCGCGCGGCCTCGAAGGCGGCCAGCTGCTCAGGGCTGAACTCCTTGGTCTTGAGCACGGTCCACGACACTGCGGCCAACAATGCCGCCCCGCCGATATAGAAAGCCCAATGCACGGTTTCGGGTATCTGGCCTTCGGGCGCGGTGTTGCTCATCCCCAGCCAGTTGGTCATCACCCACGGCAGCGCCCCGGCCACCACCGCGCCCACCCCGATGAAGAAACTCTGCATGGCATAGCCGGTGGTGCGTTGCTCGTCGGGCAGGTTATCGCCCACAAAAGCCCGGAATGGTTCCATCGTGATGTTGAGCGAGGCATCCATGATCCACAGCATGCCGGCCGCGACCCACAAGGCCGGGGAATTGGGCATCACGAACAGCGCGAGGCTTGCGAGGATCGCTCCTGCAAGGAAATAGGGCCTACGCCGTCCGAACCGGCCCCAGGTATGATCAGACAAGTGGCCAATGATCGGTTGCACCAGCAGGCCGGTCATCGGTGCGGCGATCCACAGGATCGCCAGCTCGTCCACCTGCGCGCCCAGCGTCTGGAAGATGCGGCTGACATTGCCGTTCTGCAGGTCAAAACCGATCTGGATTCCCAGGAACCCGAAACTCATGTTCCAGATCTGCGCCGGATTCATCGCCGGTTTCTTCATTTTTTGACCCTCTCCATCCCCGTCGCGGCACTCAGCTTATGCGTGACCTCCGGCCCGTTATGGCCTAGGGTATGGATCAGCGCTGCGAATGCGGTTTCTCCCGATTGAGTCGCAGTCTGACCGAACTGCAAATTTTTGCAAGAAATTCCGGCATTCAGTGGATTCGGACACGGCGTTCACCGCTGGGGATGCTTGATGCATAGGCAAATCAAGCACTTTTCGTGCCGTTGGCGTATCAGGCACGCAAAACAAAAATTTGTAAAATCCTTCGAGCCATGGCATCGATGACTCGGGGAGTCTTGGCAATGAGAACATTTCTGTTTCCGATTCTGGCTGCGCTTTGCCCGATTGCGGCCAGCGCGGGTAATACTGCGCCGCAGCAACGGCTGCCCGAAGACGAAGTGATCTATTTCGTCCTGCCGGACCGGTTCGAGAATGGCGATGCGGACAACGACCGCGGCGGGATCAAGGGTGGACGGCTCGACCACGGCTTCGATCCTGCCCACAAGGGGTTCTACCAGGGCGGTGACCTCAAGGGGCTGATCAAGCGGCTGGATTACATCCAGGGTCTCGGTGCGACGGCGATCTGGCTGACGCCGATCTTCCAGAACAAACCGGTCCAGGGCCCGCCGGGGCGCGAATCCGCCGGCTACCACGGTTACTGGATCACCGATTTCCTCAATGTCGACCCGCACCTTGGCTCGCGCAAGGATTTCAAGAAGCTGGTCGAGGCGGCGCATGCGCGAGGGATGAAGGTCTACATGGACATCATCACCAATCACACCGCCGATGTTATCAAATACGAGGAATGCCACGGCCCGACCGCGCCGGCCGAGTTTCGCGACAATGCCAGCTGCCCGTATCGCTCGCAGGGCGATTTCCCCTACACCACCAGAGGCGGGCCCGGCGGCAAGCAGATCAACCACGGTTTCCTCGGCACCGATACGAAACATCTTACCGCTTCGAACTTTGCCCGGCTGACCAATCCGGACTGGGCCTACACGACCTATGTGCCCAAGGCCGAACGCAAGGTTAAGAACCCCGAATGGCTGAACAACCCGATCTATTACCACAATCGCGGTGACAGCATCTGGGAAGGCGAAAGCCGCGTCACCGGAGATTTCTCCGGGCTCGACGATGTCATGACGTCGCACCCGCGCGTGGTCGAAGGCTTCATCGAAATCTACAAGCAGTGGATCACCGATTTCCGCGTCGATGGATTCCGGATCGACACCGCCAAACATGAGAACCTGGAGTTCTGGCAGCAGTTTGCCCCGGCGATCCTCGACCGCGCCAAGGCGCAAGGCATCCCGCACTTCCACATGTTTGGCGAAGCCTACGAGTTCGAACCGGCGCAGCTCGCCAAGTTCACCACTGCGGGCAAGCTGCCCGCGGTGCTCGACTTCGCGTTCCAGAGCCGCGTGCAGAACGTGGTTGCAGATGGACGCCCGGCAACCGCACTGAGCTATCTGTTCGAAGCCGATGCCGCCTATGCCGAAGGCTTTGCCACCGCCCGGCAATTGCCGACCTTCCTCGGCAATCACGACATGGGACGGTTCTCGATGTTCGTGAAACGCGCGCGCCCTGACATAACCGAGGCCGAACTGACCGATCGCGTGATCCTGGGGCATGCCATGATGATGTTCTCGCGCGGCGTGCCAACGATCTATTACGGCGACGAGCAGGGCTTCGTATCCGACGGGAATGACCAGGATGCGCGCGAGACGATGTTTGCTTCGCAAACCGCGCTTTATCTCGACAATGACCTTGCCGGGAGCGATGCCACCCACGCAAATTCGCACTTCGACGGCAAGCACCCGATCTACCGTGCGATCGCGCAGATGGCCAAGGTGCGTCATGCCGAGGCGGCCTTGCGGCGCGGCGACCAAGTCACCCGCCATGCCGACCACGATGGCGGGCTGCTGGTGATCTCGCGGCTCGATCCTGCGGACAAGTCGGAAATCGTCGTTGCCTTCAACGCGGGCAATGGCAATCGCGCAATACGCTTTCCGGTCGATGGCAGGGCATTGCGCTGGAAATCCATGGCAGGGCAATGCAGCGCGCGGGCCGATGCGCCGGGAAGTTACCAACTCGAAGTACCTGCCAGGGGCTATCTGGTGTGCAAGGCGGAGTATTGATCGCGTGAACGCCCCTGCTCTCGACAAGACATCGGCGACACCGCCCACACCGCGCGAATGGTGGCGCGGCGCAATCTTCTACCACATCTATCCGCGCAGCTTCCGCGACACCAACGGCGACGGCATTGGCGATCTGCAAGGGATCGTTGAAGAACTCGATTATGTAGCTTCACTTGGTGTCGACGCGATCTGGATCTCGCCTTTCTTCACCTCGCCGATGGACGACTTCGGCTATGATGTGTCCGACTACTGCGGGATCGATCCAAGCTTCGGCACATTCGAGGATTTCGACCGGATCATCGAGAAAGCCCATGCGCTGGGCCTGAAGGTGATCATCGACCAGGTCTATTCGCACACCTCGGACCAGCATGCATGGTTCCAGGAAAGCCGCAGGGACCGCACCAACGCCAAGGCTGACTGGTATGTCTGGGCCGACGCGAAGCCGGACGGATCGCCCCCTTCGAACTGGCAGTCTGTGTTCGGTGGTTCGGCCTGGCAGTGGGATGGTCCACGCAAGCAGTATTACCTGCACAATTTTCTCGCCAGCCAGCCCGATCTCAACATGCACAATGCTGCAGTGCAGGACGCGCTGATCGAAGTCGCGCGGTTCTGGCTCGGCCGCGGGGTCGACGGTTTCCGGCTCGACGCGCTCAACTTCGCGATGCACGATCCCGAACTGCGCGACAATCCGCCATCGGGACTGCCGCTCGAGCTGGTGACCAGGCCGTTCGACATGCAGGACAAGGTCTTCAACCAGTCACACCCCGACATCCCGCTTTTCCTTGAGCGGATCCGCAAGACGCTGGACGAGTTTCCGGGGCGCTTTACCGTGGCTGAAGTCGGCGGGGCGGAACCGCTGGCCGAGATGAAGGCCTTCACCGCCGATGGCAAACGGCTTGATTCCGCCTACAATTTCGATTTCCTCTATGCTGAGCAGCTCACCGCACCGCTGGTGCGCAAATCACTCGAGCAATGGGACGGAAGCGAAGGTGAAGGTTGGCCGTCCTGGGCGTTTTCGAACCATGATGCCCCGCGCGCCATCACTCGCTGGGCTGCCGGGCATGATCTGGGGAAGATGGCCCGCCTGGCGCTGCTGCTGCTGACTTCCTTGCGCGGGAATGCCTTCATCTACCAGGGCGAGGAACTGGCCCTGCCCCAGGGACAGGTCGCGTTCGAGGACCTGCAGGACCCCGAAGCGATTGCCAATTGGCCGCATACGCTGGGCCGAGATGGCGCACGCACGCCGATGCCGTGGCAGGCAAAGGCACCGCATGCCGGCTTTTCCAACGCCAACCGGACCTGGCTCAAACTGGACCCTGCCCATGCCGAACTTTCGGTAGACCGGCAGGACGCCGCCCGCGATTCCATGCTCAACTACACCCGCCGGCTGCTCGCCCAGCGGCGCGCCCTGCCATCGCTGGTGGACGGCGATATCAGGCTGCTCGATACACCCGAAGAACTGGTGGCTTTCGTGCGCAGCGGGCCGACAGGTGACGTGTTGTGCGCCTTCAACCTCTCGGACAAGTCGATCGAATGGTCGCCTGATGGCGAATTCAGCACAGCTTCTGTGGTCGCCAGCGAACTCGAGATTGGCGCGATGGCACCACGTCCGGCTTGCATGGAGCCAAGGTCAGGCTATTGGGCCATCGCAGGAGGCGGGCAGAACTGATGGCAGAAGCCGACCGGCCAGTCGCGAAAGGCGCAAGGCTCGAAGATATCGCGCGCGAGGCCGGCGTATCGATCGCTACCGTTTCGCGCGCGCTGAATGACAGCCCGGCAGTCAAGCGCCGTACCAAGCAGCAGATCTGGCGGATCGCGCGCGAGCACGATTATGACTTCCGCGCTAACATGCCAAAGGGCCCAATCGGCGCACTCGCCACGATCGCGGTGGTAGTGCCTGCCCCGCAGGCGCGCGAAACCCGCGTTGCGGACCCATTCTTCCTCGAACTGCTGGCCGGGATTGCCGAAGCCGCGCGCGAGCGCAGTGCAGACCTTCTGATCAGCCACTTGAGCCCAAATTCCTCCGAAGACATCGAGTTTGCCATGGCCACCAGCCGGGCAACCGGGGTGATCTTCATCGGCCAGAGCTCGCTGCATGACGCGTTCAACGCACTTGCCAAGCGCGACAACCGCTTCGTGGTTTGGGGCGCGGAATTGCCCGATGCACAATATTGCTCGATCGGGTCCGACAATGTCGCGGGCGGGCGCCGTGCGACCGCGCATCTGGCGCGACTGGGGCGCAAGGATATCCTGTTCCTGGGCGACACCGAGGCACCCGAGGCCGAGCAGCGCTTTCGCGGTTACCGCCAGGCACTGGACGAGGCAGGCATCGCGTTCCGCAACGAGCTCAAGGTGTCGGCCCATTTCGACGTCCATTCGGGCGATGCGGCGATCAGCGCACTGATCGAACGGGGCACGAAGTTCGATGCGATCTTCGCTGCAAGTGACCTGATCGCGATAGGCGCGATCCGCGCGCTCAAGCGTGGCGGCCTGCGGGTGCCGGAGGACATCTCGGTGGTCGGCTACGACAACATCCCGGCTGCTCGGCTCGTCACCCCGCCGCTCACCACGATTGACCAGGATGCCAACCTTGCAGGCCGTATGCTGGTGGCGAAACTGATCGATTCCAAGGGTGGCATTGCGACGTCCGACCGGCTTGAGACGAGCCTGCTGATCCGCGAGAGCTGCGGCGGCTGAAGGCTTGCCAAGGCCGGGGAAGCGGTTGCAACATCGGGACAAGGCTACAACCCCAAGGGAAGCGAATTTGGCACAGGAATACGCTCCGCTGAAACAGGTTTTGATCGTTGGCGGGGGCAGTGCCGGCTGGATGACCGCTGCGGCGCTAGCGGCATCGCTCGGTCCGCGCTGCCAGATCACCCTGGTGGAATCCGAAGAAATCGGCACCGTGGGTGTGGGCGAAGCTACCATCCCCCCGATCCGCTATTTCAACCAGCGGCTCGGTATCGACGAGGCCACGTTCGTCAAGGAGACCGCCGGTTCGTTCAAACTGGGTATCCAGTTCGTTGACTGGACCCGGATCGGCCACAGCTATTTCCACCCGTTCGGGCAGCATGGGGCAGAGTTCGACCAGGTCCCGTTCTATCACTACTGGATGCGTGAAAGCCTGGCCGGAAGGATCGCAGGGCCGATCGACGATTTCTCGATGGCCTGGGCGATGTCGCAGGCAGGCAAGTTTGCCCACCCGCAGGCAGACCGGCGGCTGATCCAGTCAACCTTTGACTATGCTTACCATTTTGATGCCGTGCTTTACGCGCGATTCCTGCGCGGCTTTGCCGAGGCACGCGGAGTCACCCGGGTCGAAGGGCGAGTTGCCGAAGCCCTGCTCGATCCCGAAAGCGAGGCAATCAGCGCGGTAAAGCTCGCTGACGGGCGCGAGTTCGCGGCCGAATTCTTCATCGACTGCTCGGGCTTTCGCGGGTTGCTGATCGAGGAAGCACTCCATACCGGCTACGAGAACTGGCAGCACTGGCTACCCTGCGATCGCGCGGTGGCCGTGCCTTGCAGCAAAGGCGAAGCGATCGCCCCCTATACCCGTTCCACCGCGAAGTCGGCGGGCTGGCAATGGCGCATTCCGCTCCAGCACCGCACTGGCAATGGCTATGTCCATTGCAGCCAGTTCATCGGCGAGGATGAAGCTGCCGCTGCCCTGCTGGGCACGCTCGACGGTGAAGTGCTGGCCGATCCCCGCATGCTGCGCTTTGTCACCGGTCGGCGGAAGAAGTTCTGGCATCGCAACTGTGTGGCGATCGGGCTGTCGGCGGGGTTCATGGAACCGCTGGAATCGACCAGCCTGCACCTGATCCAGTACGGCATCCTGCGCCTGCTGGCGCTGTTCCCGGATTCCGAAATGTCACCGCTGCTGGCCGAGGAATACAATCGCCAGACCGCGACCGAGTACGAGCGGATCCGGGATTTCCTGATTCTGCATTACAAGGCAAACGAGCGCGGCGATGCCGAATTGTGGCGCTATTGTGCGGCGATGCCCATCCCCGACAGCCTGCAATACAAGATCGATCACTTCCGCAATTACGGACTGATCGTTTCGGACGAGCGCGAGCTGTTCAACAATCCCAGCTGGATTGCGGTCTATTTGGGGCAGAATATCGTGCCGCGCCGGGCGCCGGCGATTGCCGATTTGCGGGACAATGTGCCGGTGGCAGAGCGCATGGGCGCCATCTCCCAGGCGATGCGCGAGGCCGTGGCGGAAATGCCGAGCCACGCCGATTTCCTGGCACGGCATTGCCGCAGCCCGCACGCCTGACCATCGCTCCTCTCCCATAAATGAAAGGGCCCGCCGGCGAACCGGCGAGCCCCTCCAAATGCGACCCCCGAGAGAGTCTTTAGTCCGATCAGAATTCCTTCTTGATCGTGAAGTTGAAGGTCCGGCCGTAGGTCTCGTGACGGCTCGGGAAAGCGCCGATCTCGTTGCCACTGGTATCAACCAGCGAATTCTCGGTCACGAAGGGCTCGTTGGTGAGGTTGAACACTTCGAACTGGAAGCCCAGGCCGTTGAGGAAGTCATCGCGATCCCGGAATGTATATCCGATCTGGGCGTCGAGGACCGTTTCGCTGCGGGCCTGTGCGCCGCTCAGGCTGCCATCGAAGTTCTGCACTTCGGACAGGAAGCCGCTGCGGTGGCGGGCGCTCAGCTTGGCCTGGATGCCGTTCTTCTCATAGAACACGTCGCTCGACCACACGGTTTCCGAATAACCCGGAATGTCGAGCGCCTCACCGTTCTGGTCGTCAACCTTGGCATCAGCATAGGTGAAACTGAAGCTGCCGCCAAACCCGTCGAGCGCATCGGTGAGATCAGCGAACTCTAGTCGCAGCGTCGCCTCGATCCCGGTGATCTTGCCACTCGAGAAGTTGACGGGGCCATCAACACGGCCGACCGCCACTTCAGGATTGGCGTCAAGGAACGCACCATAACCGGCATTGTTGATCTGGTCGGTAAGGTCAGCCAGTGCATTGAACTGGATTACCCAGTCCGACAGATCCTTGTGGAACAGGGCCACCGCAAGTGCGGTTCCGCGCGAGAAATACTTCTCGAACGACAGGTCGAACGAAGTCGACTTGTACGGACGCAGGCTGGGGTTGCCGCCGTCAACGCTGAAGCAAACAACTGAAGGTGGATCGTAAGCTCCCAGAACATCGGGAATCTGGTCGCCGTTCGTATCCGCGCAGCTTGCCGGATTGATGTTGAGGTTCTGGTTGGCGCGGAGCTGGTCCAGACGAGCGCGGGTGATCGACTGGGCAAACGCGGCGCGAATGAAGGTATCGTCGGCCACTTCAAACGCGAGGTTCACGCTCGGCAGCCAATTCTCGTAGGAGTCGCTGACGTTGTTGGTCAGGCCACCACCGAGGGTCCCGAACGAGTCCTGGCTGGTGCGAACATACCTAAGCCCGACATTGCCGCGCAACGGCACGGAACCGAGCGTCGCATCGATATTGGCCATGGCATAGAAATTGTGGACCTGTTCCGCCACGCGCCACTGCGTGTCGAAGGTGGCCTTGTCGTAGATGTAGGTACCATCCTCAAGGAAACTGGAGGGATCATAGGCAATGATGTCCATGCCCAGGCTACCCGAATTGGTCTTGCCGATGATGCTGCCGGCCGGAATCGCCAAGCCGTTACCGAAGGCAGTGGTCGGACGGATGAAGGCTTCGTTCGAGTCGAAGTCCTTCTCGCGGTCAGTGTAGAGCCAGCCGACGACAACGCTCTTCAGCAGGCCGTTGTCGAGTTCGTATTCGGCCTCGGCCCGCAATTGATGCAGTTCGTCACTGATCTTCGGTTCCTTGATGAAGCCAACCTGGCCCCAGCCACCCGGATCGGTCAGAAGAACCAGGTTCGGATCGGTATAGTCGAGCAGCGAGTCGATGCTGTAACGCCCGCTTTGCGGCATCGTGAAGGTCAGCGTGTCGAGCGCACCCGAACGCGCACGGCCTGTGCCCGCGTAGCTTTCGTAGTCGATGTCGTCGCGGTTGAGCTTCGAATAGCCATAGTCGAGTTCGAGCGACAGGCGATCGGTCACGCTGAACGAGGTATTGGCGCCGAAAGCGAAGATTTCCGATTCATTGCCCTCGGTGTCGGTGCGCAGGATCGGGCCGACATTGGTGTATGTGGCCGTATCCGCAAACGGGCCGTCGCCGGTTGCGCTCGAGAAGGTTGCGCCGCTCCACGAAGCGATCGGGGTTTCGGTGCCGCGGAAAATACCGCTATCCTTGGTGTCGCCGTAGAAGGCATCGAGCGTAAGCTGGAATTTGTCACTGGGCTCGAACTGGAGTGCACCGGTGGCTGACAGGCGCTCGAACTCGCGGCTCACCACGCCCTGGCGAGGGTTATCAGCCGGATAGATCAGTCCGCCCGGAGTGCGGCTGGTCTGATTGCGAGCCGACTTGAGTTCGCGCGAGATGAAATGCGTCGGGTTCGACTGCTGGGTGATGCCCAGCGACCAGCCAAGCGTGCCAGCCTCGTTCTGGTCAATGTACGAACCGAAGAGGCGATAGCCCTTGTCGTCGAAATCGGGGTTGAGCTTGCCGATATCCGCGATCACATAGCGGGCCGAGACGTTGATCTTCCGCTCGTTGAAATCGAGTGGGCGGATCGTGCGCAGGTCCACCGCGCCGGCGATGCCGGTAGCGGCGAGCGCGGCGTTAGGCGTCTTGTAGACCACGCCCTGGCCGATCAGTTCCGAGGGGAACTGGTCGAATTCGATGCCGCGGTTATTACCGGCCGAGACCACTTCGCGGCCATTGAGCAGTGCCAGCGAGAAGTCCGGGCCGAGGCCACGGATCGAGATCGCCTGCGAGCGGCCGCGCACACGCTGCGCGGTAACACCGGGCAGTCGAGCGAGTGAGTCCGCGATCGAAAGATCGGGCAGCTTGCCGATGTCTTCGGCAGTGATCACTTCGACGATACCAGTTGCTTCACGCTTTGCCTCAAGCGAGGTCTCAATCGCGGCACGGATGCCCGAAACGATGATGCGCTCACCCTCGACCTCCTCGGTGGCCTGAGCCGCAGTGTCTGCATCCTGCGCCAGCGCGGGGGCAGCAGTCGCCACCATCGCAAGGCCCGTAGCGGCACCGCAGAGCAGGCGCGCGTGTACGGTGTAACGACCAATTCCCATAACTACCTCCCCCAAGAATCACTCTAGGATTTCATATTTGCAATTTTTTACATAGCGTAGTTGGAGCGGGAGGTAAATGACAAATCGATGTCTTGCGAACAACCGGGCGATTCGAAACAAATCGACGTTTTTTCAATATTTTCGGTGCAGACAAGGCTCACCTCGTGACAAATTCGAGGGACGACGGGACGAATCTGTTTCGCATGTGCGATGCCCATGGCGGCATGTTGGCGGAGCTGTTCGGCGAGCCCGCTATGCGCCCACGCAGCCAGGCCTTGAGCGGGGCGCGTGAGCTCATATATTACCGTTGTAAATCATGATTTTATAGTAAGTTATTGGACTGATGCCGATGATTTGTTAGCGTGCGAATGATGCCGCATTGCAGCAAAGGATCGACTGGAAAGGTCATGACTGGTTTGCCTGCTTCGCTCTCGAATTGTGCGATCGGCAGTTTTTCCGCGGAAAAACATACGATTGTTACAGTGGACCGGTTTCTCGACGATCCCGAGCGCGCGATCGAGCGTGCTTCTTTGCAAAATTTTGCAAAGATCACGCCGCAATATCCCGGGCTGCGCGCGCCGCTCGATTCGGAATTCTGTGACGCGCTGACCGAACTGCTCTCGCCGATGCTTTCGGAATGTTTCGCGGCGCCCGGTGGCAGGTGGTCGCTGCAAGCGT
>JBMSNZ010000048.1:0-13950 GCA_049421965.1 Erythrobacter sp.
CTGGGTGGGGGCGGGACGCCGCAGGCCGATTTCGATGCGGCCGCCAAGGGCGGGCCGGCGGTGCCCTCGCACCATTCCCCTCTGTTCAAGATCGCGCCGCGGGAATCGGTAACGGTGGGGACCAGGGCGATGGTTGCCGCGGTGCTGGACCTCGCGCCCGCCAGCTGACCGGCGACAGGCCACCCAGATTTCGCTTCGGCGAATCGCTGGGTGGGGGCTAGTCTGTGATCGGGTCGCGCTCTTGGGGAGTAATCACATGCCGCAATTCGTGATCGAACGGGACATGCCGGGGGCAGGATCGCTGTCAGCCGACGAGCTCAAGGGCGCGTCGCAGCAGTCCTGCAGCGTACTGCGTGACATGGGCCCGGCCATCCAGTGGGTCCATTCCTACGTCACCGACGACAAGATCTACTGCATCTACCGGGCCGACAATGCCGAGCAGATCCGCCAGCATGCGGCGTCGGCCGGGTTTCCCGCCAATTCGGTTTCGGAAGTGCGCAACATCATCGATCCGACGACCGCTGAATAGCAGTTGAGCCTGCAGCCCCTCAGCTGTGCAGTGCAGCGATCGGCGGCCACCACATCATGGCCCAGGCCGCGGCGCTGCCGCCCAGGATCAGCAATGCAGCGACCCACAGCAGCGCCGCCATGCCGCGCTGCGCATTTGGTCCAGCGCGTTCGGCGCGCAGGTAGAGTTCGACCGTCGCAAGCGGGATGAGATGGGTCGCAAAGGCCCAGAAGTGGTCGAACGGGCCTGACATGGCGGGCCCGATGCCAGCGCCGCCGGTCAGGATGCCCCACACCATATAGCCCACCCGCATGAACCAGACCCCGCTGGCCACGGCAAACGTGCGCAGCGCCCAGCGCCGGTGGCTGACAAAATCGCGCGAAAGCGCAGCGCGCCAGGCAAGGGTCCCACATGCGAGAATCAGCAGCCCGTCCAGCGATACCGCGATCCCGCCAGCCAGCGTGAGATAGGTGCCGCGCACCCACACCAGCCACAGCCCGCCCAGAGAGAGCAGGAAGGCCAGCGTCAGGAAGATGCGTCCGCTCCACCGGTGGAGAAGTGGCCAGCGCGCGCGGATCTGCGGCAGCAGCTGGACAAGTCCGGCGACAGTCATCGCCGACGCCATCAGCACATGGGCTGCGAATTGCAGGTTCCCGGCGCCATCGCCCGGCGTGTACCCGTCGATCAGCGGCTTCTCGTTCCAAGCCGCATAATCACCTGTCAGCGTCGAGGGGTAATAGAACAGCAGGATGAACAGCGCGAACAGGGCCTGGCCAAGCGCGGTGGCGGCAAACCAGGCCTGAGCAGCGCGCACAAGCTGCTGCCGCGCCCGTGCGCGCGTTGGCACAATCACCGCTTCTTCGGCAGGAAGGGCAGAGCGCGATGCCATAGTGTCTCGCTTTCGATTTCGAATTGAACTTGCCTGTGTGTTATTGCGGTAATACAGTTCGTGTCGATGACCATAGCGTTCGAAACATTGACTTCTCCCGCCAGGCCAGTGCGGCAGTCGGTGGCGGCAGGCATGGCCCTGGGGCTGATCGATTTCGCTGCGCAGCATGGTGCTGACCGGGCGGAACTGGCCGCGATCGCCGGGCTGAGCGAAGCTTCCTGCCCCAATCAGCGCGTCGAACTTGCCCGCTATGCCGAGCTGCTGCGCGCGGCCAAGCTCCAAACCGGCGACATGCTGCTGCCGATCCGCTTTGCGGAGAAGTCCGACTTCGCCGATCTCTCGATCGTCGGACTGCTCGGCTATGCCTCGCGCGACATGCGTGAGGCGCTCGACCAGCTCAACCGTTATGGCCGACTGGCGACCGATCTGGCGTGCACCGGGCCTAACCGGTTTTCCCTGTCGCTCGAGGACGACGGGCTATGGCTGACCGATAACCGCATCGATGCACCGCCCTTTCCCGAACTGACCGAAACGACCTTCGTGCGGATGGTAGCGGGCACACGCGCTTTCGGCAGCACGCCCTATGCCAGCCTGGCCGAAGTGACCCACCGCGATGAAGGGCAAGGCGCCGAACTGGCGCGCGCACTGGGTGCGCCGGTGCGCTTCGGTGCAGCGCGCAATGCCATGCGGGTCAGCCAGGAATGGCAGAGCTACCGCATTGCGCGTTATCCGCGCTACGCGTTCAGCCTGTTTTGCGAGCATGCCGAGCGAATGCTGGCCGAACTCGATGAGCAACAGAGCATCGCCGGCCAGGTCGAACGGGCCATCCTGCCCGTGCTGCATACCGGCAGTGTGACAGCGCCCGGCATTGCCCGCGAACTGGGCCTGAGCGGCCAGGGGCTCTACCGCGCGCTACGCGCCGAAGGCACTACCTTCGAGGATGTGCTGGCCGGGTTGCGCCACCGTTTTGCAAAGGGGTATCTGGCCAATGGCCGCACCTCGCTGGGAGAGATCGCCTATCTGCTGGGCTATTCCGATGTGTCGGCCTTTTCGCGCGCTTTCAAGCGTCGCGAAGGCATTTCGCCCGGCGAGTGGCGCCGGGCGAATCACGCCATCAGTTCCGATTGATCAGGCGATACCCGGCAGCAGGCGCTCGCCCGCGATCCGCTGCATCGCTTTCTGCAGCTTCTCGAAAGCGCGCACTTCGATCTGGCGGATGCGTTCGCGGCTCACATTGTAGTGCTGCGACAGCTCTTCCAGCGTCTGCGGATTGTCGGTCAGTCGCCGCTCGACCAGAATGTGCCGCTCGCGCTCGTTGAGCGCATCCATCGCCTGTGCCAGCATTTCGTGGCGCAGATCGGCCTCTTCGGCGTCAGCGACCAGCTCGTCCTGCAGCGGTCGATCGTCAGCCAGCCAGTCCTGCCATTCGCCTGAACCTTCCTCGCCGCCGCGCATCGGGGTGTTGAGTGATCCGTCCCCGCCCAGCATCATGCGGCGGTTCATGTTGATCACTTCCTGCTCGGGCACACCCAGATCGGCTGCGATCTTGGCCACATCGTCGGGATGCAGGTCGCTGTCCTCGTAGGCGTCGAGGTTCTTCTTCATCCGGCGCAGGTTGAAGAACAGCTTCTTCTGCGCGGCAGTGGTGCCCATCTTGACGAGGCTCCAGCTGCGCAGGATGAATTCCTGGATGCTCGCCTTGATCCACCACATCGCGTAGGTGGCGAGGCGGAAGCCGCGATCGGGCTCGAATTTCTTCACGCCCTGCATCAGGCCGACATTGCCTTCGGAAATGAGGTCGCTCACCGGCAGGCCATAGCCGCGATAACCCATCGCGATCTTGGCCACGAGCCGCAAATGGCTGGTCACCAGCTGGGCGGCCGCTTCAGGGTCTTCATGTTCCTGATAGCGCTTGGCGAGCATGTATTCCTGCTCAGCCGTCAGCACGGGGAACTTCTTGATTTCGGCGAGATAGCGGTTGAGGCTTTGCTCGCCGCTAAGCGCAGGAACCGTGGGGTTCTTCGTTTTCGTCACTTCTTCCCTAACCTTTCTTGCGTCAACCCGGCGCCACAGACCCCTGATGGGCATCCGCAATTGCGGGTCACACGGTTACATATAGACGAGATCGCGCGGTTTTGGAGTGCGATTCATCGATTTTAACGAGCGGTTTGGTCGATCAGTTCCCGCATGTCGGCGGGCAATTCCGATGTGAACTCGAGCCATTTGCCGCTCACCGGATGCTCGAATCCGAGCGAAGCCGCGTGGAGGGCCTGTCGCTCAAAGCCGAGACCTTTGAGAATCGGCCGCAAATCGGGCGGGGTGCGTCCATAAAGTGGATCTCCCAATAACGCATGGCCGATTGACGCACAGTGAACGCGGACCTGGTGGGTTCGCCCGGTTTCAAGGCGGCATTCGATCAAGGCGGCTGACTTCAACCGTCGCAGCACCTTGTAATGCGTGACGGCATGTTTGCCGCGCGAGGAATTCTTGTCGAGCACCGCCATTTTCTTGCGGTTGGCGTCGGACCGCCCGATGCGCGTGGCAATGGTGCCTTCCGGCGGCTGGGGGTGTCCTGCGCACACTGCGAGATAGCGGCGGGCGATGGAATGGTCCTTGAACTGGCGCGCCAGGCCGAGATGCGCCGCATCGCTCTTGGCCACCACCAGCAGGCCTGAGGTATCCTTGTCGATCCGGTGAACGATGCCCGGGCGCGCCACCCCGCCAATGCCTGAAAGCTGCCCCTGGCAATGGTGCAGCAGCGCATTGACCAGCGTCCCGTCGGGATTGCCGGCTGCGGGATGCACCACCATGCCAGCGGGCTTGTCGATCACGATCAGGTCTGCGTCTTCATAGACGACTTCAAGCGGGATCGCCTGCGGCCGCGCCTCGGCCTCCTCGGCGGGCGGCACACGGATGACAAACCGCGCGGCGGCAGCGCCCTTGGCGCTGGCCGAAGCGGCAGGCCTGCCATCCACTTCGACCATCCCCTCGCCGATCAGTGCCTTGACCCGCTCGCGCGACAGGCCACTGGCCTCGGCCAGTGCCTTGTCCAGGCGACCGGGTATGGCAATGGTGCCTGTGATGACATCGGCGTCACTCATGCTAGGGCAATGCGACATGCAGATGGAAGTGACAAGCGATGTGATCGATTGGCTCGCTGCCCAAGCCCGTGCCGCGCATCCGCGCGAATGCTGCGGTATCCTGCTGGGTCACGAGGGCCGAATCCGGGAGGCGCGCGCTACTGCCAATGTCCATCCAGCGCCCGAAACCCATTTCGAGATCGATCCGCAGGCGCTGATCGATGCCCATCGTGCGGCGCGCAGCGACGGCGCCCCGCAAGTGCTGGGTTATTACCATTCGCATCCTGGCGGCAACGCCGTGCCTTCGGCGACCGACCGGGCGAGCGCGGCGGGTGACGGCCGGATATGGGCGATCATCGCGGGGGCAGAGGTCAGATTCTGGCGGGATTGCAAAGGCGGCTTTGAGGCGCTTTCCTACAGCCTTGCAGATGGCTAGACTGCCGGAATGATCGCCAGTCCCGCCCGCTATCCCCGACCATTGTGCCGCCACAAGAGGTTAGGCGGCGTTTTTTGAGCTAGAACAGTGGTGCATGCGGTGCGCATGTTCACGCAAAGCAAGGACAAGATGACTAACACCTCTCCGACTGAACTGGCCGCGCTGATGTGTTCGCGGCTGTGCCATGACATGCTGTCGCCGGTTGGCGCCTTGTCGAACGGGCTTGAACTGCTCGCCGACGAGAAAGACCCGGCCATGCGGGCGCGCTGCATCGAATTGCTGGAGCAGAGCGCGCGGATCAGTACCGGCAAGCTCAAGTTCTTCCGCCTGGCGTTTGGCGCGGCGGGCGGTTTCGGCGACGCGGTGCCGGTCGAGGAAGCCAAGAACGTGGTGGAAACGCTGGTAGCCGAAGCACGGCGGATCGAACTCAACTGGGCTATTCCCGGATCGAACCTGCCCAAGCCGGCGGTGAAGGTGATGCTCAACCTGGCGCAGATCGGGCTCGATGCGCTGATCCGGGGCGGGAGCCTCGACATCGGCGCTGAGCTGCATGACGGCAATTACGAGATCGTGGTGCGCGCGGTGGGTGACCGGATCGCCTTCGACGAGGCGATCGGGCGGGCGCTCGAAGGCAATCTCGAGCATGGCGAGTTGTCGAGCCGCACTGCGGCGGCGCATATGATCGCGATGCTGGCCGAGGAACTGGGCGGCGGGCTACAATACAAGCGGACCGAGGGAACATTGGTAATGGGCGCGGTGCTGCCGCAGCCAGAAGACATGATCGGCTGAGCCATGGGAGACGAGCTGGTCCACCGCGAGCAGCCGTCGCCCAACTGGAACGAGCGCGCGCTGCCGGTGAGCATGGTGGTGCTGCACTACACCGAAATGAAGCCGGTCGAGACCGCGATCGAGCGGCTGTGTGACCCGGCGGCGCAGGTTTCGGCGCATTACCTCATCACCGAGGAAGGCGAGGTGGTCCGACTTGTCGACGAAAGCAAGCGGGCGTGGCACGCCGGGGCTTCGTACTGGCGCGGGCACAAGGATGTGAATTCGGCCAGCATCGGGATCGAGCTCGACCATCCGGGCCATGCGCTGGGCTATCGCCCCTTTGCCGAGGAGCAGATCGACGCGCTGATCCCCTTGCTGCACCGGATCATGCGCCAGTACGACATTCCGCGCGCCAATATCGTCGGCCATTCGGATGTGGCGCCCGCCCGCAAGACCGATCCGGGCGAACTCTTCCCGTGGGACCGGCTGGCGGAATACGGGCTGTGCCTGGCGCGCCCGACGATCCAGCTGGGCGACCCGTTCGACAATGACGGGGCCTTCTACCTCGCCCTCGAACGCTTCGGCTATGACATCACTGACGGGCACAAGGCGGTCGAAGCGTTCCAGCGGCGCTGGCGGCCCGAGCTGATTGACGGGATCATCGACCAGCATATCGGGGCGATCCTGTTCCAATTGCTCTTGGATCGCGATCGCGGACTCACTAGATAGGAGTGGCCAGGGGGCCGGGCAGCCGCGCTATCCGAGAAGGGTATCGAGGAAAGTCCGGGCTCCACGAAACAAGGGTGGCGGGTAACGCCCGCCGGGGGTGACCCCAGGGAAAGTGCCACAGAGAGTATACCGCCGATGGAGGGAAACCTCACAGGCAAGGGTGAAAGGGTGCGGCAAGAGCGCACCGGGGCGCTGGCAACAGGGTCCGCATGGCAAACCCCACCCGGAGCAAGGCCAAATAGGGGCCTCGCGCTGTAACCCAGCAGGGGTGTTTCGCCCCGAGAGGCCCGGGTTGGCTGCTCGAGCCATGGAGCGATCCATGGCCCAGATGAATGGCTGCCCCTGCGGGGCTGGTGTGCAAACATACCGCCTGCAGGACAGAACCCGGCTTACAGGTCCCCTGGCACTCTCCTCAAACTGCCGGCCGGATCTTCTAACCAGCCAGTACCTTGCGCTTGATCTTGATGCGGCCGTCCTTCTCGACGGCCTGGATCGAGAGGCGCTCGCTGCCTTCCAGCACCAGGGCCGTCAGCACGCCGCTGCGGAAGGCGCCGGTGTCGATCCCGATCCGGTGCGGGCGGTCTTCGATCTCGTCAAAGATCGTGTGCCCGTGCACCACGATCTTTTCCAGCGGGCCCTCGTGCCGCAGGAAACGCTCGCGGATCCACATGAGGTCGGTGCGGCGCTGCTGCTCCAGCGGCAGCTTGGGATCGATTCCGGCATGCACGAAGACATAGTCGCCCGCGACGATCATGTCCTCGAACCCGGCCACGAAGTCACGATCCTCCTGCGGGACGATCTGCGGCAGGCGCTCGAACAGCTCTTTCAGCGTGAGCTTGCGATAGTCCTTCGGCGGGATGCCGTAGCTCAGGATCGTCTCGCGCCCGCCGTGCTTGAGGAAATGCCGCAGGACTTCGGCATCGCGGAAGGATTCGAGAAACATCTCCTCGTGATTCCCGGCGATGATCCGCACCTGCCGCTTCTTGCGCCATTTGCGCGCGCGCTTGATTACCCCGGCGCTATCGGGTCCTCGGTCGATCAGATCGCCCAAGAGCACTACGTTCGCCATAGCCGCAGGGTTGGCGGCTTCGTCTTCCTCGATCGCCCCGGCCAGCGCATCGAACAGGTCAAGCCGCCCGTGAATGTCGCCCACGACATAGTAGCGCTCGCCAACCGGAACGCAGGGGGCCGTTTGCCGCGCGGTTGCACGGCGGAACAGCTTGCTCAAGGGCGACAGAATCATGGGTCAGCGGCAATTCTAATGCTGGATGCGCCTTAGGCGAGCGGCGGGGCAACGGCAACCGAGCAGCTGTCGCACCTCTGTCACACTTCAGGTGGTGCCGAAAATCGACACTCCGGCAGCATATCTCGATTTCGCGCAATTTCCCTTGTGCGTTGCAGCAAAGGTGTGCACGAATATTGCGTCCCCGGCGAGATTGCCCGCGTAAAGAGGCAGCCACCGGGCACGCAGGTGGGACGAAGCAACAACAGAAAAAGGAAGTTGTCATGCTCACGTCCGTACGCGGCCTCGTTGCCGCAAGTTTTGCCACCGGTATGGCACTCTCCGCTGCACCGGCCTTCGCTTCAACTAATGACAATGCGACCGGTTTTGACCTGGCCGCGGTGGCTTCTGCCAGCGATGTGACGGTTGATGTGGCCGCGCTCGACGCGGCGACCCCCTCGATCAGCGAAGACGCCAGCCAGATCGGCGCCGAAAGCTCGATCACGCTGTCGGCCAATGTGGCGCTCACCAGCGACTATCGCTTCCGCGGGATTTCGCTTTCGAGCGGCGACCCGGCGATCCAAGGCGGGTTCGACCTCGCGCATAGCAGCGGGCTTTATCTCGGCACCTGGGCTTCGTCGATCAGCGGCGGCGACGCCTATGGCGACATGGAACTCGACATCTATGGCGGCTGGAGCGGCAATCTGAGCGAAGCCGTGACCTTCGACATCGGTGCAGTCTATTATCTCTACCCGACCGAGGATATCGGCGCCGAAACCGACTATTACGAGCTGCTGGCATCGCTCGGCTTCACGCTCGGCCCGGTCGAGACCACGTTTGGTCTCGGCTATTCGCCCGACCAGGAAGGGCTCGGCGATGAAGACAATCTCTACCTTTACACCGACTTCGGCGTGGGCATTGGCGAAACCCCGTTCTCGCTCAATGCGCATGTCGGCTATACGGATGGTTTCCTGACCTTTACCGACGATGGCAAGGCATGGGATTATTCGGTCGGTGCCAGCTATGCCGCCGGCCAGTTTGAAATCGGCGTTGCCTATGTGGGCGTCGAAGGCCCCTCGATCGAGGAGCTCACCGACGACGCGCTGGTGGCGACGATTACCGCCAGCTTCTGATCTGATCGGTAGTATTAAGGGAGGGCGCGGGCCGTTGCGGTCCGCGCCCTTTCCTTTGGCCAAGCGCTCCGCTCAATCGAGCGCGAAACTGACGGTGGTGACGACCCGTACCTTCTTGTAGGGGCTGTCGCTCACCCCCCATCCCGCCGCAGCTTCGCCGTCGCGCGGCTCGACCGTGAAATATCCTTGAGTCGCTTCGCGGATTTGCCCCACTTCGGCGCCGCTGTCGTTGGCGAACTGTTCTGCAGCTGCCCGCGCATCGCGGGTGGCCTCTGCGACCATCTTTGGCTTGATGTCGTTGAGCTTGGTGAAACTGTAGACCATCGCCGAGCCTTCCTCGAGCATCACCCCGCGGCTCACCAGGTCGAACTGTTGCGCGACTGCACGCTGCGCCCGGGTGATATCACCGGTGCGCATCGCGAGCCGCTGGCGGACCGTGTACTGGGTCACTCCGTCAGTCGTGAAGCTGGCGACATTGGCCCCGGTTGGCTGGAGCGCCTCGGCCGTAAAGCCCAACCGGGCGAAGAACTGCTCGATTTCCTTCCGGTCACGCTGGACCTTGTCCTGCGCGACGGCGAGGTCGGGTGAGGTAGCGGAAAAGGAAATCGTCCAGGTTGCAAGATCGGCGGTCACATCGCGTTCAGCGAGGCCGCGTACAGTCACCGCACGTTCGGCCTGCTTGGCACGGAGCAGGCCGTCGCCCATCAGATAGCCGCCGGCGACCAAGCCGGTCGCAACGATCATGGCGGTGCCGAACCAGCGCCGGTTCTGCGGATCATGCCAGAATTTCGCGGCATCGGTGTTGTTGTCGTCTTGCATGGCTCGCTGGTTCATCGCATTTTGACCTGTAAGAGTTGAGTGCGATGAAATGTGCATTTTCATCGATGAACCGTTTTTGAACGAAAGTCTGCCATGGTCAAATATCTCCACAGCATGATCCGGGTGAGCGACCCCGATGCGACGGTCGCATTTTTCGAGCTGATCGGGCTCAAGCAGGTCAGGCGGTTCGATGTGGAAGCCGGCCGATTCACACTGATCTTCCTCGCGGCGCCGGGGCAGGAAGGTCTTGCCGAGGTCGAATTGACCTACAACTGGCCGCCCGAGGATGGCAGCGCGCCCGAAGAGTATGGCGGTGGGCGCAATTTCGGCCATCTCGCCTACCGCGTCGAGAATATCTACGAGACCTGCCAGCGGCTGATGGATGCGGGGCATACGATCCATCGCCCGCCGCGCGACGGCCATATGGCGTTCGTAAGATCGCCTGACGGGATTTCAGTCGAATTGCTGCAGGACGGGCACCTGGCGCCGCAGGAGCCCTGGGCAAGTATGGCGAACACCGGCAGCTGGTAATTCGCTGCGGCGGAGCCATTGGCCTCAGCTTTCAGCCGGCTCGTTACCCCGGTCGTCACATTCGGCCGGGGGGCGTGCGGCAGTCATCCGCAACAGCGTGTAGCCCAGCAGCGCCGAAATCGCCGAACCGGTAAGGATGCCAAGCTTGGCTTCCTCGACCAGCAGGGGTTGTGCGGGGAAGGCCAGGCCGCCGATAAACAGCGACATGGTGAACCCGATCCCGCAGAGGATCGAGACGCCATAGATCTCAAGCCAGCCGGCCCCTTCGGGCTTCTGCGCAAATCCAGTGGTCACCGCGAGCCACACTGCCCCGAAGATGCCCAGCTGCTTGCCGATCACCAGCCCTGCGGCGATTGCCAGCGGCAGCGGATCGACCAGCGCCTGCAGGCCAAGCCCTTCGAGCGCGACGCCAGCATTGGCGAAGCCGAACACCGGCACCACGAGATAAGCGTTCCACGGGGCGAGGCCGTGCTCCAGCCGCTCGAGCATCGAATTGCCGTCGCGCCGTTCCATCGGAATCACGAGCGCAGCGACCACGCCCGCGATCGTGGCATGGATCCCGGTATTGAGCACGCAGTACCACAGCACCAGTGCCAGCAGGACATAGGGCGAGAAATGCAGCACGCGCAGCCGGTTGAGCGCCACCATGGCGGCGAAAACCAGCGCCGATCCGGCCAGCCAGGCGAGTTTGATCGAAGGGGTGTAGAACAGCGCGATAACCAGCACCGCGCCGACATCGTCAACAATCGCCACAGTTAGCAGGAACAGACGGAGCGAGGCGGGCACACGGCTGCCCAGCAAACCGAGCACGCCCATGGCAAAGGCGATGTCGGTCGCGGCCGGGATCGCCCAACCGCTGGCAAACTGCCCGCCGCCTGAAACCAGCATGAAGACGCAGGCGGGTACGAGCATACCGGCCGCGGCAGCCAGCACCGGCAGCCGCCGTTTGACGGGATCGGCCAGTTGGCCGGCGATCAGCTCGCGCTTTACCTCGAGCCCGACCACGAAGAAGAACACCGCCATCAGCCCATCATTGATCCACAGGTGCAAATCGTCGAGTTTGGGAATCGGGGTCCAGGCGAGTTCGCCGTAGAACAGATCGCGATAGGCGGCGGCCATCGGTGAATTGGCTGCCAGCATCGCAGCCGCTGCAACAATAATCAGAAGAATTCCTGCCGAAGCGTCGCTGACAAACAGCGCACGCACCGGGGCAAAGATTGATCTTACTGCAGAGGTTTTTTGCATTGGTACCAATATAGCTTCAGGAATTTCTTCGTCTCTGCAAGGCTGCTGACTTGGCGTTATTCTGCCTGCCGGGGGGAAGGAATGGGGGTCGCCTTGCTTGCATCAGCAGCGTCGATTTGGCAATTGTTATCGGCAGTCCAGCACGCATTGCTGCTGTTCGCGGGGATTTTCATCCTGCTCGGCGCGCTCGATGACATTGTGGTGGATCTTTACTGGCTGCGGCTGCTCGATCTGGCGATCGGAGCCGCCGAACTGGTGCAGCTGCCGATTCGCCCGCTCGCACAGCCGGGCCAAGGCTGGATCGGCAGCCTTCCTCACGAGGAGTTCGCCGAAGCGCATGCCAAGGACCTTATCGTGCGCGCGACGTCGGGCGCAGCCTTGCCTGCCAACAGCGGCGGTTTTGCCTGCGCGCGCGAAGCACTGGCGCGGCTGGCGCAGGCAAGCCCGAGCGCGGAGCCGTTCCCGCACATGTCGCTGGCCGAGGATTATGAACTTGGTCTGCGGCTCGCGGCAACTGGCGGCAGCGCCAGCCTTGTGCGAGTCCGCAGCGCGGACGGTACGCTTGTTGCCACGCGCCGCCATACATCCGGCCGGATCGACGAAGCAGTCCGCCTGAAAGCGCGTGCGATACGCGGCATCGCGCTGGAAGGCTGGGACAGGCTCGGTTGGCAGGATGGAGGCCGTGAGGCCAGCCTGGCTGAAAAGTGGATGCGCCTGCGTGACCGGCGTGCACCACTGACGGCACTGGTTCTGCTCGCAGCCTATCTGGCGCTGGCACTTAACGTTGTGGCCTGGCTTGTCCCGAATCCGGCGAGCGACGGATCGCCTCTGTCGGGCAACCTAGCCCCGCTGCTTGCAGCCTGCGCTGCGGCCTTGCTCTGGCGTGCAGGCATGCGCCTTGCCTTCACCGCGCGCGAATGTGTCCGATGCCGTGTTCCTGGGAGGCGCGCAATGAGCAGACCGCCGATCCGCAGCGAGAGTGAACGGCGCGGCCAGCCGCTGGTATTGCTGGCAGTGCTGTTGTCGCTATGGTTGGTCGCACGCGTCCTGTCGTGGGCGCCCGCAGCCGAACCGCCCGCGACGAAGGCCGCGCCAACACCCGCAAGGCCGGCGGGAAGGTCATCGCCGCCGCCGCCTGCCGCTTCCGTGCCGGTCGCTCGGCCCATGTGGCGCGAGAGCGTGGCGCCGCCGCTGGCCGACGAATTGCCGGTTGCGGCGGGACACCAGCTGCTTTGGATCGAGGCGATGGCGCGCGAGCCCGCGGTGGCTGCCGGAGAGTGCAACCCCGGGCCTGGATGCCCGGCGCAATCCGCGGTTGGCGAGCGCTGAGTTATCCTCCCGTCGCCTGACCGCGAAACAACGCGGGATTGTGCGGCCACTGCGGCTTTAATCCGTCATCCCGCTGCGCTAGGCAGGTGACATGGACGTCTACCTGCCCATCGCAAATCTGTCGGTGAATGGCCTGCTGATCGTGGCGCTGGGCGGGCTGACCGGGATCCTGTCCGGTCTGTTCGGGGTAGGCGGTGGATTCCTCACTACCCCGCTGCTGATCTTCTACGGGATCCCGCCCACGGTCGCGGCGGCTTCGGCGGCTACGCAGGTGACCGGCGCCAGCGTTTCGGGCGTGCTTGCGCACAGCCGGCGGGGCGGGGTGGATTACCAGCTGGGCGCGGTCGCAGTGGGCGGCGGCATCTTCGGCGCGATGATCGGCGCGCTGCTGTTCCGACTGCTGCAGGCGATCGGCCAGATTGATGTCGTCATCAACCTGCTCTATGTGATCATGCTCGGCGCGATCGGCACGCTGATGCTGCAGGAAGCATTGAACGCGCTGCGCCCGCGCCCGGGACAGACAGCCAAGGTGCGCAAGCGCCGCCACCATCCGCTCGTCGCCAGCCTGCCGATGCGCTGGCGCTTCTACCGCTCGGGCCTCTACATCTCTCCGCTGGCGCCTTTCCTGATGGGTGTGTTTGTAGGCATCCTGACCATGCTGATGGGTGTGGGCGGCGGGTTCATCCTCGTGCCCGTTATGCTCTACATCCTGGGCATGAGCGGCAATGTCGTGGTCGGCACTTCGCTGTTCCAGATCCTGTTCGTGACCATGGCCACCACCATGGTCCATGCGCTCACCACCAAGGCAGTCGATATCGTTCTCGCCGGGATGCTGCTGCTTGGCTCGGTGTTGGGCGCGCAATTCGGCACGCAGATCGCGCTGAAGGCGCGGCCCGAGATCCTGCGGCTGGTGCTGGCTGCAATCGTGCTGGCGGTGGCGCTGCGGATGCTGTTCGGCCTCGGCGTGCAGCCGGACGAGATCTACACGGTCGCGCCGCTGTGACGAGAGCGTGGTTCCTGCTGCTCGCCGCCTTCCTGCTGATGGGCCAGCGCGATGCGATCCTGGTGCCCGCAGTGTCGCAGGAAGAGGTCCAGGTACGGCAGGGTTTCACCGGGACCGAGCTGATCCTGTACGGTGCGATCCTTGATCCGCGCGGCCAGCGCGGCGGCGCCGAATATGACATCGTGGTGGTTCTGAAGGGACCCACTGAACCGATCCGGATCCGCGAGAAGGAGCGCATCCTGGGGGTGTGGATGAACG
>JBMSNZ010000049.1:0-13901 GCA_049421965.1 Erythrobacter sp.
TGTTCGACGCGACGCATTCGGTTCAATTGCCTGGCGGGCAGGGCAGCGCATCCGGGGGTCAACGCGAGTTCGTCCCGGTGCTCGCGCGCGCCATGTCGCCGGCAAGGTCGCGCAGCACCTGGTCGAGCAGGTCGCGGTGGCGGAGCGGCTCGAGCAGGCGCCGCTCGACCAGCGGCACATCGCGCGGCAGGACCGGCAACAGGGGTTCGGGCACACGCCCCAGCAACTGGTCGAGCCGGATCAACGGGCTGGCAGCGGGTGACTTGCGGTCGCGGAAGCGGCGCTGCAGCGCATCGCGCCCCACCCCGCCCAGCTCGCCGATCCGCTTGAGCCCGAGCCGCCGCAACACCGCCAGCACATCGGGATCAAGCCGCAGAGCCGCCACCGGTAGCCCGGCCAGGCGCATCATCGCATCCTCGCCCGGCTCCAGGATCGCATCATCCGCCCCGTAATGCGCCAGCGCCCAGGCGGCGCCAGCGGTGGGCGCGATGGCCAGCCGGGCGGCGAGGTCGCGGGTGACGAATGCCGCGCGGGCATCGGCGAGCAGGCGGTGCTCTCCGCCGAACAGATGCGCCACCGCCGTGACATCGACAATCAGCCCGTCAGGCGGATCGAGCGCGCTCCACGGCCCCCAGCGCTGCGCCCATAGCGCCAGCTTTTCCAGCAGCGCCAGGTCTCCCGCCGGATCGTAAGGCACGGCCGCGATCTGCGGGCACAAGGTGCGCGCATCGGCCAGCATCATGCCGGCGCGCGCGCCGGCGCCCCGCCCTGCCGCATTGGCGGCCGCGATGCGCGGGCCATGCGCGGTTTCCGAAATCAGCACGGTGGGCGCGGCATCCGCGCCCCCGCCGCGCTGAAGCCCGTTAGCGTGCCGCCAGCGATCGACCGCCAGCTGCGCGAGCCAGATCGCCATGATCCGGCGCGGCGGCCCCTTCGGCGCTGGCGGGCGGTCGGCCGGCGATGAGGCCGTTGCCGCCATCGCTGAGGATCCATTCTCCAGGAGGATAAGAGCGCGCCCGGAACAGTTCGGCATGCCAGGTCGGGTGCCCTGGTGCGGCGTTGTCCCAACGCCCCGGGGGCGAAGGCGCGGCAGCCACCTGCCAGCGCATCCGCGCCGAGGATAGGCCCGGCCGGGCATCGAGCCGCACCAGCCACAGCGGCACGCCTTGCCGTTCGGCCACCAGGCTGAGCCGGCGCGAGGCGGTGAAATCCAGCGCCCGGGGATTGCCCGCAATCTCGCCCATGACGAAAGCCAGGTCGCGGCAACGCAGCCCCTCTTCCAGCGCGAACAGCGCGTCTTCGGGCGTTCTCGCTTCGACATGGATCAGCCGGTGGCGCAGTTCGGGCGGAAGCCCCTGGGCATAGGGGCGGCCGTTCAGCCGCACCGCCGCGCAATCCTGGACCCACAGGAACTGTCGCCGATCCTCCTGCGCGGGAGCGGCATGGCCCGCCAACAGCAGCGCCTTGCGCGCCAGCGCCAGCGCCAGCGCCGCCCCGCTGCCTTCATCCGCAGCGGCGAACAGCTCGCTATGGCTCTCCACCGGCATGGCAGCCGGATGCCAGGCACGGCTCCGCACAGGTACCGGCACAGGCACGGGCACGGGCACGGGCGCGGGCACGGGCGCGCCTGCCCCGCGACGACGGGCAAAGGCGGCCAGCGGTGAAGGGGTGCGAATTTCCATCATGGTTTCGTTCTTGTTATGTTCCATACAAGGGCGATTCGCAAGCAAAAGGGCCGCCCCCTTGCGGACGGGGCCCTCGACTCCCCCCTCCAGGGAAAACCAGAGCCCGGTACCTTAGTCCTTGTCGGTACCCGGCATCGGCGCAACCGGCAAGCTCGGCGCATCGGCATCGAGTTCGTGCACTTCCACCAGCCCCCGGCCAACATGGCTGCGCTTGCGGCTATAAGTGAAATACACGACCAGGCCGATCAGCGCCCAGCCGAAGAACATCAGCTCGGTATAGCCCGACAGCTGGAAGAACAGGAACACGCACCCGGCCGCAGCCAGCGGCGCGATCACCCATACCAGCGGCGTGCGGAACGGCCGGTGGCGATCCGGATCGGTCCGGCGCAAGATCATCACGCCCACCGCCACCGCGAAGAACGCGAACAGCGTGCCCGAATTGGAGATGTCGGCCAGCTTGCCGACCGGGAACAGCGCCGCAAACACAGCGACAAAAATCCCGGTGCAGGCAGTCACCACATGCGGCGTGCCATACTTGGGATGCAGTTTCGAGAAGAACTCGGGCAGCAGGCCGTCACGCGCCATCACGAAGAAGATGCGGGTCTGCCCGAACATCATCATCAGGATCACCGACGGCAAGGCCAGACCGGCCGCGATCGCCACCAGATCGCCAGCCCAGCCATGGCCGATCTCGCGCAGGACAAAGGCCAGCGCATCATCGGATTGCGACAGCGAGCCGCCCGGCTGCGCCCCGATCGTGCCGATCGCCCCCGCCGCCACCAGCATGTAGATGACGGTACAGATCGCCAGCGAGCCGATCAGGCCGATCGGAATGTTACGCTGGGGATTGATGGTTTCCTCCGCCGCGGTCGAGACCGCATCGAAACCGACATAGGCAAAGAAGATCGACGCCGCCGCTGCCGCAACCCCCACCGTCACGATCTCGTTGGTCAAGGGATCGACCACGTTGTTGGCGAAGAAGCCGTTCGGCATGAACGGTTCGAAATTGGCGTTCGACACCGCAGGAAGCGCCAGCACCAGGAACAGCATCAGCGCCGAAACCTTGATCGCCACAAGCACCGCATTGAAGCGCGCGCTTTCCTTGGTGCCGATGATCAGCAGCGCCATGCAGACCAGGCCGATCAGCATCGCGGGAATATTGATGAAACCGGGTGCTTCACCCGCCGCAACCGGATCGAACGGCCCCTTCACGAAGGTATTGGGGATATCGACCTGGAAGATCTCCTCGGCCAGGCTGACCATGTAACCGGACCAGCCAACCGACACGGCGGAGGCGGCAATCGCATATTCGAGCACCAGCGCCCAGCCGACGATCCACGCCACGATCTCGCCGAATGTGGCATAGCTGTAGGTATAGGCAGAACCCGATACCGGCACCATCGAGGCCAGTTCGGAATAACACAGCGCGGCGAGCGCACAGACCACCGCCGCAATCACGAAACTGATCATCATCGCCGGGCCGGCCTTGTTCGCCGCTTCGGCTGTCAGAACGAAGATCCCCGTGCCGATGATTGCCCCGATGCCCAGCATCGTCAGTTGCAGTGCCCCGAGCGTGCGGGTCAGCGATTTCTTTTCGGCTGTAGCCAGAATAGCGTCGAGCGACTTGACGCGACCAAACATGCAATTCCCCTAGAAAATCATGGGGCCAGGCGCGCAGCCCGGCCAAATTCCTCACTGGGGGCGGAAGCTAGCGGCAAGCCCGGCATTGGCAAGCGCAAACTGCCGCACTTCCCCAGCTTTGGAAGAGCGTCTAAAGGCGCCCTATGTCCACCACCTTCCAGCTCGACACGGCGACCAGCCGCGCCCATCCCACGCCCCAGCCGATGCGGCGCCTCACCGTGCCCGCCATCCGCGAGCGCAAAAGCAACGGCGTGACCGAACAGCCGATCGTGATGCTGACCGCCTATACGGCGCGCCAGGCGCAGCTGCTCGACGCGCATTGCGATATCCTGCTGGTGGGAGATTCGCTGGCGCAGGTGATCTACGGGCTGGAATCGACCGTGCCCGTGACGCTGGAGATGATGGCCAACCACGCGGCGGCGGTGGTGCGCGGTTCCTATCATGCGGTGGTGGTCGTCGACATGCCTTTCGGTTCCTACGAGGCCTCGAAGGAGAAGGCCTTCGAGAGTGCCACCTATCTTCTGAAGTCCAGCGGCGCTGCAGCGGTGAAGCTTGAAGGCGGGATCGCGATGGCCGAAACGGTCGCGTTCCTCAGCCAGCGCGGCATCCCGGTTATGGGGCATGTCGGGCTGACGCCGCAGGCCGTCAATGTGCTGGGCGGCTATGCCGCGCGCGGCCGCAGCGACGCGGAAGCAGAGAAGATCCTCAATGACGCAAAGGCGCTCGACGAGGCAGGTGCCTTTGCCATGGTGATCGAGGGCGTGGTCGAACCGATCGCCATCGCCGCCACCAGGGCGGTGTCCTGCCCCACCATCGGCATCGGAGCCTCCGCGCAATGCGATGGCCAGGTGCTGGTGACGGACGATATGCTGGGGATGTTCGACCGCGTGCCGCGCTTCGTGAAGCGCTATGAGGATATCGCCTCGATCATTGGCAAGTCCGTAGCGCAGTATGCCGAAGAGGTTCGCAACCGTACCTTCCCCACCGAAGACCAGACATATCAGCCGAAGGCCTGACACCTCATGCAAACACTGTTCCGCTATTACGGCTTTTCGCTGATCTTCACGGCTGTCTGCCTAGGGCTTGCCACATGGTATGGCTGGTCCAGCACCGGCGCGCTGGGGGCTACCCTGGGCATTCTCTGGATCGTTGTGGTGCTGTCGATCCTCGAGGTGTCGCTCAGTTTCGACAATGCCGTGGTCAACGCGTCCGTGCTGAAGGACATGGACGAGGTGTGGCAGCGCCGCTTCCTGACCTGGGGCATTGCCTTTGCGGTGTTCGGCATGCGGATCGTGTTTCCGCTCGCGATCGTGGCGATCGCCGCGCAGATCGGGCCGATCGAAGCGATCAATCTGTCGCTCAACGATCCCAAGGAATACGAGCGGCTGGTTTCCTCCGCCCATGTCGGGATCGCCGGTTTCGGCGGCGCTTTCTTGGCCATGGTGGGTCTCAAGTTCTTTTTCGACGCCGACAAGGAAGTGCACTGGATCGAAGTGATCGAAAGCCGCATCGCGCGCGTATCCGCGCTGCCGGCCGCCGAAATCGCGCTGTTGCTGCTGGCGCTGTGGGGCATCTCGACCCTGCTGCCGACCGGGCAAGCGCTGACCTTCATGGTCGCTGGCGTACTGGGCCTTGTTACCTTCATCGCGGTGGAAGCGATCAGCACCATCCTCGAAATGCGCGAAGAGGCGCATCGCGCGGCCGGCGCGGTGATCCGTTCAGGCCTGGGCGGCTTTCTCTACCTCAACATCCTCGACGCGAGTTTCAGCTTTGACGGGGTGATCGGTGCCTTTGCCCTGTCGAACAACATGGTGGTGATCGCGCTCGGCCTCTCGATCGGGGCGATGTTCGTCCGTTCGATGACGATCCACCTGGTGCGCAAGGGTACGCTGGCCGAGTATCGCTATCTCGAACACGGCGCCTTCTGGGCGATCATCGTGCTGGGGGCGATCATGCTGATCTCGGCCAAGCTGCACATCCCCGAAACGATCACCGGGCTGATCGGGGCGATCCTGATCGGCTTGTCGTTCGGGTGGTCGGTCCGCCACAACCGGCTGGAACGGGCGGCCGAAGCCAGGGCTAGCGCCGCGCCAGCCAGCTAGCCAGCGGCGCTGCCATCACCAGCTGCAACAGGTGGTAGAGCAGCAGCGGCGCGATCAGGAAACCGCCGACATCGGGCGCGAACAGCACGGCCGCCAGTGGCGCGCCGGTCGCCACGCTCTTCTGCGCGCCGGCAAACAGGAACGCCTTGCGATCGGCCATCGCATATCCGAGCGCCTGGCCTGCCCACCACGCCGCAAGATGCGCCGTGACCAGGAAGGCCACGGTCAATCCCGCCAGCCAGACCCATGTTGCCGGGCCGAACATATGCATGAGGCCCTGCTCCACCGCGCCCGACATGGCGACATAGACCGCGATGCCGATCACCACGCGGTCAAGCCAGACGATCTGCGCCCGGCGCGCCCTGACCCAGCCGCCGGCCCAGCGCTGGAGCAACTGGCCGATCACGAAGGGCAGCACCAGGATCAGCATGATCCGCCCGATCGCATCAAGCCCGACGTCGACCACCCTGCCACCGGCAAGCAGCGCGAAGAGCGGCGCGCTGACAAATACGCCGAGGATGTTGATCAGCGCCGCGCCCACCACCGCGAGCGCGACATTGCCATGCGCCAGCGTGGTGTAGGAAGTCGCCGACTGGATCGTCGAGGGCAAGATGCCCAGGTAGAGGAACCCCAGCGCGACCAGCGGCGGCAAGACCGCGCCGGCCAGCGCGGAAAAGCCCATGCCCGCCGCCGCCATCACGCCGAACACCCATAGTGCCAGAGGGCCGAAGTAGCGCCAGTTCCTGATCCCCTGCGCCATTTCGCCATGCGAGACGCGCATGCCGTTGACGAGAAACAGCACGAACACGCCGATGTTGGAGATGGCTTGCGCCGTGGCTCTGAGTTCGCCGGCAGCAGGCGCTGCCAGCGCCAGAAGTGTCGCTGCCAAAAGGACAGCGATCATCGGGTCGGCCAGGATCGAAAGGCGCATGCGCATCGCCTGCCCCTGCCCGCCTGTTGCCAGCTTGTCGAGAGGGCCGAAGCCGCCCCCACACGCCTCAGGCGGACAGGTCGTAATGCTTGAGCAGGTCGTAGAGCGTCGGGCGGCTGATCCCGAGCATCTTGGCGGTGCTCGAGATATTGCCTTCACTGCGCGCCAGCGCATGGCGGATCACCCGCCGGTCGGCCTCCTCGCGCGCGGTTTTGAGGTTGAGCACATCGTCTCGCTCCTCACCGCTTTCCTGCAGATCGAGGTCGCCCGCGCCAATCAGCTTGCCTTCCGCCATGATCACCGCGCGTTTGATCCGGTTCTCGAGCTCGCGAACATTGCCCGGCCAGTGCCAGGCATCGAGCGCGGCCAGCGCATCAGGGGCAAATCCGGTCACCTGCGGGTTCATTTCCTGCGCGAAGCGCTTGAGGAAGGCCTTGGCCAGCAGCACCGCATCGCCCGGGCGTTCGGCCAGAGTCGGGATCTTCACCACGATCTCCGCCAGGCGGTAGAACAGGTCCTCGCGAAAGGTCCCCGCGGCGCACATGGCCTCAAGGTCCTGGTGCGTCGCGCAAACGATGCGCGTATCGACTTCGATCGGACGGCGCCCGCCTACCCGTTCGATCGTGCGTTCCTGCAGGAAGCGCAGCAGCTTGACCTGCAGCGGCAGGGGAATGTCGCCCACTTCGTCGAGGAACAGCGTGCCGCCCGCCGCATTCTCGATCTTGCCTTCGGTGGTCTTCACCGCGCCGGTAAATGCGCCCTTCTCGTGGCCGAACAGCTCGCTCTCGAGCAGCGTTTCGGGGATCGCCGCGCAATTGATCGCGATGAACGGGCCGCCCTTGCGTTCGCTTGCTTCGTGGAGCCCGCGCGCCAGCAGTTCCTTGCCCGTGCCGCTCGCGCCGAGCAGCATGACCGAGACATTGGTCCTGGCCACGCGCTCGATCGTGCGCGCGACCTTGACCATCTCGGGTGCGGCAGTGATCAGCCCGCCAAGCACACGGTTCTCCTCACCGCTGCGTTCCTTGAGCCGGCGGTTCTCGAGCTCGATCTGGTGCAGGTTGAACGCGCGCCGCACGATCAGCCCGAGCGCTTCGATATCGACCGGCTTCTGGTAGAAATCATAGGCACCGCGGGCGATCGCATCGAGCGCGCTCGATCGGGCGCCATGGCCCGAAGCGACGATTACCTTCGTGTCGGGCTTTAGCTGCATGATCGCGTCGAGCACGGCAAAGCCCTCGCGCGTGCCATCGGGGTCAGGCGGCAGTCCCAGGTCCAGCGTCACCACGGCAGGTTCGAACTGGCGCAGCGCGGCGATTGCCGCTTCACGGTCGGTCGCCTGGATCACCTCGAAATCTTCATAAGCCCATTTGAGCTGTGCCTGCAGGCCTTCGTCGTCCTCGACCACCAGGACCGCGGGTTTGCGTTCGGCCATCATGCCACCTCGTTCTCGATTCTGTTGCTTTGCGCTATCAGGCCCTGCGTGGCGGCGAGCGGAATACTCACGACGAAACGCGTACCCAGCTCGGGGCGGCTCTCGACATTGAGGCGCCCGCCCATCGCACGGATCAGTTCGCGTGCCTCGAAGGCACCGATCCCGAACCCGCCGTCCTTTGACGAAACGAAGGGCTTGAACAGGCCATTGCGCACAAACTCCGGCGACATGCCGTGGCCGCTATCGATCACTTCGACCCGGCCATTGACCCCGTCGCTGCCGACATCGAGATACACTGGCGATCCGGCGGCGCTGGCATCGATCGCGTTCTGGACGAGGTGTTGCAGGGCCTGCTCCAGTGCCTCCGCATCGGCTTTGACGATGCAGGCATCCTTGCGGGTCAGCTGGACCGGGTGGATCCCGTTGAAGCGCTGGACCAGCAGCTTCGCCAGCGCGGCGAGATCGACATCCTTCCCGGCATCGACCTTGCCCGTGCCGTAACGGCCCAGCCGCGCGAGCAAGGTGTGCAGCTTGTCGGCACTGTTGCGCAGCGTGATCAGCATATCGGCGCGGAACTCCGGATTTTCGGCGTGGCGTTCCGCGTTGCGCGCCAGCAGCGTCAGCTGGCTCGCCAGATTCTTGATGTCGTGCATCACAAAGGCGATCCGGCGATTGAATTCCTCGAACCGGGCCGCTTCCATCAGCGCCGCCTGGCCGGTCTGTTCGGCAAGATAGCTCGCGAGCTGGCGCCCGGCTGCGCGCAACAGGTCGAAATCTTCCCAGTCGAGCGAACGGGCCACCGCCGGCCGGGCCAGCACCACCACGCCGACCAGCCGTTCGAAGTGGATCAGGGGAACAGCGGCCCAGGCCTCGGGCACATCAAGCAGCCATTGCGGCAGGCCGACCGCTTCGTTTTGGTCAGAACGGCGCGCACGCAAGGCATCGATGTCGAAAATGAACTCGCTGCGCTCGAGCCGGCTGGCAAAGCGATAGTCTGCCGCTGGCGAAGGCACTTCGATCGCCGGCCATTGCCAGCGTGCGACAAGTTCCAGTTCGGCTTCCTCGTTTGGAACCAGCAACACACCTGCCGGGCTGTCGGTGATGTCGGCCATGGCGCGCACGGCCCGTTCGTGCAGGCTCTCGCCGGTGGCGCCGCCTCGGCCGATGGTTTGCGTGAAGCGCAGCCATTCCTCACGGTAATCATAGCGGTGCCGGAACAGGTGCTTGACGAACATCACCCGCAGCCACCCGCGCACGCGCGCCGAAGGCAGCCAGACAATCGCGGCCGCGCTGGCAACGATCAGAAAACCGAACTGCGTCGCCCGGCCCAGATCGCCGCCAAGCAATGCCAGCGAGCGTGTAACCACCACCATCACCAGGAGATAGCCACCAATCAGCATCAGCGAGAGGCTGCGGAATGCGACGGCGCGCGACGGGTGGAACTGCAAGCCGGCCCCCGCCCCGTGGCAGCCAAGCGCCAGGACTATGGCGAACAGGCTTACCACCAGGCCGCGTGCAGCCAGCAGCAGTTCGGCCGGCTCGGCGCTGAGGTAGGCGACCAGGTGCAGGTTGAGATCGAAGATCCAGTTCCCGGCGAGCGCGACCGCGCTCCAGCGCAGCAACTGGCGAGACTGGGTCGCGGCGCCGCCATAGAGATTGTGCAGCAGCACCAGCGCGCCAATGGTGACCAGCAGATGCAGCACCGCGGAAACCTGGAAAGCGAGCGTTGCGGCGGCGGCTCCCGTGCCATGGCCAGCAGCCGTCAGCAGCAGCGGGAGCTGCAGCAATTCGACCACGATAAGTGTGGCTGCAAGCGGTCGGATCGGGCGCACGCTGGCGTCGCGCCCGTCATTCGCGAACAGGCGCAACAGCAGATAGATCAGCGCGAGGTTGCGGGCCGATTCGGCAATTTCCGCCGCGATCGATGAAGGTGTCAGCGCTGCCGCAAGTCCGGCCCAAACGCCTGTCAGCCCGACTGCGACGATCGCCGCGCGCCGGTCACGCCGCGCCCGATCCCCCTTGCGCAGGATCCAGACGGCCGCAGCAATGCAGGCAATCGCGCCCAGCACATTGCCGACAATGCCGATGGGAACGAGCAGGCCATAGTCGACGAAGGTCACAGCGCATGCTCCCGTCGCCGAGGCAAGCGCAGTTCTACCATGCCGATGTGATCAAGGCCCTTCATGGGGCATGAACCTAACGCCAAGAAATGAAGCGTCGGTAAACTTTACACTTCGGAGAAGTTCAATTTGAAATCAACATCTTGCAAATGCAATCTGACGGATCAGAGCAATCCCGCGGCATGTCGGTGGTCACCCCGCCGGTGTGAACTCGAACGGCGTGACCCCGCGCGCGACCCGGTCCACCCGCAGCGGTGCGCCCCGCGGCGGCAGCGAACGCTGGCGGCAGCCTTCCCGGAAGCAGCGTGCACAGCCGAGCCCGATCGGCTGCGCCATGGCCGGATCGACCGAGATGCCCTTGGCGAACGACAGTTGCGGGGCAAAGCGCGCCTCGACGCCCAGCACGATCACGAAACGCGCGTCATCGCTGGCGCCGATGGCATCGACTGTCCGCGCCATGGTGAGCCAGTGCGCTGCACCGCCTTCCGCCCCTTCGACCATAACCGGCTGCAGGCACAGCTCGCCGCGCCGCTCGAACGCCTTGTGCGCCACCCACAGCGGGCAAGTGTCCTCGCTTTCCAGCAGGGTCGCCCCGCTCGCGCCCGAGAAGCGCTTCGAGAATTGCCCTGCCCGGTCAAGCCGCGCCATGAAGAAGGGCAAGCCGCGCTGCCCGACCCGCTGGAGCGTGGTGAGGCGGTGCGCAAGCTGCTCGAAGCTGACCCCGAAGCGCCGCTGGAGCACGGTGAAATCATAGCCGGTCTGCTCGCAGGCACGCAGGAAACGGCCATAGGGCATCAGCAGTGCCGCCGCGAAATAGGCGGTGAGGTGTCGTTCGAACAGCTGCCGCGCGGCCAGGTCATCGAGCTGCGCACCTGCCGCCAGAGTGGAGATCGCCTCGCGCTGCTCCAGCGTCACCAGTTGCGCCGCGATCTGGAAATTGCGCGAGGAACGGTCGAGCATTTCGGAAAGCTGCAGCTGGCGCGCGTGGAGGTCGAGCCGGCGCAGGGCATCGGGCATCACTTCCAGCGGCAGGATCCGCACGGCCAGCTGGTGCTTGTCGCGCAGCCGCTCGGCCAGCGCCGCGCCGAGGTCGCTGTGCGACAGGCGCAATTCGTCCGCCAGCTGTTCGGCCGCATGGTCGAGATCCGCGAAATGGTTGCGCCAGCGCTCGATCTCGCGGCGCGAGGCAATCAGCGAATCGTTCACCCCGCCGGTGTCGTGGCCGCTGCGATCGTAGAGCCGGGCAAAGGCGGCGGCGACCTGCGGGGCCGATGCCAGGAATTCGCCGATCTCCTCGCGGTCGATATCGAGATCGGCAAAGCGTTCGTCCGCCAGCCGCCGGGCCAGCCCCTCGATGCCGCCGATCGCCTCGTCCTCGCGCAGGGAACGCGGATCGAAGTCGAACCGTTCGATCACCTGCACCAGCACACGCGCGGAAAGCGGGCGCTGGTTGCGCTCGATCAGGTTGAGATAGCTGGGGCTGATGCCCAGCGCGGCGGCCATGGTGGCCTGGGTCAGGCCTTCGCGTTTGCGCAGGCGGCGCAGGGCCGGGCCGGCCAGGAGGGTGCTATCGGACATATTTGTAAATATATTGACATTGTTACATTTTGAAAGCGCTATTTCGGCGCAAACAGACAAGAAATTTTGTAATTTTATCTGTCGCTGCGGCTGTGTTTCGTCAATGAGCGTCTGGAGGGCACCTCCCCGAAGCCCGCAGGAGAACACAGATGACTTACCAGGCTGCCATCGCCGATCTGCGCAACACCATTGGCGCCAACGGCGCACCGTGGAACGCGATCGACGCCGAAAGCGGCGCTCGCATGCGCCTGCAGAACCGTTTCCGCACCGGCCTCGACATCGCTCGTTACACGGCGAAGATCATGCGCGAGGATATGGCCGCCTATGATGCCGATCCCGCCAATTACACCCAGTCGCTCGGCTGCTGGCACGGTTTCATTGCACAGCAGAAGATGATCAGCATCAAGAAGCACTTCGGCAGCACCAAGCGCCGCTACCTGTACCTTTCCGGCTGGATGATTGCCGCGCTGCGCAGCGAGTTTGGCCCCTTGCCTGATCAGTCGATGCACGAGAAGACCAGCGTGCCCGCGCTCATCGAGGAACTCTACACTTTCCTGCGCCAGGCCGATGCCCGCGAACTTGGCATGTTGTTCCGTGATCTCGATGCTGCCCGCAAGCGCGGTGACGCGGTCGAGACCAAGCGGATCGAGAATGCGATCGACAGCTTCGAAACCCATGTCGTGCCGATCATCGCCGATATCGATGCCGGCTTCGGCAATGCCGAGGCGACCTACCTTCTGGCGAAGAAGATGATCGAGGCTGGAGCCTGCGCCATCCAGCTTGAAAACCAGGTCTCGGATGAAAAGCAGTGCGGCCACCAGGATGGCAAGGTCACGGTGCCGCACGAAGACTTCCTGCAGAAGATTCGCGCAGTCCGCTACGCCTTCCTCGAACTCGGAGTCGATGACGGGGTTATCGTGGCGCGTACCGATTCGCTGGGAGCGGGTCTCACCAAGCAGATCGCGTTTTCCAAGGAGCCAGGCGATCTCGGCGACCATTACAATTCTTTCCTCGATTGCGAGGAAGTCGACTCCGGCCAGATCGGCAATGGCGATGTGCTGATTACCCGTAATGGCAAGCTGCTCCGCCCCAAGCGCCTCCCCAGCAACCTGTTCCAGTTCCGCGCTGGCACGGGCGAGGATCGCTGCGTGCTGGACTGCATCACCTCGCTTCAGAACGGTGCCGACCTGCTGTGGATCGAGACCGAGAAGCCGCATATCGGCCAGATCGGCGGAATGGTGAACCGCATCCGCGAAGTCATTCCCAATGCCAAGCTGGTCTACAACAATTCGCCAAGCTTCAACTGGACGCTCAACTTCCGCCAACAGGTGTACGACGCCTGGGCCGAAGCCGGCCGCGATGTCTCGGCTTATGACCGCGCACGGCTGATGAGCGTCGATTATGACGGGACTGAACTTGCCGACGAAGCCGATGAACGCATCCGCACCTTCCAGCGCGACGCGGCGCGCGACGCCGGTATCTTCCACCACCTGATCACACTGCCGACGTACCACACCGCAGCGCTGAGCACCGACAATCTTGCCAAGCGCTACTTCGGGGAAGACGGCATGCTCGGTTATGTGAAGCCGGTCCAGCGCGAGGAGATCCGCCAGGGCATCGCCTGTGTGAAGCACCAGAACATGTCGGGCAGTGACATCGGCGATGACCACAAGGAATACTTCGCTGGCGAAGCCGCGCTCAAGGCAGCTGGCGAACACAACACCATGAACCAGTTCGAAGCCGCCTGAACGCGGCCGCAAGGAGAGACGCCATGACCGACACCGACACCAAGCCGAAGGAACCGGGCCGCGCACGAGCGCTGCTGTCCACCGCCGATTTCAAACTGCTGCGCCGCGCGCTGGAGAGCTACGCCCGCACCACCGAGGATCGCGAGGAGCTGGCCAAAATCAACGCGCTGCATCACCGGCTGGGCAATTACGGCTGAGGCTAGCCCGCGGGGCTAATTGCCCCTTCACACCATCTCCTGGGGAGGAGAACACGGCCGTCGGTGCGCCCCCCGCGCCGGCGGCCGTCAATCATTTGTGGCCGGGCACCTTCGCCATCCGCAAAATCGCAGCTTGCCGCGCGGCCTGCGCAAGGCAATGCTCCGCATCCCGAATTCGCATAGAGGATGCACAATGAAGGCGCTGGTATTCAATGGGCCGCGCGATATCCGCTACGAAAGCTATGCAGACCCGGTGCTGCGCAGCCCCAACAGCGCAATCCTGAAGGTCGAAAGCTGCTCGATCTGCGGCAGCGATCTGCACATGTATCACGGCGCCCATATCGGCAGCACCGACTATTCGAGCGGCTCGACCAGGTTCTGCTGCGGCCACGAATTCATCGGCGAAGTGGTGGAAACCGGGCCCGAAGTCCATGGATTCAAGATCGGCCAAAAAGTCCTGGCCGCGG
>JBMSNZ010000050.1:0-13800 GCA_049421965.1 Erythrobacter sp.
ATGATTACCGGCGCGACTATAATCGCTACCGCATCGGCTACGATGATTACCGCGACCGCGATTACGGTGACCGGGATTATCGCGATGCGCGCCATCGCGGCCCCGATCGCGGCAAGTTCAAGTGCGAGATCGAGCGGGGGCGGGTGGTTGCGATCAACTATCGCGGGATCCCCGGGCTGAACTGGTAAATCCGCTTCGCCAGAACGAAACAAGGAAGGGCGGTTCAGGCTTGCGCAAGCCTGGGCCGCCTACCCATGTAGTGCTTGTCTGAGCGGTGGTGGACGCTCGCCCAAACAGGAGGGAAACGATGCCCCGTCTCAACCGCCTTGCTGCTTGCACCGGTTTGCTCGCTGGCATGTCGATGGCGGCGACACCGCTTGCTGCTGCCGATGTTGCGAGCGGCGATGCCTCACTGGCAACCACGTTCGGCCAGTCAGGTGGCTTCAACGCAGAATCGCTCAAGGCGCACAACCACCGCTACTGGCGCCATCGTGACCGGATCGATGCTGGCGATGTGCTGGCCGGCGTTCTGATCATCGGCGGGATCGCGGCGATCGCAAATGCCGCGAGCAAGGCCGATCGCCAGGACCGCTATCGCGAGCGCGATTATCGCTATGATCGCCCGGAGTACCGCGAAGACCGAGATCGCCGCCGTTCCGGCGAACCGCGCGGCATCGACCGCGCAGTCGATATGTGCGTGGCTGAAGTCGAGCGCGATGTGCGGATCGACACGGTCGACAGCGTCGAGCGCAACGGTGAAGGCTGGCGCGTCGCGGGCACCATCTTCAATGGGGACCGCTTTACCTGCTCAATCGGCTCTGACGGGCGGATCGACAATGTCGATTACGGCGACAGCTTTGCTGCGGCCGCCGTGCCCGCCGACAACCAGCATTCGGATGATCGCTATCGCGCGGCATGGGCGCAGCATGACAATGCGCCGTCATCGCAGGCGACCACGCCTGGCGCGGACGGGAAACCCGCCTATCCCGGCGGCCCGGTCGACGGCGATCTGGAGGCAGATGGTGCAGACGACCGCTATGGCATGGCCGAGGCGCCGACCATCTGACGCTGTGGTTCAGCGCTTGCCACCATCGGCATCGTGATAGGCGGGCAGGGCAATCTGCCAGCGGATCGCGGCGCTGCGCAGCGCAAAACCGGCGAGGAAGGCGCAGCCCCAGACCAGCGGGTCAGCCACGCCCAGTTCCATCCCAAGCGCGGTGAGCGCGGCTGAAACCGCTGCTGCGGTGACATAAAGTTCGGGCCGCATGATGATCGATGGCCGCCCGGCCACCACGTCACGGATGATTCCGCCCGCGCAGCCGGTAATCACGCCCATCAGCGCGGCGGGCACCGGCGGCACACCATAGGACAGCGCCTTTGCGCTGCCGAGCACGGCATAGGCGGTAAGGCCCGCGCCGTCGGCATAGTCGAGCAGCTTGCCTTCCCACCAGGCAGTGGGCGTGAACCACGCGATTAGCGCAGTGCCGAGGCAGATCGCTGCGACCCAGGGATCGGTCATCCAGAACACGGGCGCACCGATCAGCAGGTCGCGCACCGTGCCGCCGCCAACCCCGGTGACCAGCGCGAAGAAGCCCATCGTGACAAAGGTCTGGCGCATCCTTGCTGCAAGCAGCGCCCCTGTAAGCGCGAAGATTGCGAGGCCCAGTGTGTCGAGCGCGTCGAGCAGCGGGGTGAGGACTTCGGCGCCGTTCACGCCGTAGGGACCCGCGCCTTGCGCCGGCGGAACATCAGCACGCAGCCGAGCAGCGCCCCGATTACGCCCAGCGCGGCGAACAGGATCAGCACGGGGTGGCTGGTATCCTCGCGCGTTTCGAGATCCATTATGTGGAGCCCCCACATGAAGTCGAAGGCGCGCCACCAGCGGGTGCGCACCGCTTCGATCTGGCCGGTCTCGCGGCCTACGTAGACATGCGTGCCGCCATCCAGCGTCACCTGCCATACCGGCATCTCGCGGCGGAAATCGAACGGCACTTCGCTTGCCTCGAAGGCGATCACGCTGCGCACCCTGGTGCCACCCTCGATCCGCTGCGCAACGATCCGCCGCGCATCGGCCGCAGTGAGCGGGGGCAGCGCCGTGCCGCTGACCATGTCGACGCGGCGCACGCTCCCGTCCATCCCGGTCAGAATTGCGACCGCGCGCCCGTCCTGCATCACTGCCTGCATCTCGCGGATCGGGAACTCGGTGCTAGCCAGGGTGCTGCCACGCAGGACCAGCGGCACTTCGGGCTGCTCGATCATCAGCGTGGTGCCGCGCACGTCTTCGATCGGCCGCGATACCATGAACAGGCCGGTGACCAACCACATCAGGATCGGCACTCCCACCAGCCAGCCGAGCCAGATATGCCACTTGGCGAAGCGCTGCATCAGCGGTGCGGCGGCCATGGTTCAGCCGTTCACGACCGCGCCGATCGCGCCGGCAGCAGCAATCGTGTCGAGATCGGCGAGATGGGGCCCGATGACCTGCAGGCCGCAGGGAAGTTCCACGCCGTCGACCATGCTGGCACCGATCGGCACCACTGTCGCGGGCAGGTCTGGGAAGGTGGCAAGTCCCGCCCAGGCGAGGCCGGTTGCTCCGCTGACTTCCGCCCCATCGATCGCGAACGTGCCCTTGAACACGGAGTTGTCGCTATGCGGAACCGCCAGGATGGGTGCAGGCGGAGCCAGCACCAGGTCAAACTCGGCGAAAACCGCGTCCCAGGCGCGCTGGTTCTGTGCCTGCTTGTCGAGCATGTCGAACCAGTCGGTGGCGCTGGCGCGCTTGCCGCTGGGCGAGGGGGCGCCGCGCGCCATCGAGGTGTTCATCATCCGCAGGTAATCGGCGTGTTGCGTGGCAAGATTGGGCAGCAGCTCAGTGTGGCGGGCAATGCTGACACCTGCGGCTTCCAAAGCGCTCAGCGCCGCTTCGATCGGCATGCGCACGCTGCTGTCTGGCGAGCTGACCGGGTGGTCGAGCAGCGCCAGCACCCGGCACTCGCGCAGCGGCTTCTTGCTTTCGGAAAGGGGGTGGCGCGCGGTGATCCTTAGCAGCGCTGCCAGATCCCCGGCATTGCGCGCGAACGGCCCGGCGACCGAAAGCGCCGCATCATGCGCCAGAGCCGGATGGCGCGGCGACTGGTGACCGCGCTTGCTGATAACGCCCCAGGTGGTGCGATGCGCAAACACACCGCAGAAATGCGCGGGTACGCGGATCGAAGCACCGACGTCTGTGCCGAATTCTCCGGGTACCATGCCGCTGGCGACCGCAGCCGCCGATCCGCCCGAGGATCCGCCAGGCGAGCGAGCATGGTCATGCGGGTTGTTGGTACGGCCATAGACCGGGTTGAAGCTTTGCCAGTCGGTCAGGTCTTCAGGCACATTGGTCTTGCCCACGATGACCGCGCCTGCAGCCTTGAGCCGCGCGACCACCTCGGAATCCTCGGTTGCGACATGTTCGGCGCAATCGGCATAGCCATAGGTCGTCGGCAGGCCAGCAACGTCGAAGCTTTCCTTGACTGTCAGTGGCACGCCGAACAGCGGCTGGTCGGGCCTCGGGGAGAGCTTGTCCATCGTCTTGGCGGTAGCGATCGCCCGCTCGAAATCGCACACCGCCACGGCATTCACATGCACATCGAGGTGTTCGATCCGCGCGATTGCATCTTCCACCGCTTCGTGCGGGCTGATCTTGCCGGCACGGATCGCGGCCGCCAGCTCCAGCACACCGGGCTTGTCGGTTAGCTTCGGATAGGACACGGCTTTTCCCCTTCGGCCCCTGTCTTAAGGAGCCGCGCGGATGCGGGCAAATGCCAATTCGCTAGATATGGATCGGTTTGCCGGTCACTGCCATTGCCGCTTCCTTCACCGCTTCGGAGTGGGTCGGGTGGGCATGGCAGGTATAGGCAATGTCCTCGCTGGTCGCGCCGAATTCCATCGCCTGCGCCGCCTGTGCGATCATCGTGCCGGCGACCGAGGCGATGCACCACACGCCCAGCACCCGGTCCGTCGCGGCATCGGCGATCACCTTCACGAAGCCGTCAGGCTCGTGGTTGGTCTTGGCGCGGCTGTTGGCCATCATCGGGAACTTGCCTACCTTGACCGCGCCGCGCTCTTTCGCCTGGTCCTCGGTCAGGCCCACGCCCGCGATCTCGGGCCACGTATAGACAACGCCGGGGATGACATCGTGGTTCACGATGCCGGTCTGCCCGGCGATGTTCTCGGCCACGGCAATGCCTTCATCCTCGGCCTTGTGCGCCAGCATTGGTCCGGGGATCACATCGCCGACCGCCCACACGCCCGGCACCCTGGTGCGGAATTCGTGATCGGTTTCGATCTGGCCGCGCGCATTGAGCTCGAGTCCGATGTTTTCGAGGCCGAGGCCGGCGGTGTTGGGACGCCGCCCGATCGAGACGAGCACGCAGTCGGCCTCGATCGTTTCGCTCGCGCCACCTGCGGCCGGTTCGAGCGTCAGCGTCGCCTTCTTGCCCTTGACCGTGCAGCCAGTGACCTTGGTCGCAAGCTTGAGCGCCATGCCCTGCTTCTTGAAGATCTTCGCGGCTTCCTTGCGGATGTCCATGTCCATGCCGGGCAGCAGCTGGTCAAGGAACTCGACCACGGTCACCTCGGCACCCAGCCGGCGCCACACGCTGCCGAGTTCGAGCCCGATCACCCCGCCGCCGATCACGACCAGTTTTCTGGGCACCTTGGGCAGTTCGAGCGCCCCGGTGGAATCGACCACCACGCCCTTGTCGTTGTCGACCTCGACACCCGGTAGCGGCGTGACCGAGGAACCGGTGGCGATCACCACGTTCTTCGCGGTTACGGTTTCGCCCGCCACCGACACTGTATGCGGATCGACAAAAGTGGCGTGGCCCTTTTTCCAGTCGACCTTGTTCTTCTTGAACAGGAACTCGATGCCCTTGGTGAGGCCTTCCACCGCCTCGCGGCGCTGGCCGTGCATCTTGTCGAGATTGAGCTTCGGCGTCACTTCGACGCCCATCTCGGCCATAGCGCCACTCGCCGCCGCATCGAAATACTCGCTGGCATGCAGCATCGCCTTCGAAGGAATGCAGCCGACGTTGAGGCAGGTCCCGCCCAGCGTGGCGCGGCTCTCAGCGCAAGCCACCTTCAGCCCCAGCTGTGCCGCGCGGATCGCCGCGACATAGCCACCCGGGCCAGCGCCGATGACAAGCAGGTCGTAGTCGAATTCAGCCATGGTCATTTCCTCAAAGGTCGATCAGAATGCGTGTCGGATCCTCGATCGCTTCCTTGATGATCTTGAGCGCGGTCACCGCTTCGCGCCCGTCGATCAGGCGGTGGTCATAGCTGAGCGCGATATACATCATCGGCCGGATCACGATCTCGCCGTTTACGACCACTGGCCGCTCGTCGATCCGGTGCAGACCCAGCACCGCGCTTTGTGGCGGGTTGATGATCGGGGTCGACATCAGCGAGCCGAACACGCCGCCGTTGGAAATGGTGAAAGTGCCGCCGCTCATGTCTTCCATGGTCAGCGTGCCTTCCTTGGCGCGCTGGCCGAAATCAGCGATGTCCTTTTCGATTCTGGCGAAGCTCTTCTTGTCGGCATCGCGCACCACCGGCACAACCAGGCCGTTGGGGGCCGAAACCGCCACCGAGATATCGACATAGTCGTGATAGACGATCTCGTCCCCTTCGATATAGGCATTGACCGCCGGCACATCCTTGAGCGCAAGGCACGCGGCCTTGGCAAAGAACCCCATGAAGCCCAGCCGCACGTCGTGCTTCTTGGCGAAGAGGTCCTTGTAGCGGTTGCGGGCCTCAATCACTGCCGACATGTCGACATCGTTGAAGGTGGTGAGAAGCGCGGCGTTTTCCTGCGCGCCCTTCAAGCGCTTGGCGATAGTCTGGCGCATCCGTGTCATCTTGACGCGTTCGACGTTGCGCGCGCCGGGCGTCGCAACAGGCTCGGGGCGCGCGGATGCAACGGCGGGAGCGGGAGCAGCGGCCACCGCCGGCGCGCCGTTTTCCTTCGCCTTGGCGGCCGCCAGCACATCTTCCTTGGTCAGGCGTCCGTCCTTGCCGCTGCCCTTGATCGTGGTCGGATCTACCCCGTGCTCGAGCACGGCGCGGCGCACCGCGGGCGACATGGTGACGGCATCGCCCGAGGCAATCGCTTCGCGTGCTGCCGGGGCAGGGGCGGCCTCTTTGGCTGCAGCGGGCTTCGCCGCCGCCGCTCCGGCTTCGATCAGCGCAATCACCGCGCCGACCTCGACCGTGTCGCCTACCGCGACAACATGCGCGCCCATCACGCCAGCGACCGGCGACGGCACGTCGACCGCAACCTTGTCGGTCTCGAGGCTGGCGATCGGTTCGTCCACGGCAACGGCATCGCCGGGCTGCTTGAGCCATTCGCCCACGGTCGCTTCGGTGACCGATTCGCCCAGTACCGGAACTTTAACTTCAATGGCCATGTGTCTGTTTCCTCAGGCCTTCTTCTTTGGGGATTGCGGAGCTTCGCCAAGCCCCAGCGCAGCGCGCACCAGCGCGGCCTGCTGCTGTTCGTGCTTGGCGGCGAAGCCGGTTGCGGGCGAGGCCGAGGCGTCGCGCCCGGCAAAGGAGGGACGCATACCTGCGTGTCCGGCATCGGCCAGCGCAGCCTCGATCCGGTGCTCGACGAAGAACCACGCACCGTTGTTCTTCGGTTCCTCCTGGCACCAGATGACTTCCTTGAGATTGGCCATCCGTTTGAGGCGCAGGCTCAGCGGTTCGCCCGGGAAGGGGTAGAGCTGTTCGAGCCGCACGACAGAGACATCGTCCAGCCCTTCCTCGTCGCGCTTCTGCATCAGGTCATAGGCGACCTTGCCGCTGCACAGCACGAGCCTGCGGACCTTGCTGTCCTCGATCGCGGTCATGTCGGACTTGATCCGCATGAAATGGTGTTCGCCCAGGAATTCCGAAGCGCTGCTCTTTGCCAGCGGATGGCGCAGCAGGCTCTTGGGGCTCATGATCACCAGCGGCTTGCGGAACGGGCGCAGCATCTGGCGGCGCAGCACGTGGAAATAGTTCGCCGGGGTGGTGATGTTGCACACCTGGATATTGTCATTGGCGCACAGCTGCAGGAACCGCTCCAGTCGGGCAGAACTGTGTTCCGGACCCTGGCCCTCGTAGCCATGCGGCAGCAGCATCACCAGGCCATTGGCGCGCAGCCATTTGGCCTCGGCGGCGGCGATATACTGGTCGATCATGATCTGTGCGCCATTGGCGAAGTCGCCGAACTGGGCTTCCCACAGCACCAGCGTCTTGGGATCAGCCATGGCAAAACCGTATTCGAAGCCGAGCACGCCATATTCCGACAGCGGGCTATCATAGACCTCGAACTTGCCATGCGGCAGCGTGGTGAGCGGAATGTATTTGTGCTCGTCGGTCTGGTCGACCCACACCGCATGCCGCTGGCTGAAGGTGCCGCGCCCCGAATCCTGCCCTGACAGCCGCACGCCAAAGCCTTCGGTAACCAGGCTTCCGAAAGCTAGCGCTTCGGCGGTGGCCCAGTCAAACCCCTCGCCAGTATCGAACATCGCCTTCTTGGCATCCAGCACGCGCGCCAGCGTCTTGTGGATGGTGATGCTGTCAGGCACCGTGGTCAGCGTGCGACCGAGGCTTTCGAACAGCTTCTTCTCGATCGCCGTGTCGATGTTGCGGCGTGCGGTTTCAGGATCGGCCGGTTTGTTCAGGCCTGCCCAGCGGCCGCCGAACCAGTCTGCCTCGTTGGGCTTGTAGCCCTTGGCCGCGTCGAATTCCTCGCTCAGCAGATTGTCGAAATCGGTGCGCACCTTGTCGGCATAGCCAGGCTCGATGATGCCTTCGGCTTCGAGCCGGCCGGCATAGATTTCGCTCACGCGCGGATGGCTGCGGATCCGCGCATACATCAGCGGCTGGGTGAAGCTCGGCTCGTCGCCCTCGTTGTGACCGAAGCGGCGATAGCACCACATGTCGATCACGATGTCGCGCTTGAAGGTCTGGCGATAGTCGGTCGCCAGCTTGCAGGCGAAGGTGACCGCTTCGGGATCATCGCCGTTGACATGGATGATCGGTGCCTGGACGCCCTTGGCCACGTCGGACGGGTAGGGCGATCCGCGCGAGAATTTCGGCGCGGTGGTGAAACCGATCTGGTTGTTGATCACGAAGTGGATGCAGCCACCGGTGTTATAGCCGGGGATGCCGGAAAAGCTCAGCGTTTCCCACACGATGCCTTGGCCAGCGAAGGCGGCGTCGCCATGGATCAGCACCGGTAGCACCTGTTCGTGCGGGCCCAGGTCGTCCCGGATCGCCTGCTGCGCGCGTGCCTTGCCCAGCACCACAGGATTGACTGTCTCGAGGTGGCTCGGATTGGGGACCAGGCTCATGTGCACCTTGATCCCGTCAAACTCGCGGTCGGTCGATGTGCCGAGGTGGTATTTCACGTCGCCCGACCCGCCGACATCGTCAGGATTGGCGCTGCCGCCCGAGAATTCGTGGAAGATTACGCGATAGGGCTTGCCCATCACATTGGCGAGCACGTTCAGCCGTCCGCGGTGAGCCATCCCGTAGATGATCTCGCGTACGCCGGCCTGGCCGCCGTGCTTGATCACCGCCTCAAGCGCGGGGATCATCGATTCGCCGCCATCGAGCCCGAAGCGCTTGGTGCCGACATATTTCTTGCCGAGGAAACTCTCGTAGCCTTCGCCGCGGATTACCGCGGCCAGGATCGCGCGTTTGCCTTCGGGCGTGAACGTGATGACCTTGTCTTGGCCTTCAATCCGCTCCTGCAGGAAGCGGCGTTCCTCGACATCGGACAGGTGCATGTATTCGAGCGAGACATTGCCGCAGTAATTCTTGCGCAGGATCTCCACCAGCTGCCGCACGCTGGCCCATTCGAGCCCGAGCGTGCCGCCGAGATAGACCGGCCGGTCGAGCGCGGCGCCGGTGAAGCCGTGGTATTCGGGCGTGAGGTCTTCGGGCAGGTCGCGCTGCGACAGGCCGAGCGGATCGAGATTGGCGGCAAGGTGGCCGCGCACGCGATAGGTGCGTACCAGCATCATTGCGCGGATCGAATCCGCCGCGGCCTGCTCGATCGCCTTGGGATCGGCCGGCTTCCCGGCCTTGGCGGCAGCTTCGGCCACCACGGCCTTGAGCTGGGTGGGATCGAGCGCGGCCGTCAGGTCCGCACCCGCATCGGCCACAGCGTCAAGCCAGCGGGGATTGCCCCAGCTGGGGCCCGGCTGGGGGCCTTCCTGATCGCCCAGTTCGGGCAGGAAATCGTGGTGTTCGTTACCCATGGCCCATTCCTTTGGCGAGCCCCCGCGGGTGCAGGGGCTCACGCAATTACGCCAGTTCCTTCAACAGTGCGTCGAGCGTGGTGCCCAGTTCGCTGGGCGAGGGGCTGACGCGGATACCTGCGCTTTCCATCGCCGCGATCTTGTCTTCGGCGCCGCCCTGGCCACCCGAAACAATCGCGCCGGCGTGGCCCATGCGGCGGCCCGGAGGGGCAGTGCGGCCCGCGATGAAGCCCACCATCGGCTTCTTGCGGCCCTTCTTCGCCTGTTCCTTGATGAATTCGGCCGCCTCTTCCTCGGCGCTGCCGCCGATTTCGCCAATCATGATGATCGACTTGGTCTCGTCATCGCTCAGGAACTGGTCCAGCACGTCGATGAAGTTGGTGCCGTTGACCGGGTCACCGCCGATACCGACCGCAGTGGTCTGGCCCAGCCCGACCATGGTGGTCTGATGCACCGCTTCGTAGGTGAGCGTGCCCGAACGGCTGACGACGCCGACCGAGCCCTTCTTGAAGATCGAACCCGGCATGATGCCGATCTTGCATTCGCCGGGGGTGAGGACGCCGGGGCAGTTGGGGCCGATCAGGCGGCTCTTGCTGCCGGTCAGTGCGCGCTTCACCCGCACCATGTCGAGCACCGGGATGCCCTCGGTGATGCACACGATCAGCGGGATCTCGGCATCGATTGCCTCGAGGATCGAATCCGCAGCGAACGGCGGCGGCACATAGATGCAGCTGGCGGTGGCGCCGGTCGCATGCTTTGCTTCGGCGACCGTGTCATAGACCGGCAGTCCGATATGCGTGGTGCCGCCTTTGCCCGGGGTCACGCCCGCGACCATCTGCGTGCCATAGGCCAGTGCCTGCTGGGTGTGGAAGGTGCCGGTATCGCCGGTCATCCCTTGAGTGATGACCTTGGTGTCTTTGTTTACGAGGATGCTCATGCTCTGATTCCTTGTCCGTCATGCCCGCGAAGGCCGGCATCTGCTGCCACGCCAGACCCCGGCATCCGCCGGGTTTGCGAAAGCTACTTCAGGCTCGGCTCGATGCCCTTGCAAGCGACCAGCAGTTCCTTGACCGCGTCGACGCTGACCTGGAAGTTCGCCTTCGCCTCGTCGTCGAGCGCGATCTCGATCACTTCTTCCGCGCCGCCCGCGCCGATCACCACCGGTACGCCGACATAGAGGTCATTGACGCCATATTGGCCGGTGAGCTGCACCGCACAGGGCAGGATGCGCTTCTGGTCACCCAGATAGGCCTCGGCCATGGCGATCGCGCTGGTGGCCGGCGCATAAAAGGCCGAACCGTTCTTGAGCAGGCCAACGATTTCGCCGCCGCCGCTGCGCGTGCGCTGCACGATCGCGTCGATCCGCTCCTTGCTCGACTTGCCCATCTTGACGAGGTCGTCGAGGGGGATGCCCGAAACGGTGGTGTAGCTGGTAACCGGCACCATGGTATCGCCATGGCCGCCCAGCACGAAGGCGTTCACGTCCTTTACCGAAACGCCGAATTCCCAGGCCAGAAAAGTCGCGAAGCGCGCGCTGTCGAGCACGCCAGCCATGCCCACCACCATGTTGTGAGGCAGGCCGCTGAACTCGCGCAGCGCCCACACCATGGCATCAAGCGGGTTGGTGATGCAGATCACGAAGGCATTGGGGGCATACTGCTTGATGCCTTCACCCACCGACTTCATCACGCCGAGGTTGATGCCCAGCAGGTCGTCGCGGCTCATGCCCGGCTTGCGAGGCACACCGGCGGTGACGATCACCACGTCGGCGCCAGCGATGTCGGCATAGTCATTGGTGCCCAGGATGTGCGCGTCGAAGCCTTCGATCGGACCGCACTGGGCGAGGTCCAGCGCCTTGCCCTGCGGCATGCCTTCGGCAATGTCGAACAGGACAATATCGCCCATTTCCTTCTTGGCGGCGAGATGGGCAAGCGTTCCACCAATCATGCCGGCGCCGATAAGCGCGATCTTCTTGCGGGCCATGGGGGGAAGGGTCCTTTCCTCTAAACGTCACGGGACGCGCGCGTGTCATGGACCGATCTTGGTGCTTTCCCCTACGTCCCTCACGGATCGCACCCGGCCGTTCGCGGACCGGACTAGGCCGCAGGCGCAGCGATTGCAACCGCGAAAATCCCGGTTTTCGAGGTAATTTTCGCAAACAATTCGCAATAGCAATAAATGCGCGCAAATTCGCGGCGGGTGACGCTTCCGGACAGTCGGACCGGTGTCAAATTGCCGCGGCTCGCCCCTTCACACGGCGGCCGATTGCGCGCGCTCCTCAGGCCTGCAGTGCCTTGGGGATGCCCTTTTCGCGTTCCTGCGCCAGCAGCATGGCCGCCAGGTAATCGGGCACGGCGCGGCTGAAGTAATAACCTTGCCCCAGCGTGCAGCCCGCTTCGCGCATGGCCACAACCTGCTCAACCGTCTCGATCCCTTCGGCGACAATCTCCATTCCCAGCGTAGCGCCCATTTCGGCCACGGCGCGGATGATCGCGTCGCTCTTCTTGCCGACGCTCGGGCCCGAGACAAAGCTGCGATCGACCTTGATCTTCGAGAAGGGGAAGGAATTGATGTAGCCCAGCGAGGAATATCCCGTCCCGAAATCGTCGAGTGCGAAGCGCACCCCTCGCTCGGAGAGTTCCTCGATGAATGCGGCTGTCGCGGGCGTATCTCCGACAAACAGGCTTTCGGTAACCTCGAGTTCGAGCCGCCGCGGGTCGAGCTTGGCTTCGCGCAGGGCATTGAGGATGCCCAGCGCGGCACCGGGTGCGCGGATCTGCAACGGGGAAAGGTTGACCGCCACGCTGACATCTTCGGGCCACTGCGCACAGGCACGCGCCGCCTGCGCGGTGATCCAGTTGCCGAGCGTCAGGATCACGCCTGTTTCCTCGGCCACGGGAATGAACTCGTCCGGCCGCAGTTCGCCCTTTTCCGGGTGGAACCAGCGCACCAGCGCTTCGAACGAGCGGATCCGACCGGTCTCCAGATCGACGATCGGCTGGAAGAAAATCGAGAGCTCGTCACGCATGATGGCGCTGCGCAGTTCGTCCTCGATCTCGCGCCGGCGCACCAGGTCACGGGTCATGGAGGGCGCGAAGAAGCTGGTCTGCGATCGGCCTGCCACCTTGGCGTGATACAGGGCCAGGTCGGCACGCTGCATCAGCGTGTCGATGTCATTGGCGTCTTCGGGCAGCAGGGCAACGCCCAGCGAAGCGCGGACATCGAGCGAACGGTTATCGACCCGCAGCGGCCGCATGATCTCGATATGGATCTCGCTGGCAATGCGTTCGGCTTCCTTGCGGTTGGCGACCGGCCCATAGACCACGAACTCGTCTCCGCCGAAGCGTGCCAGCGTGGCCTCGGGCGGGGCGACTTCGCGCAGGCGCGCCGCAACTTCGGCCAGCACCTTGTCGCCCACCGGGTGCCCCAGCAGGTCGTTGACTTCCTTGAACCGGTCAAGGTCGATCCAGAACAGGGCCATTTGCGCGCCATCTTCCAGCGCCGTCATGCTTTCGACCATGGCGTGGTTGAGCCCGGCGCGGTTGGCCAGGCCGGTCACCACGTCGGTCCGGGCCAGGATCTGCATCTTGTCGGCCAGCCGCGCGCTGGTTTCCGCCGCGCTGATCGACTCGCGCAGCACCTTGAACACGTTGAGCGTGATCGACCACATTGCCGGGATCAGCAGCAGCATGGTGAAAAAGAGCGCGATGAAGGCAAGCGTACCGATATAGAGCGCCGCGGCCATTACTGGCAGGCAGACCAGCGTCAGCTGGCCCAGCGCGATCGCGGGACGCCCCGCGTTGCGCGCGCAGATGCCGATGCCATAACCAAGGGCATTGGCGATCATCAGCACTTCCACCTCGGCGCCGGCTTCCAGCACAAGTGTCAGGGCGGCAATCGCACCGATCACGAAGGCATAGCTGAAGGCGCCCACTTCATAGGCGACCTCAAGTTTGCGTGTGCTGACCCGTTCGGCATCCGGCGACAGGCCGAGCGCAGCGGTGACACGCGCGATCGCGATCACCGTAAGCAGGATCGAACCGGCATAGAGGATGTCGTGGCCCGATACCCAGGCGGCAATGGCGGTAGAGGCGATGCCGTTGAAGGCGCCGATCGCCAGGCTGGCGGGCTGGGTGTAGAGCGTGGACACCAGCGTGCGGCGCACGCGCTCGGACAAAGTGTCCCGCTGCGTGCGGCGTTGCAGGCTTGCGCTCAATGCGCGAAAGTGCACGCTCAATCCCATGGCAAGGCTGGCGTAACCTGAAACTGTCACTTTCCGGTTAATGCCCCGCTTACCATTAATGGCAGGGCCAGCGGGTAGATCGGCGCATGCGGCCAATCCTGCGGCGGGCGTCAGCCGCGCTGGCCTTCGCCGGCCAGGTCGAACTCGCGACCGGCAATTTGCGCCATGCGCCGATCGAGCAGGCGACAGATCCCGAGCCACCACCGATAGGCTGCCCGGTCACCGGCAAAGAAGGCCGCCTCGGCCTCGTTGCGCGCGGCGCGCCCC
>JBMSNZ010000051.1:0-13633 GCA_049421965.1 Erythrobacter sp.
TGCTGTTCGTCGCGGAATTGGATCGGAGCGAGCTGCAGCTTGCCCTTCTTTTCGACATAGGTCTGCTGCGGCCCATTGACCATGATGTCCGAAATGTCGGGGTCGTTGAGCAGTTCTTCGAGCGGGCCGAAGCCAAGCAGCTCGTCGATCAAAACCTTTTCAAGCGCGAACTGCTCGCGGCGGTTTAGGGTGACCTTCAGTTCGGCCAGCACTTCCATGATGATCGGGCGGAACTCTTCCGAGAGCTCGTCCTTCGTCAGCGTGGCGGCCGCTTCGGGGTCGACGCGCTCAAGCAGGCGCGGAAGCACCTGCTCCTTGATCTTGTGAATGCTGGCTTCGAAGCCGCCGACTTGGCCTTCCTCGTGCACCATATTGGCGCGTTCAGCCAGGCGGCTCATCGCCTCTTCAGTGGAAGCGGGCCGGGCGTTGCCGCTCGGCGGCGATGCCGAAGGCGCGGGATCGGCCGAACCACCAGGCAACGGCGGGAACTGCTCCCCGCCACGCGGCAACTCGTCGCCCTGCAGCGGTTTGCCGCCACTCTTCATCGGGCGGGCTACGCCAAAGGCAGGACGCGCTCCCGGGGTCATTGCACCAGGTCCGGTCTTCCTTCCGAATGCACTCATTCCAGGGTCCCCAAGCGGCTTGATACCTATGCCAGAGCCTTCGCCAGCTAGGACGAAAATGCTCTCTCGAAGCGTGGTGAATAATTCGGAAAGGTTGTTTTTTTCCTAAAGCGTGGTCTCGAACGGCGATTTTCGACCCCTCTGGATGGCGGGCAATTCGCAGCTTGCCTGGGCCGGGACGGGCACTATGGAAGGCGGCGCGGCGTGCCGGTGCATGCGCAAATTGGGATGAGGGGCCCGAACCGATGAGCGACAACCGCAGTGGCCTGCTGTTTGCGGTGGCCGGGTTTGCGACGCTTTCGGTTGGCGATGCAGTGATCAAGACGATGGCCGGAGAATGGCCTGTGGTTGCGGTCGCGGCGCTGCGCTTCTCGATCGGGGCGTTCGTGCTGGGCGGCTTGCTGCTCGCCCGTGAAGGCACTGCGGCCCTGCGTCCCGAGCGGCCGCTGTTGCAGCTGGCGCGGGGCGGCAGTCTGGCGATCTCCTCTTTAGCTTTCTTCTCCGCAATCTACATCATGCCGCTCGCCGAGGCGATGGCGATTACTTTTCTCTCGCCTGTGCTTACCGCGATACTAAGCGGGCCGTTACTCGGCGAGAAGGTGCGGCGCACCGTCTGGCTTGCCTCGTTTGCCGCCCTGTGTGGAGTCGGCTTGATCCTGCGGCCCAACCTTGCCGAGCTGGGCTGGCAGGCCTTGCTCCCCCTGGTGGGTGCGGTGTTTTTCTCGCTGATGATCATCGCCAACCGGGCATCGGCAGGGCAGGGCAGCCTTCTGGCGATGCAGGCCTATCTGGCGATGATCGCTGCACCGATCCTTGCGACAGCCGCTTTCGGCGCTCGCTATCTGGGCGTGGCGGGGGGCGATTTCGGCTGGCCGGCCTGGGACGTCGCAGCGCGCTGCGCACTGGTCGCCTTCACCGCCACTTGCGCCCACTGGCTGGTCTATCTTGGCACCTTACGGGCCGGAGCGGCGCAGGTTGCCCCTACCTCCTATGTCCAGATGTTGGTCGCGACCGGGCTGGGCTGGTGGTGGTTCGGAGATGTCCCCGATGCGCTCACGCTGGGCGGTGCGGCGGTGATCATCGCTGCAGGGGTATTCCTGTGGCGGGATAGCTTGCGGACGGTAGGGGCGCGATAGAACTTTGAACGGCGGCAGTGAGGCGCTAGAGGCAAGCTCGCGTTCAGGCTTGGCTGGCTAGCGGCGCGAAGTCCTCAATTCAGCAATTCGGCGGAAACATTATGTGCGGCATCATCGGCATCGTCGGAACCGGGCCAGTGGCGGACCGGCTGGTCGATGGTCTCAGGCGGATGGAATATCGCGGCTACGACAGTTCGGGACTCTGCACCATCCACGAGGGCGCGCTGGTGCGCCGGAGGGCGGAAGGCAAGCTGGCCAATCTGGAGCAGGTTCTGGCCGCCGATCCAGCGCCGGGTCTTGTTGGCATAGCACATACGCGCTGGGCCACGCATGGCGCCCCAAATGCGATCAACGCACACCCCCATGCGACCGATCGCGTGGCAATTGTCCACAATGGAATTATCGAGAATTTCAAGGAATTGCGAGACGAACTTAAAATCGATGGGAGGATTTTCGAAAGCGAGACAGACAGCGAGGTGATCGCCCACCTGATCTCGCGCCGGATCGAGGCGGGAGACACGCCCGCAGATGCGATGCGCGATGTCCTGCCGCGCCTGCGCGGCGCATTCGGCCTGGCAGTGGCGTTTCGCGATTTTCCCGACCTGCTGGTGGGCGCGCGGCTCGGTTCGCCGCTGGTCGTCGGATATGGCGATGGCGAGATGTATCTGGGTTCCGATGCGCTGGCGCTGGCGCCGCTGACCCAGCGGATCGCCTATCTCGAAGAGGGCGACTGGGCGGTGATCACCCGCGACAGCGCGCAGGTCTACGATGCCGAGCACGATCCGGTCACGCGCGAAGTGCGGCATTCGGGAGCCTCTGCGGCGGCGGTCGAGAAGGGCAATTACCGCCACTTCATGCAGAAGGAAATCTACGAGCAGCCGACCGTGGTGGCACAGACCCTGTCATCCTACCTGCGCCGCTCGGACAATTCGATCGCACTGCCCCAGTTCGACGTCGACCTCTCCACGATCCGCCGCATGACCATCGTGGCCTGCGGCACCTCTTACTACGCCGGCATGGTCGCCAAATACTGGTTCGAGCACTTCGCGCGGCTGCCGGTCGATATCGATGTCGCCAGCGAATTCCGGTACCGCGACCCGGTGCTCGAGGATGGCGGGCTGGCGCTGTTCATCTCGCAGAGCGGCGAAACCGCCGACACGCTTGCCGCGCTGCGCCATTGCCGCAAGGCGGGGCAGAAGATCGCCGTGGTCGTCAACGTACCCACCAGCACCATGGCGCGCGAGGCCGACCTTTTGCTGCCCACCCATGCCGGGCCCGAGATCGGGGTGGCCTCGACCAAGGCCTTCACCTGCCAGCTTGCCGTGCTGGCCGCGCTGGCGGCGCATGTGGCGGTGGCGAAGGGCCGGATGAGCCGCGAGGAAGAGCAGGAGGTTGTGCGCCACCTACTGGAAGCCCCCGCCGCGCTCAACGCCGCGCTTGACCATGATGACGATATTGCCGCCATGGCGCATCTGATCGCCCCGGCGCGCGACGTGCTGTACCTGGGCCGCGGGCAGGATTATCCGCTTGCCCTTGAGGGCGCACTGAAGCTCAAGGAAATCAGCTATATCCATGCCGAAGGTTACGCCTCGGGCGAGATGAAGCATGGGCCGATCGCGCTGATCGACGAGCATGTGCCGGTGATCGTGATTGCGCCATCGGGGCCGCTGTTCGAGAAGACCGTCTCGAACATGGAAGAAGTGCGCGCGCGTGGCGGCAAGGTGGTGTTGATTTCCGATGCGGAAGGGCTGGCCCAGGCCAGCGATGGCTGCCTTGCCACGATCGAGATGCCCAAGGTACATCCGCTGATCGCGCCGCTGGTCTATGCGGTGCCGGTGCAGCTCCTGGCCTATCACGTTGCCGTGGTGAAGGGCACCGATGTTGACCAGCCGCGCAATCTCGCCAAGTCAGTCACTGTCGAATAGGGTGATCGGCCGGCCGAAGTGTGAATTCCGGCGCCCGGATTGGCCGATCATCTGGTTGGAGATCGGTTGCTAAGCTGCGGCATTAGGCTGAAATTTACCAAGCTTTCCGGATTTGCTTTACCGCGGAATAACCTTTGGCAGTTATCTGCGTGCGGGTGAGCGATCATGACGCCGCCTTGCCTAATGTGCCTGCGACCCTGCCTGTCGCAGCCCTCCTGGGTCTAAGCGACCCGGGAGGGCACGACTGGCCGCGCCTGCGCGGCTTTCAATATGCAGCTATTGCGCGCCTGACCTATGTCCGGATGGGATCGCACCTCGTCATGGCCGCCTGTGCCGTGTTCATCCTGCTGGGGAGTGCGAGCCCGCTGTGGATGGCGCTCTGGGGCATTGCCCTGTTCGCGGTGCAGGTACGCGGTGTCATGGTTGACCGCAGCCTTGCCGATGCTGACCGCAGGCGGATCAGCCGGGCAGAGATGCAGCGGCACTTGCTTACCCCGACACTTACCGGCCTGCTGTGGGCTGTCATGCTGCTGGTATTCGTGCCCGCCGCGCCCCAGGCCGATGCAGCGGCGGTGTGGATCATCGTCGCGACGTTGATGGCCGGTTCGGTATTCTTCTTCAGCGCGGTGCCGCCGGGTGTGCTGGCCTTCACAGCGATCGTGGGCGCTGCCAGCCTGGTCCAGCTTGTGCTGGCGCAGCAATGGTCGCTGACGGCGGCGATGATCGCCTTTCTCGGCCAGGCGGCTTTCGGGACAATCCGTGGCGGGCAAAGCTTCCTGCGTGCCCGGTTGACCGAGTTCAGCGTGGCCGAAAAGGATGCGGTGGTTTCGCTGCTGCTGCGCGAATTCGAGGAGAACGAGGCTGACTGGTTGTGGGAAGTCGATCCGTCGCGTCGCATTCGCGGCATCTCGCCGCGCTTTGCCTTTGCCCTGTCGCGGCGCAAGGAAGAGGCAGAAGGGCAGCCGCTGCTCGAGATGATCGCGGGGCCGGGTTGGGAAGCCGGGCGGATGCCGCCCAGCCTGCACGAACTCGCCGAGCGACTGCAAGACAGGCAGAACTTCTCGAACCTCCTGGTCGAGGTCACGATTCGTGGCCAGCGCCGCTGGTGGGAGCTCTCCGGTACGCCAATGCTTGATGAGCGCGGCCGCTTCCTCGGCTTCCGCGGAGTTGGCTCCGACGTCACGACGCAGCGCGAATCGTCCGAAAAGATTGCCTATCTTGCGCGCTTCGACCCGCTGACCTCGCTACCCAACCGGTTGCAGCTGACCGAAGCGCTGGGCGCGGCGATGCAATACGCCGAACAATGGCGGACACGCTGTGCTTTCCTGATGATCGACCTCGATCGGTTCAAATCGGTCAACGATTCGCTTGGCCACCAGGTCGGCGACCGGCTGCTGGCGCAGGTGTCTGCGCGGCTCAAGGCGTTGATCGGTGAAAACCAGCTTTGCGGGCGTCTGGGCGGCGACGAATTTGCGATCGTCATCCGTGACGCTACCGACCACCGCGTGATCGACCGGGTCGCGCGCCTTGTGATCGAAAGCCTGTCGGAGCCCTATGTGGTCGATAATCACACGCTGTTCGTCGGCGCCAGCGTGGGCTCCGCGATTGGTCCGCGCGACGGGCGCTCGGTCGAGGAGCTGATGCGCAATGCCGACCTGGCGCTCTATCGCGCCAAGGATGAAGGCGGCGGCGTGCACTGCCAGTTCGAACCCATCCTTCACGCATCGGCGGAAGAGCGCCGCCGGCTCGAACTGTCGCTGCGTGGCGCGCTCGATCGCAACGAACTCGTGCTGCAATACCAGCCAGTGGTCGATGCGAAGACCGAAGAGCCGGTCAGTTTCGAAGCTCTGGTGCGCTGGCACAGCCCCGAGCACGGGTTTGTGAGCCCGGCCAAGTTCATCCCGGTGGCAGAGGATACGCGGCTGATCGTGCCGATCGGCAAATGGGTGCTGCGTCAGGCCTGCCGCGAGGCCTGCGCCTGGCCTGGACACATCAAGGTCAACGTCAACGTTTCGCCTGAACAGTTGCTCGATCCCGATTTCACCGACGATGTCGTGCGGGCGCTGGCCGAGACTGGCCTCCATCCGCAGCGGCTCGAGATCGAAGTGACCGAGAGCATCTTCCTGCGCGATGCCAGCATGGCGCGCAACGCGCTGGAGCAGGTGATGGCGCTGGGTTGCAGCGTGGCGCTCGACGATTTCGGCACCGGCTATTCCTCGCTTGGCTATATCCGCAAGCTGCGCTTCTCGACCATCAAGGTCGACCGAACCTTCGTGAAGGGTGCCGAACAGCGCAACGCCGAAAGCCTGGCGATCATCCGCGCCGTGGTCGCCATGGCGCAAAGCCTCGACATGACCACAACGGCAGAAGGGGTCGAAACCCTGGAGGAGGCCCAACTGATCCGTTCGCTCGGTTGCGACAAGATCCAGGGGTACTATTTCGGTCGGCCGATGTCAGCGCAGGACGCGCTCGCCTTGTTCAACAGGACAGACCGGCAGCGCGCCTGATCGGCATGCAAGACAAGCGGATCAGGCTGCCACGAGGCTGCTCACCGCGCTTTCAAATAGTCGGCGCCCGTCGCTGCTGCCCAGTACATCTTCGATCGCGCGTTCGGGATGCGGCATCATGCCCAGAACATTCCCTTGCGCGTTGAGGATGCCGGCGATGTCGCGGCGCGAGCCATTGCAGGGTTCGGCATAGCGGAATGCCACGCGGCCTTCGCCTTCCAGCCGGTCAAGCGTGGCCTCGTCAGCGAAGAAGTTGCCGTCATGATGGGCGATCGGGATGCGGATTGTCTCACCCGCGTCATAGGCACCGGTGAACAGCGACTGGTTGTTCTCGACAGTCAGTGAAACGGTGCGGCAGATGAAGTTCTGCCCGGAATTGCGCATCAGTGCGCCGGGCAGCAGGCCGGCCTCGGTCAGCACCTGGAAGCCGTTGCATACGCCCAGCACCGGCACGCCGCGCTCGGCTGCCTGGATAACCGCCTGCATCACCGGGCTACGCGCCGCCATCGCGCCGGAGCGCAGATAGTCGCCATAGGAAAACCCGCCGGGCAGAGCGATGAAGTCGAGCCGATCAGGCAGGTCGGCATCGCCGTGCCAGACCCGGATCGCCGGAACCCCTGAGACCGCTTCCAGCGCCACCGCCATGTCGCGGTCGCAGTTCGAACCCGGGAAGGTGATCACTGCGGCGCGGAAGGCCATCAGGCGTGCTCCGCCTGGCCGAGCTTCTCGACCGCGTAATCCTCGATCACCATATTGGCGAGAAGCTTGCGGCACATCTCATCGATTGCTGCGTCGCTGGTGCCATCGGCCAGATCAAGTTCAATCACCCGGCCGATACGGACATCCTCGACTCCGCCGAAACCGAGACCCTCAAGGGCGTGGTGCACCGCGCGTCCTTGCGGATCGAGCACTCCGGGCTTGAGCCGGACCAGGACACGGACTTTCATGGGCTGTGCTCCTCGAGAAGGGTGGAATGCGCGCCGCCCCGGCGTCATGAGCGCGAGCCTATAGCGCGCTCTACGCCAAGCGCAATCGGCGCGGTGCCGATTGCCCACCACTGACGCGTGCTCAGCTGCCCTTCGGCACCACCAGAAGCTCGACTGCACTTTCGGCGGGCAGATACCTTCCGGCTGCCTCGATCAACTCGGACGCAGTGATGCCCTTGAGCAGATCAGGCGTCGCGAAATAGCGTTCGATCTGGTCGGGCTCGCTTTGGGCGCGCTCGACCAGGGTCATCCACCCGCCCAGCGACTTCAGCAGGTTGTCGTAGGCCTCCAGCATGGGCTGGCGGGCGCGGTTGACCGTGTCTGCATCGAGTGTTCCTGTGCGCAATTGCGCAAGCATCCTGCCAATCGCCGTGCGGGCGGCATCAAGCTGGCTCCGGTCGACCGCTACCGTCAGGCTGAAAGTGCCGTAGCCGCGCCAGACCCGTGAAGGGGTGCTTTGGGCGGAAGGCGAATAGGCCTGGCCCAGTTCTTCGCGCATCACTTCCTGCAGGCGCAGCTGCACCACCCGGCCCAGCACTTCGAGCCGGAGCGCCTCGCGCAGATCGCTGTCATCGGTGGTCGGCCAGACCAACTGGATCAGTGCCTGGTCCGCTTCGCCGCTGTGAGTGATGATGCGGGTACCACGCTGCGCGGTGAAGCCGCGCTGGCGTGCTTCCGCGCGGGGAAGAAAATCGGGTTCGCGTGCGGGCAGGGCACCCAGCGTTCTTGCCACGGCATCGATCGCGGCGTTCTCGTCGAAGTCGCCCACCAATGCCAGTTCGAGGGCGCCATTAGCCAACCGGTCGCCGATGTCCTTCGCCAGTGCTGCGAAGCTGCGCGACAGATAGGCTTCGCGCGATTGCAGGGTGAAACGCGGATCACCGTCCGAAAGGATGCCGTCAGCCTGGTTCGCCAACGCCTGGCCCGGCGTCGCATCGAGGCTGGCAAAGAACTGTGCGATATTGCGACGATAGCGTTCCTCGCCCTCGCTGCGATAGCCGGGATCGGTCAGACCGGCGGCCAGCAACTGCATCTGCAGCTCCAGATCGCGCGGGGTGGTGCCGCCGCCAAGGCTGAATGCATCGGGCGTCGTGCCAATCGCAAAGCCGACGCTGCGCCCCGCAAGGATCGTCGCGAGTTCGTCCTGGCTATGCGCGCCGAGGCCACCGCCAGGCAACGACGAGACGAGCGCGGTGCGGAGCGGATCTTCGGCGGTGTTGAGCAGTTCGCCGCCATCGAGCCTGAGCCGAAAGCTCACGCGATCCTTGCGGATATCGGTCTGCTTCAGATTGAGCCGCAACCCATTGGCAAAACGGATCAGCCTGATGCCCAGCCGCGCATCGCGTGTATCCGACACGATCGGGCCGGGCGCACCGAAATCGGTGTAGGCAAAGGCAAGCTGTGCGCCCGCTTTGGGCGGCTCGACTTGCGCGGCGGCCGCTTCGTTCCAGGCTGCGCGCAGCGCTTCCGTGCCGCCCTCGGGCTCAGCCCGGCCCTGGAATCGGATCAGCGGATCGTCGAGCGGCACGGCATCGGCCAGCACTGCCTGCAGCGTCGAGGCGGGGGTGATCTGGCCTACGAAATTCTCGAACCGTTCGAGCGCGCTCTGCGGGGTCGACGGAATGCGCTCGTCGTCGATCAGTGACAATGCCGCGGAGGCCAGCGCATTGTGCGTTCGGGTGCCGGCACCGCGTGCGCCCTCTTCCAGTGCATTGCGCAGCTGTGCCACCTGCTCCGCCACTTCGGCATCGCTGAAGCCGTAGGCGAGTGCGCGCCGGACTTCGATTGCCGCGGCTATCAGGCCCTTGCGCCATTGCCCGTCTTCGCTGCTGACACTCAGCGTGGTCTGGCGGGCATCTTCAAACAGGTCGCCGGTACCGTAGCTCGCGCCCCGAAATGGTGCGTCAGCCGCCCGCGCCAACGCCTGCAGGCGGCGGTTGATCACGCCATATCCCACCTGTCGCAGGATTCCCTGCTGGCGGTTGGCGACCGTGTCCGGGCGATCCTGCCACGGGCCATAGCGGAACAAGCTTACGCTTTCGGGCAGCGCCGGATCAACATGGATATCGGTCGCTCCGCTCCTTGTCAGATCGATCGGCCCCGTTGCGGGTTCCACGGGGTCAGAGGCCGATTGCCAGTCGGCGAACCAGTGCCGGACCCGCGCTTCCAAAAGTTCGATCGGGAAATCGCCCGCGATCACCAGCGTGGCATTGGAGGGTACATAATTGCGGCGGTAGAACCCGCGCAATTCGGCTGCGCCTGCCGTTTCCAGCACTTCAAGCGCGCCGATGGGCAGGCGCGCGGTAAAGCGGGCGCCGGGGGCAGCGAAATCAAGCTGGTCGACCAGTGCCTTGTAGGCGAAATTTGTGCGATCGCGCCGCTCCGCCAGGATGATGCCGCGTTCGCGCGCCACGGCACCTTCCTCGATCAGCAGTTCGCTGGCGGTCTCGCGCATCAGCATCAGCACAGTTTCGAGCAGGGCCGGGTCGTTACGCGGCAGGTCGAGCCGGTAGACCGTCTGCTCGAGCCCGGTCGAGGCATTGGTGTCCGCTCCGAACGCGAGACCTTCGCGTTCGAGCAGCTTCACCATCTCGCCTTCGGGCACGCGCTTTGACCCGTTGAAGGCCATATGTTCGAGAAAGTGTGCCAGCCCGCGCTCGTTTTCGTTCTCGTCGAGTGAGCCCGAGCCGATATGCAGCCGCACCACAGCAGTCCCCGCCGGTGGGGCGTGCTGCCGCAGGATGTAGCGCATGCCGTTGTCGAGCACGCCGAACCTGAATTCGGGATCGACCGGAACGTCGCTGGCCTCGAACGGCCAGGTAGTCGCGGCAGCCTGCGCGGCGGGTGCAGCCTGGTCGGCAAAGGCTGGGGCAGGCGATAGGGCAAGCGCGGCCAACGCCGCGAGCGTGACGGGAAAACGCATCGACCCTGCTTAGCTACCTCCCGCCTGCTGGCAAGTGGCGTTGCGCGGAGGTCTTACTTCTTTGGCTTGGGCGGCGCGCCGCGCAGCCGGCCACGGTGGACCGACATGTCGAACACTTCGCCCGGGCCGCTGTCGTCGGCCTGTAGCACGCCCAGCCGCCGCGCGACTTCCTGATAGGCTTCGCTTTCGCCGCCCAGGTCGCGGCGGAACCGGTCCTTGTCGAGCTTTTCGCCAGTCTTCATGTCCCACAAACGGCAACCGTCGGGGCTGATCTCGTCAGCCAGGATGACCCTGCTGTAATCGCCATCGTAGATGCGCCCGAATTCGAGCTTGAAGTCGATCAGCCGGATATCGATCGCGGCGAACATGCCGCACATGAAGTCGTTGATGCGGATCGCCATGCTGGCGATGTCCTGCATCTCTTCCGGCCCGGCCCAGTTGAAGCAGGCGATGTGCTCTTCGGCAATCAGCGGATCGCCCAGCGAGTCGTCCTTGTAATAGTATTCGATCAGCGTGTGCGGCAGTGGCTCGCCTTCGGGGATGCCCAGCCGCTGCGAAATCGAACCAGCCGCGACGTTACGCACCACGACTTCGATCGGGATGATCTCGACCTGGCGGATCAGCTGCTCGCGCATGTTGAGCCGACGGATGAAATGGGTGGGGATGCCGATATGTGCGAGGCGCGTGAACACATACTCGCTGATGCGGTTGTTGATCACGCCCTTGCCGTTGATCGTGCCCTTCTTCTGGGCATTGAACGCAGTCGCATCGTCCTTGAAATACTGGATCAGCGTGCCCGGCTCAGGGCCTTCATAGAGAATCTTGGCCTTGCCTTCGTAAAGCTGGCGGCGTCGCGACATTGTTGGGGCATCCTGCAGCAAAAACACGCTGCCCCGGCAGGCGCTGCGCGGTCGCAACGCTTGGGCCGGGGCGATGCTCTTAGCCATACAGCCAAGCGCAGGGATTGGCAAACGCCACTCGCACTAGCAGCGCGGCTCGACGGGGTGCGGACGCAATGGTGCCTCGGGGCGGGATCGAACCACCGACACTACGATTTTCAGTCGTATGCTCTACCAACTGAGCTACCGAGGCATCGCTGCGGCGACGGTGCCATCGGCACCGGCGAGCGAATGAGAGCGGGCCTATGGCGAAGGTGCGCCAGCTTGGCAAGGGGGAATTGGCCGAATTCCGGTCAGTCGCGTTCGTCGCGGATCACTTCCGCAGCGATCTCCTCGGGGCTCGCGGGCCGACCAGGCACGACGTAGCCCTCGCCGAACCATTGCGCGAGGTCGCGGTCGCGGCAGCGGCTTGAACAGAACGGCGCATGCGCTTCGCTGCGGGGCTTGCGGCAGATCGGGCAGGGCTTGGCTTTGGTCATTGTGGCACCGCCTGCGCGAAACCTGCATCGAGTGCAAGATTCGCATCGGGCTCGACACGTATTGGCCGCCCGGTACGCCGCGCCAGTTCCTCGATCCAGTCTGGTGTGAGCCGCGCGGTTACCGCCGGATGGGCGGTCAGCAGGATAGCTCCGGGGAAGGGCGTTCCTTCCGCGCGCCGCAGCAGCAGGCGCGCAGCCGCCCCGGCGCGATCCCGAGCGATGCGGTGGAGCAGCGAGGGCCGTTCCAGCCGGGCGACGATCTGCACAAAGCCGAAGCCGTTCATCGCGGTGCGTTCATGTGGCCAACCCTGCAAGCATTCTTCGAGCCGTGCATCGAGCGCCTTGCGGTCATTCCGGTCGTGCAAGGTGGGAAAATCGACTCCGATATTGCCGCCGAGGTCGAATCGCCGCAGTGCCTGGACGAGGGTTGGTAACGCGTTGAACCATATCGCCTTATCGGGACCGCCATCGACGTCGATGAGTGTCATTGCAGGCGTTTCCGCAAATAGCAGCGCGCCACCGTGGAAATCGACCTGCTGCCGCGCGGCGTCGGCCCACAATTCGTCCCAGTCGTGGGTTGGTGGCCAGCGCCGGACGATCTCGACCTCATGCCCTTCCTCGCGCAAAGCCTCGGCCAGCGACGGGGCCGGGCGAACCTCGGCCTCGCAGTGGCGCGCCTGCGCCAGCTTCAGCCGCCCGCGTTCGGAAATCGCCTCGCGGGTGACCTTCATGCGGATCGGCGCGCCGATACTGACGCGGTGCGGGATGAGGGTGCCGAACGCCTGCTGCCCGCCAGGAAACTCGACCAGGCCGGCCGAGCCTTCGCCCAGCCGCTGGCGCAGGATCGCATCTGCTATCTCGCCTGCCACGAGTTGCGTGCCAGGCCAGTGCACCCGGGCCTGTTCGATGCCATTCTGGCCAAGGCGGATCGCGCGATGCTCGCCGATCCCTTCTTCGACCAGCCACTCAGCCAATGGGAAAGCCCGCCGATTTGAGCAGCGCGCGCGTCTCGTAGAGCGGCAGGCCCATCACTCCCGAATGGCTGCCTTCGATCCAGACGATGAGCCCTTCGGCCGCGCCCTGGATCGCATATCCGCCGGCCTTGCCGTGCCATTCGCCTGTCGCGAGATAGGCTGCGATCTCGGATTGATCGAGCCGCTTGAAGCGGACCGTCGTTTCGCTCAGCCGCTCGCGCACCGTGCCGTCGGGCAGCTTGAGCGCGATCGCTGACAACACCCGGTGGCGCCGCCCCGAAAGCTGCTCCAGACACCAGCGAGCGGTCGCCTCGTCTTCGGCCTTGGGCAGGATGCGGCGGCCGAGCGCAACCACCGTATCTCCCGACAGGACATGGCCATTGGCCGAGACCGCCAGAGCTTTCTCGCGCGCGACCCGCACCGCGTAATCGCGCGGCAATTCGCCCTTGCGCGGGTTTTCGTCGATCTCGGCTGGGACGATTCCATCCGGCACGATCCCCAGCCGCGCGATCAGTTCGCGCCGGCGCGGGCTGGCAGATGCGAGGATGAGGCTGGGCGAACCCACCGTTTACTGGGGGCCGGGGCCGCCCCGGCCTGGCATGAAGCGATAGGTGATACGCGCCTTGGTAAGGTCATACGGCGTCAGTTCGCATAGCACTTCATCGCCCACCAGTACGCGGATGCGGTTCTTGCGCATCTTGCCGGCAGTATGGCCGAGGACTTCGTGACCGTTTTCGAGCTCCACCCGGAACATCGCGTTGGGCAGCAGTTCGACCACCTTGCCGCGCATTTCGAGGAGTTCTTCCTTGGCCATGTATGTCCTTGCAATTGATCAGGTAGGGCAAATGAGCGCGCGCTTTAGCCGTGCCGGGAGCAAAATGGAAGCCTCGTGCGTTGTCGGCCCGTTGTCTGGTGCGCCGCAAACGCGTCACGCTTCAACCCGGTTGATGCAATTCAATACATTTCAGCCGCTTGTGCCGGCTGTCGAAACAGGGAATGGCCGCTCGCGATGAGCCTGAAGATAACTTTGATGCTTGGCACCTGCCTTGCGATTGGACTGGGAACTGCCGCGCAGGCTGCATCTGCTGATGCAGCTCCGGGTGATGCACAGGGCCAGGACACGATCGTGGAAGAGGCCGGAATCGGCCGGCTCGAAGTCAAACGTCTCGCCCCGGCGATCG
>JBMSNZ010000052.1:0-13621 GCA_049421965.1 Erythrobacter sp.
TATCCGGGGTCTGCTCGCCCGTGTGCCGCTATTCGGCGCGGCCCTTGAAGCCCTGCGCCACCACATACCATTCGGACGAACCCTTGCGACTGGCTGGCGGCTTGGCGTGCTTGACCGTGCGAAAATGCGCCTTGAGTAGCGCCAGCAGGTCGGTGTCGGTCCCGCCCGCCAGCACCTTCGCCACGAACGCGCCGCCTTCCGCGAGGTTTTCAATCGCAAACCACGCTGCCGCTTCCACCAGCCCCATTGTGCGCAAATGATCGGTCTGCTTGTGGCCCACTGTATTGGCCGCCATGTCGGACAGAATCAGATCGGCCTTGCCACCTAGTGCCGCTTCCAGCGCAGCAGGTGCGGCATCGTCCATGAAATCCATCTGGAAGATGGTCACGCCCTCGATCGGCTCCGTCGGCAGCAGGTCGATCCCCACCACCACCGCCTTGGGCGCAAGCTTGCGCACGACCTGGCTCCAGCCGCCCGGAGCAATGCCCAGGTCAACCACCCGCCTCGCGCCGCGGATCAGGCCGAAACGCTCGTCGAGTTCGGCCAGCTTGTAGGCCGCGCGGCTGCGATAGCCCTCGGCCTTGGCCTGCTTGACATAGGGATCGTTGAGCTGGCGGTTCAGCCATCGGGTGGAAGACGCGCTGCGTCCGCGCGTGTTGCGCACCCGCTTGTCGGGATCGCGGCCGGATCGGCTCATCGCCCCCGGCTCATTTGTCGTAGCCCAGCGCAGGATCGCGCGCGGGCCAGGCCGGGCGGGCCTCGTGCAGCGGATGCGGATGTGCCAGCTCATGCGCCATCAGACTGCGCAGGATACCTTCGCGGATGCCGCGATCGGCCACGCCCAGCCGCGTTGCCGGCCAGATGTCGAGGATGGAATCGAGGATCGCGCAACCCGCCACCACCAGTTCGGCCCGGTCGCGGCCGATGCAGGGCAGTTCGCTGCGTTCCTGCGGCGACATTTCCGCCAGCCGCTCGGTTATGCCGCGCATCGATTGCGCGGGCACGATCAGCCCGTCCACCGCGCTGCGATCATACTGCGGCAGTTCGAGATGGAGGCTGGCCAGCGTGGTCACTGTGCCGCTGGTACCCAGCAGGCGCAACTCGCCCTGCTGCGCCGCAGGCGCGATCCGCTCGGCAAAACCGGCAAAGCTGCTGCGCACCAGCTGCCGCATCTCGGCATAGCGCTGCCGTCGCTGCGCCACATCGCCTTCGCTCCGGCCCACCGTGTCGGTCAGCGAGACGACGCCCCACGGCACGCTCAGCCAGTCGCGCATCTGCGGCACGCCGCCGCCCAGTTACAGCAGCACCAGTTCGGTCGAGACGCCGCCGATGTCGAAGATCACCGCCGGGCCCTCGCCTGGCTCGAGCAGGATCTGGCAGCCCAGCACCGCCAGCCGCGCCTCTTCCTCGGCGCTGATGATGTCGAGCGCGATGCCGGTCTGCTCGCGCACACGGGCGATGAATTCCGCGCCATTGGCGGCCCTTCGGCACGCCTCGGTGGCGACCGAGCGCGCGAGATAGACATTGCGGCGGCGCAGCTTCTCGGCGCAGACCGAGAGCGCCTGCAGTGTGCGGTCCATCGCCGCATCGCTCAGCCGGCCGGTGTGCGCCAGTCCCTCGCCCAGCTTCACCACACGGCTGAAGGCATCGATCACGGTGAAACTGTCGCCCGCCGGGCGCGCAATCAGCAGGCGGCAGTTGTTGGTGCCAAGGTCGAGCGCGGCATAGGCCTGTCCGGGCCGCGCGCCCCAGTTTGCGGCGGGCTTGCTGCCAGGGCGGGCGCGATTCGGCCCCTTGCTGGAGTGTTTGCCACCGGGGGAGTGGGGCGCAGCCTTGCCGCGCGCCTGGGCGCCGCTGCGCGAAGGCTTGTCGTTGCCGGGACTGGCGGGGCGCTTGGTGCGAAAATCGCTGACCTTGCCGGACTTGCCGCCCTTTTTACTGCCTGCCCTTGTGTTACCGTCCGGCGGAGAAAAATCCGCCATTTCCAATACTTTCTTTCCTCCCGCCGCATGTCACGCACGGGGACCTGACCTCTGGTTAGCGCAGGGCAAGACGCGGGGCAAGCGGCGGACGGATCGAGCGGTGCCCGCAGGAGCGAGAGGCCTTGACCTCGGCGTGCGCGGAAACTAGATGCACGCACCTTCCCGGGCAGGCCCTGCCGGCCCGGCGCGGCGCTTGACCTGCCGCCCAGTGGTGCCCCGTCGTCTAACGGTAAGACTACGGACTCTGACTCCGTCTATTGAGGTTCGAATCCTCACGGGGCATCCAACTTTTTTTCAAAGCTTTAAGTGGGGTGCAAGCCCCTAAGCCCGCCGCGCCGCCGCGCGCCAAGGTGGCTTGCCCCCATCCGTCCCGCACCCTAGTTGGCACAGTATGAACAAGAAAACCGAAGAACATCCGCTGGTAGATCACAAGTTCTACCACGCCAGCCAGGAAGCAGCCTTCCTCGAAGGCAAGCTGCCCGGCACGCCGCAGACCCGCCATCCGGCCTATCGGCTGGCCTATGCAGACACCGATTTCCTGCTGCGCGACGAGCTGCGCCCGGTGCGTTTCCAGCTTGAGTTGCTGAAGCCCGAAATGCTGCTCGAGGAAGCCGGGATCGGCTCGACCCTGGTAATGTATGGTTCGGCGCGGATTCCTTCGCCCGACCAGGCAGCGCAACTGGTGGCCGAGGCGGACGAGGAACGCCGCCCGATCGCCGAGCGGCTGGCGGCCAATTCGAAATACTACACCGAGGCCTATCGCCTGGCGCGCATGGTAAGCGAGCTGGGCATCGTGGAAGATGGCAAGCGGCAGTTCGTGATCTGCTCGGGTGGAGGGCCTTCCATCATGGAAGCGGCCAATCGCGGGGCGAGCGATGCCGGCGCCGAAACCATCGGACTCAACATAGCGCTACCGCATGAGCAGTTTCCCAACGAATATGTGACGCCGCACCTCAGCTTCCAGTTCCACTATTTCGCGCTGCGCAAGATGCATTTCCTGCTGCGCGCGCGCGCCGTGGCGGTGTTTCCTGGCGGGTTCGGCACGCTCGACGAATTTCTCGAGCTGCTCACGCTGATCCAGACCGGCAAGATGAAGCCGATCCCGGTGGTCCTGTTCGGGCGCGAGTTCTGGAGCCGGGTGATCAATTTCGAGGCGCTGGTGGAAGAAGGCACGATCAACCGCGCCGACCTCGACTTGTTCCGTTGGTGCGAGACCGCCGAAGATGCGTGGTGCTGCATCGGCGAGTTCTACAATCTGAAGTGCTGAGGATCGTTTAGCTGGCGCGCACCCCCTGGTGGCCGAGCGGGCCGTTGCCCGCGCCGAAGCCGGGGGCGGCCTGGATCGCGCGCCACACGAAGTTGCGGGCCAGCGTGATCGCGTGTTCGAGCGGCTGGCCATGGCCCAGCAGCGTGGCGATTGCGGCTGAGAGTGTGCAGCCGGTGCCATGGGTGTGGCGCGTGTCGAGCCGGGCATGGCGGTAAAGCAGCGCCTTGCCGTCGGGCGCAACCAGCAGGTCGATCACCTGTGCGTCGTCGGTGTGGCCGCCCTTGGCCAGCACGTGAACGCCGTGGCGGCTGGCGAGGCTGGCGGCGGCATCCTCCATCAGTCCGCTGTCGGGCAGGCGGCGGCCCGCCATATGCTCGAGTTCGGGCAGATTGGGGGTGAGCACGGTTGCACGCGGGAACAGCAGAGCCTCGATCGCGGCGATGGCGTCGGGCGCGATCAGCGGGTCGCCCGAAGTGGCGATCATCACGGGGTCGAGCACCACCGGCACCTCTGTCGGCAGGGCTTCGAGCGCGGCGGCGACGTGCCGGATAATGTCGGCATCGTGCAGCATCCCGATCTTGACCGCATCGACCCCGATATCGTCGATGCACGAAGCGATCTGCTGCGCGACGAAGCTGCCCGAAAGCGGGGTGATCGCCTGCACGCCCACGGTGTTCTGTGCGGTCGCGGCGGTGATCGCGGTCATGGCATAACCGCCCAGCATGGCGATCGTCTTGATGTCGGCCTGGATCCCCGCGCCGCCCGAACTGTCCGATCCGGCGATGGAGAGGATACGCGGCGGGGGCTTGCCGCTCATGGCTTGTGCTTGCGCTCGGTCGATGGCGGATAGCGCTCGTGCAGCTTCCTCGCGCGAGTCGGCCGGTCCATCAGCTCGCCGCCGCAATTAGGGCAGCGGTCGTCCAGCGCCTCGGCGCAGTCTGCGCAGAAAGTGCACTCGAAGCTGCAGATGAAGGCGCCGGGCGCCTCTGCAGGAAGGTCAGTGCCGCAGCGCTCGCAATCGGGACGCATCTCGAGCATCAGGCTGCCTCCTGCACCGCGGCGCAAATCCGGTCGACCACGGCTTCGACCTGCGCTGCATCATCACCTTCGGCCATAACGCGGATGACCGGTTCGGTGCCGGAAGGCCGGATCACCAGTCTGCCGCTGCCGGCCAGTTCGGCCTCGGCCCCGGCGATCACCGACTTGACGCGCGCATCCTCCAGCGGCGCGCCGCCAGCGAAGCGGACATTGCGCAGCAATTGCGGCACCGGATCGAACAGGTGGAGCAACTCGCTGGCGGGCTTGCCGCTGCGCACCAGGCCCGCCAGCACGCGCAGCGCGGCGATCGTGCCGTCGCCGGTTGTTGCGTGGTCGAGCAGGATCATGTGGCCCGATTGCTCCCCGCCCAGGTTGAAGCCACCGTCTTTCATCCGCTCGAGCACATAGCGGTCCCCCACTTTGGTCCGCTCAAGCGTGAGCCCAAGCCCTCCCAGATAGCGCTCAAGCCCCAGGTTCGACATCACCGTCGCCACCACGCCGCCTCCGCGCAGTGTGCCCTTCTCAAGCATGCGCGTGGCGATCAGCGCCATCAGCTGGTCGCCGTCGACCTTCTGGCCCTTCTCGTCGACTACGATCAGCCGGTCGGCATCGCCATCGAGCGCGAGACCGACATGCGCGCCGGTTTCCACCACCTTGGCCTGCAATGCCTCGATCGCGGTCGAGCCAACCCCGGCATTGATGTTCAGGCCATTGGGGGTGACTCCGATCGGGATCACTTCGGCCCCCAGTTCCCAGATCGCGGTGGGCGCCACCTGATAGGCCGCGCCATTGGCGCAGTCGATCACCACCTTCAGGCCGTCGAAGCTGATGTCCGTGGCGACCGATTGCTTGACGGCGTGAATGTAGCGCCCCGCCGCGTCGTCAACCCGTCGCGCACGGCCGATCCGCGACGGTTCGGCCAGCACTGGTTCCGCTTCGATCAGCGCTTCGATCGCCAGCTCGTCTTCGTCAGACAGTTTGAAACCGTCCGGCCCGAACAGCTTGATGCCGTTGTCTTCGAAAAGATTGTGGCTGGCCGAGATCATCACGCCCATGTCGGCGCGCATCTCGCGCGTGAGCAGCGCGATCGCAGGGGTGGGCAGCGGACCGGTCAGGATCACGTCCATGCCCACGCTGGTAAAGCCTGCGACCAGCGCGTTCTCCATCATATAGCCCGATAGCCGCGTGTCCTTGCCGATCACCACGCGGTGGCGATGATCGCCGCGCAGGAAATGCGCGCCCGCGGCCTGGCCAACGCGCATGGCCATGGCAGCGGTCATCACGCCCTGGTTGGTGCGCCCTCTGATCCCGTCAGTACCGAAGAACTTGCGTCCCATGCCTTACCTTGTAGCACGATGCGAATGATGGATTTGTCATGCCGCGTGCCGGGCACAATGTCACGCGTGGTCAGAGCTGAGCGAAGGATTTGTCGATGAGTGATGCAGCGGGACCGAGCGCGTTTCCCGAAATCAGGGTGCCAGCCTTGCTGACCTTCGCCGGGCTGGTGCTGGGAATCACGATCGGCATTGCGGTGCAGGGCAATGCTGCCGTGGCAGGCTGGGTCAATGCCGCAGAGCGCATCGGCGATCTGTGGCTCACAGTGCTCAAGCTCACCATCCTGCCGCTTGTGATCGGGCTGGTGTTTACCGGCATTTCGCAGACGCTGGCTGCTGCGGGCGGGGGTGCGCTGGCCCGGCGCGCGGTGCTGCTGTTTCTTGTGCTGCTGCTGGCAAGCGGTACCATGTCGGGGCTGCTCGTGCCCGCGCTGCTTGAACTCTTCCCGATCCCGGCGCGCGCTGCGGCGGCTCTAAGCGGCGGCGTGGCTGACCCTGGCGAGATCCCCGGCTTCTTCGACGTGCTCTCAGCTATGTTCCCCGACAATATCTTCGCTGCCGCAGCCGGGGGCGCGATGCTCCCGGTGGTTGTGTTCACCGCCATGTTTGCGCTGGCGGCAACCCGGATCGCAGAGGCACCGCGGCGCCAGCTGAAGCTGGTATTCGAAGGACTGGCGATGGCGATGATGGTGATTGTCGGCTGGGTGCTGATGCTGGCGCCGCTGGGTGTGTTCGGGCTTGCGGTATCGCTCGGCGCGAAGACCGGCGCCGACGCGATCGGTGCGCTAGCGCATTACATCCTAGTGGTGAGCGCGGCTGGCTTCGTGGTCATGCTGGCGGCCTATGTGTTGGCAGTGACGGCCGGCGGCCGCAGCCTTTCAGGCTTCGCGCGCGCATTGGTGCCGGTACATGCCGTGGCGATCTCGACCCAGTCTTCGCTCGCCAGCCTGCCCGCAATGCTGGCGGCCTGTCGGCGGCTCGGAGTGCGCGAATCGACCGCCGATTTCGTGCTGCCGCTGGCGGTGGCGATCTTCCGCGCAACCAGTCCCGCGATGAACATGGGCGTCGCGCTGTATGTTGCCTACCTGACCGGGACACCGCTTAGCGTATGGGCGGTGGCGGCCGGGATCGCAGTTGCCTTCCTGGTTTCGCTCAGTTCGGTCTCGCTGCCCGGCACGCTAAGCTTCGTTGTTTCGGTTGGTCCGATTGCCATGGCGATGGGCGTGCCGATTGAACCGCTGGCCTTGCTCGTGGCGGTCGAGATGCTGCCGGATGTGATGCGCACGCTGGGAAATGTCACGATGAACGTGGCGGTGACCAGCACGGTGGACCGGGCGCACCGCGAATAATGGGCCGCAGCCCTATCTGCCCACAACGCCTTCGTGTCGCGCGGCGACCTGGTCCAGCTGCTCCAGTATCGCGCGATGTGCCGCAGTATCGGCGGCCGACCGCTGCGGCAGGGTGCCGTCTTCCAACATCGCGCTGAGCGCGGCGCGCGCGCGGCCCACGCGGCTCTTGATCGTGCCGACCGCACAACCGCAGATTGCCGCCGCTTCCTCGTAGGAAAAGCCGCCTGCACCTACCAGGAGCAGAGCCTCACGCCGCTCGGCCGGCAAAGTCTGCAGTGCGCGTTGCAGGTCGGCGAGGTGGATCGGCTGTTCCTGCCCGGCCGGCGCGGTCAGAATCCGCTCCGCAACCGTCTCGTCATACTCGCCGCGGAACCGGTTGCGTCGCATGTCGGTGAGATAGGCGTTGCGCAGAATGACGAAGGTCCAGGCGCGCATCGAGGTGCCCGGCTCGAACCGGTCCTGCGCCGCCCAGGCCTTAAGCAGCGTCTCCTGCACCAGGTCGTCAGCCATATCGGGCCGCCCGCAAAGACCGCGGGCGAAAGCACGCAGGTGCGGAATGACCGCGGTCAGCTCGCGCTTGAAACCATCCCTCTGGTCAGGGCTTTGCGAAGGTTCCGCCATCAGCGGGGATCGCTTGCGGAAGGATCATCAAGCTTGTCGAGCAGGTCCCTGAAACTGTCCGGCAGGGGTTCGTGGACAACCGAGTCATAAAGGGCGCGTAATCCGTCGGCCCAATCCGGTTTGACAGGCGCGGACTTCGGCGTGGCACGGTTATCGCGCGCAGCCGGCTTGCCGGTATCTTGCCTGTCGCCTGCCATTGAGCGCTGCGCCTTGTCCTTCCCGCCCCGTCATGCGCTGCTGTGAATTAACGGTCGAACAGCGCCTTCAGGGAACGATACTGCGACTGTATGGTTCCCATTTCGAGCCGGGGCAAGGGGCGGCGAACAATGCACAGAGCAGCCGAAGCGCGGATCGAGAAGTCCGCCCGGGGCCGGGCCGGACGGCTGCTCGCGCGTTTCCCGCGCGCGGTGCCCTTGGCGATCTTTGTCGCGGTCGCGCTGATTACTGCGCTAAGTGTCGTGGCGATCGAGGCAGGTGAGAAGCAACGCGAGCATGCCGAAATGCGCGAGGTTGCGCAATCTGTGGCGTCTGCGCTTGATCGCAGAGGCAATACGACAGTCGCTTATCTGCGGGCAGGGGCGGCGCTATTCGCTACCGCCGATGGAGCCAATCTCGACCTGTTCCGCCGCTTTGCCAGCGAATTGCAGTTCGGTGGTGAAACACTCGGCGCAGAAGGGATCGGTTGGGCTCCGGTGGTGCCTGCGCAGGATCTGGCATCATTCGAACGCGTGATGCAGGCAGAGCGTCGACATACGTTCACCGTGCGGCGGGCGTCCAGCGCGATTGGCCAACACGTTGTACCGGTTGCTTTCTTCAAACCCGAAAACGATCGCAGCCGCAAAGCGCTGGGGTTTGACCTCTACTCGGAGCCGGTACGCCGTGAAGCTATGGACCAGGCGGCTCGGACGGCCCGGCCGACGGCAACAGGCAAGCTGATCTTGGTCAGAGTTGGTAGCAGGGATACTACCGGCTTCCTGGTCTTCATGCCCGTGTTCAACAGCGAAGCTTCCACACGGCGCCTCAAGGGTTATGTCTTCAGCGTGTTTGACGCGAAGTATTTCCTGGATTCGACTGTGAGTGTGTTGGCGCAACGCAGCATGGGCGTCCGGCTTTATGACGGCGAGGCCTCTGCGGAAAATCTCCTGGCGGAGCACGCTCCGGCTGCGGCGTCCGGTGATCGCATTGCCCGTCAGATCCTCCTCGCCAATCGCCCACTGACCATCGAGATAGAGTCGGCGCGGGTCGGCAGCTTGTCGCCACTGTCGATGGCGACGCTTCTATTCGGACTTGCGCTGGCGAGCCTGCTGATGATGCTCGCTCGGCTACTCACGCGCCAGGCACTTGAGGATGCTGCCTCGCTAGCCTTTTTCGAGGAACAGAACTCAATCCGGAATTCGTTGACACGCGAACTCAACCACCGGGTCAAGAACACGCTGGCCAGCATCCTTTCGATCATTTCGCTCACGCGGCGCCGCACCGACAATCTCGACGCTTTCGCGGAGGGGCTGGAAGGCCGCATCCGCGCGTTGTCGGCAACGCATGACCTTTTGACCCAGTCGGACTGGGGCACGACGCCCTTGCGTGCGATAATCGAGGCCGAGCTTGCCCCCTATTCGGGCGGCGAGGCTGAGATCCGCTTCGATGGGCCGGCAGTTGAACTTGCGCCTAATGACGCATTGTCGCTTGGCCTGGCGATCCACGAGCTCACCACCAATGCTGCCAAGTATGGGGCATTGAGCCAGCCAGGCGGGCGTATTTCCATAAGTTGGGAACGCGAAGGCGCCGAACTGGTGGTGGTACGCTGGCAGGAGCGCTACGGTCCGCCGGTGAGTGACGAGCGCAAGCCGGGCTTCGGTACGCAGCTTATCCAGAAAATTGTCGCACATGAACTGCGCCAGCCTGTTTCGCTTCTGTTCGAACGGGAGGGCGTAAGCTGCACGCTGCGAGTTCCGGTGCGCGTGCGCGGTGCCTTCAAGATCCGCGAACGGCTTGACCGGCTGTCCGACTGAACCTGGCGCAGCGCCGCGGTCAGGCTGCAGCGACGTTCGACTTGAAGAAGAGTGCCTGGCTGATGGTAGTCTGCACGGTGCGCTCCTTGAACGGCTTCGTCACCAGATAGGTCGGCTCGGGCCGGTCGCCGGTTAGCAGCCGCTCAGGGTAGGCGGTGATGAAGATCACAGGCACTTCAGCGATCGACAGAATGTCGTCCACCGCATCAAGGCCCGATGAGCCATCGGCCAACTGAATGTCGGCCAACACGAGGCCGGGCAGCGCGCCAGTCACAGCGTCGCGCGCTTGGCTGCGCGTGGCTGCAGTGCCGAACACCCTGTGGCCGAGCGAGGTGACGAGGTCCTCGAGCTGCATTGCGATCAGGGGCTCGTCTTCGATTATGAGCACGCTGGTGGCGGCTTCACGATCGATTTCTGTGACAGCCTGGGAAACCAGTGCCTCGATTTCCTCGTCAGAGATACCCAGGATTGCGGCAGCCTGAGCGGGTTCGAATTCCTCGAGCGTGGTGAGTAGCAGCGCCTGGCGATTTAGCGGCGTCACCGCGCGCAAAGCGGCCTGCGCGGCGCCTTCACGGCCAGATGCAGGCTGTTCCGTTTCTGCTGTTTCCCCCGCTGCGCTTGACCAGAGGCGAGTGAACGCACGGTAAAGCGCAACGCGCCCTTCAGCGAGACTGGCTTTTAGCTCAGCATCTGCAAGTGCCGCCTCGAGCGTGGCTCGCACAATCCTGTCGCCGCTGGCCTGGGAACCTGTCAACGCACGTGCGTAACGACGCAAATACGGAAGCTGCGAGGCGATTTGAGTGCTGAGTGACATGGGATTCCTTCCCGTACGCTCCATGAGTATGAACGAAAGCCAATGCCTTCGGTTCCACCCGCGGGCGCGATAGCAAAGCCTCAGCGATTGTCTATCGCGCTGCGCACCACCCGCATTCTGATGTGAAGCAAAAAAATTTTGCAGCGACGGGAACCCCAGCTTGACTGGCACATTATGGCGGTATCACCGCCGAGACCCCCCTCCCGTCCAAGCGGCTGGTGATACGATCCCGAAGGCCTCCGTCCGCAAGGGCGGAGGCCTTTTTTCATGCCGGATCAGCAGGCTGTTCAAGCGACTTGCCGAACACAAGATATTCGCGGTTGATCTTGCTGCCGATCGCGTCGGCGATTGCGACCATCCCCTGGTTATCATCGAGGATCCAGCCGATTTCGCCGCGCTTCGACGAATAAATCTGGTCGGCATTGCGGCGGATCTGGCTGATCATAATAAAGGCGAGCTGGCTGGCGACGCGCGAGTTGTGCAGTTCCTTCTTCACGCCCATTAATGGCACCCGCATCCCGCAGCCCTTTGGGAAACGCAGCCAGCGCAGCATCCTTACCCAGCCGAACGGGAATAGCTTTCCGCCCACTTCTTTGAGCGCCTGGTTGATGTCCGGGAAGGTCAGCATGAAGGCCACGGGCTCGCCGTCAAGCTCGGCCACCATGTTCAGATCCTCGCGAATGATCGGGCGCAGCTTTTTGCCGGCATAGGCAACTTCCTCGGGCGTAAAGGGCACGAAGCCCCAATTGCTCGACCAGGCATCGTTGAGGATTGCGAGCACCGTTGCGGCTTCGTCATCCCAGCGGCTCTTGTCGACCGGACGCACCCTGATCCGCTCATTGCGTTCGCCTGAAGCAACGATTCGCTCGATAAGCGGCGGAAACTCCTTCGATATATCAAGGTCATAGGTCAGCAGTGATTTGACCGGGGCAAGGCCGAAACTTTCGATCCAGCCACGGTAATGCGCGGGATGGTGCCCCATCATGATCATCGGGGCGTGATCCTGGCCGCGCACTAGCAGTCCGGGTTCTTCCCAGATCGACAGTGAGATCGGTCCTAGCATCCTTGTCATCTGCCGATCGCGCAACCAGTCTTCGGCCGCGTGAAGCAGGGCATGGGCTGTAGCCTCATCCTCTGCGTCGAAATAGCCGAACATGCCGGTGCCCGGGCCAAATCCCTGCTCGGCCGGCATTGCCAGCGCCAGCTCGTCGATATGCGCGGAAATCCGGCCCACCGGCTTGCTGCCGCGCCTCGCAATGAAGAACTGCGCGCGGGCATGCCCGAAGAACGGGTTCTTGTCCGGATCGACCAGTTCCATCTGCTCGCTGCGCAATTGCGGCACGCTGTGTGGTTCGCGCGCGGCAAAAGTGCGCCCCAGATCGACGAATTCGCCGCGCCCGCGCTTGCCGGAGACCGGTTCAATCACTAGCTTTTGTTCGTTCACGCAATCATTCCTGTAAAATCCCGAAGCCCACCCAGTGAGGGCATTTTGCGGCAAGTCAAGCAAGCCAGTCGATTACACTGGTAGAGAGGACTTGTTTGTCCTTACCGCCCTTTCTGCGGTAAGGGCATCCCAAGAGACAGATCGGAACCATGGAACAGACCCTTGATCCCGCTGCCAAGCCTGCGCCAAATCAGGTGCAGGCAACTCGCGTCCAGTTCATCGATGCCGATGACAAGGACATGTTGCGCGCGGCGCGTGACCTGACCAAGGGCCTGGGCGAGGCGCGCGCCGCCTGGTACTGGCCGGACATGCTGGGCTCGGTCCTGCTGGGCTACAGCACGATGGCGGGTGCGATCCTTACTGATAGCCTGCCGTTGGCCGTGGCTCTCGGGCTGGTCTCTGCGCTCGCGCTCTATCGCGCGCTGATGTTCATCCACGAGTTGACCCATATCCACCGCGACGCATTGCCCGGTTTCCGTCCAGCGTGGAATCTCCTGGTCGGCATTCCCATGCTTGTGCCCAGCTTCATGTATGAAGGCGTCCACACGCTGCACCACAAACGAACGCAGTATGGCACGGTGGAAGATCCTGAGTATCTGCCGCTCGCGCTAATGAAACCATGGAGCCTGCCGGGCTTCGTACTGGTAGCGCTGCTGGCGCCGATTGGACTGCTGCTGCGATTTGCCGTGCTGGTGCCCCTGGGAGCGCTGGTTCCCCCGTTGCGCAAGCTAGTGTGGGAACGCGCCTCGGCACTGATGATCAATCCTGAATTCCGCCGCAAGGCCCCCGATGATGCACTGGCCCGCCGCGTGCTGTGGCAGGAGCTGGGCGGCTTCGTCTGGTCTTGGGCGGTGCTCGCCAGCACCCAATTCATCGGCTGGCGCCCGCTGCTGATCGGGCTGGCGATTGTCTCGCTCACCGCTGTGCTCAACCAGTTGCGCACGCTGGTGGCGCATCTGTGGGAGAACGACGGCGAGCCGATGACTGTGACCGCGCAATTCCTTGACAGCGTCAACGTTCCGCCGCCGGGCCTTGTTGCCGAGATCTGGGCGCCGGTCGGGCTGCGGTATCACGCGCTCCATCACCTGATGCCCTCAATGCCCTACCACGACCTGCCTGAGGCACACCGTCGGCTGAAGGCCGAGCTCGGCCGTGGTTCAACCTACGACGCAGCCAATCATCCGGGCATGCTGGCGCTGGTGGCACGGATCGCGAAAAGCACAATGGGCAGTCGGCCAGCCGCCTGATTCCTGGCTGCGAGGGTCAGTCGAGAAAGTGGATCATTGCGCAGCGCTGGTCCATCGGCAGGCCATGGTCGGCTTCGACCGCCAGCTCGCTCGCGAGCCTGGGGTGTGCATCAAGCGCGACGACTTCCTCGAAGCCGAGCCGGGCATAGAACGGGCCGTTCCACGGTACATGGCGGAAAGTGGTGAGGGTCAATGCACGAAAGCTGCTGTTGCGGGCATCGATCTGGCAGGCACGGACCAGCCCGGCGCCGATCCCGTGGCGTTGATGCGCCGGGTGCACGTCCATCTCCCAAATGTGCAGTTCCCGCCCGAACGGTTCGCTGGCGAGGAAGCCGACTATAGCGTTATCCATATAGGCTACCAGGCAATGGCCGCGCCGGATCAGGCGGCGCAGATCATCCGGCTTGCGGGTGGCGCTGAAATCGAGCCCGGACAACTCAGGTAGGTCCAGGAACCGCTGCGCTGCGGCAGCCTCGATCGCAGGCAGGGCCTCGGCATCTTCGGTCGCGAGCTCCT
>JBMSNZ010000053.1:0-13572 GCA_049421965.1 Erythrobacter sp.
CGCGATCGCGCAGGACAGCAGCGTCGAGACCCGCCAGGAACGCCGCGAAGCGCGCAAGGGCTGGGGCCAGCAGCAACAGCAGCAGCGCAGCGAAACACGGCAGGAGCGCCGCGACGAGCGGCAGGAAGCGCGGCGCGAATATGCCGAACGCCGCGCGCAGCAGCCGGCGATGTCGCGGCCTTCGTCAGTCGATGGCGGCGAACGCCGCCAGCAGGAATGGAACCGCAGCGAGCGCCGTGCCGATGTGGCGCAGGCGCGCGCCGGGCGCGAGTGGAACCGCAGCGAGCGGCGCGTCGAGCGCACCGAAGAGCCTCTGCGCAACCGCAGCTATACCGATCCGGCGCGCAATGCCGGCTACCGCGATGAGAACCGGCGGCAGGAATGGGGCCAGGATCGGCGCGAAGACCGGCGTGCCGACCGCGGCGATGACCGGCGCGAAGAGTGGCGCCAGGAGCGGCGCGAGGATCGCCGCGACGCCTATCGTGACGGACGGCGTGACGAGCGCTCACGCGATCGCTGGGAAGACCGCGACATCCGCCGCGATGCCTACCGCGACGGGTATCGCAGCGGCAGCCGCGACACCCGCCACGCCTATTACCGCGAGCGTCGCTATTACGACCGTGGGTATTATCGCGGCGATTACCGGCACTGGAACCGCCACGACTGGCGCAAGCACAAGCGCTACAACTGGTACGACCATCGTCGCTCGCACCGGCATATCTACAACATCGGGCATTACTACGCGCCGTACCGGAACCACTATTACAGCCGGATCAGCATCGGCTTCTTCCTGGACGGGCTGTTCTTCGGTTCGCGCTACTGGATCAACGATCCGTGGCAGTATCGCCTGCCCGACGTCTACGGCCCCTATCGCTGGGTCCGCTATTATGACGACGTGCTGCTGGTGAATATCTATTCGGGTGAAGTGGTGGATGTCATCCACGACTTCTTCTGGTAAACATCAGCGAGTGGCCGGTCTGCGCATTCCGGCCATGGCGAACCCCCGCAGCCCCAGGCTGGCGGGGGTTCTGCCTTGATGGGGCCCGGCCCCTGTTGGATTCAGGCCTTGGGTTCGCCGAACGGCAGCATGCGGAACAGGTTGCCGTCCTTGTCGATCAACGTGTGCTTGAGCGTGCCGAGAACATGCAGCGCGATCAGCACCAGCAGCACGGTTCCGGCCGCAGCATGCGATTCGAAGATCGCCTTGGCGCCTTCGGGATCGGGCGCGACCGGCAGCGGCGGCAGCTCGAAGATGCCGAACACGCTGATCGGCTGGCCATACTTCGACATGGCGAACCAGCCCGCGAACGGCATCACGGTAAGCAGAACGTAGAAAATCGTATGTGTGGCCTTGGCCAGCATCCGCTCCCACCCGGCAAGGCTGCTCGCCAGCGGCGGCGGCTTGCTGACAAAGCGCCAGGCGAAGCGCAGCACGATCAGCAGCAGGATGATCACACCGATCGCGAAGTGGTTGCCCATGATCTCGCTCGCCGCTTCGCGCGTAGGCGCATGCTCGCCCGCCTCGGCGATCCGCCAGTTGGCAATCACCGCGATGGCAACCAGCCAGTGCAGTGCCATGGCCACACCGCTGTAGCGCTTCGAAGTCTGTTCCGTCATGACCCGTATCTCCCCTCAAGATTGCCATGCCATAGTAACGGCTGCTCTCGCCCCGGCAAGCGGGTCGCTGCGCCGCGCCGCACCCTTGCGCGCCCGCCGCGCTTTGCTAATCGGGGTCGCAATATGGCCAAGGCAGAAACAGTCCCCGATCAGGCAGCGATGCGGCGCATTGGCCAGAAGGTGCGGGCGCGGCTGGCGCAGGACCCGGCGGCCTATCGCATCGAAACCGATCTTGCCGAGATCTTCGCCTTCGGCGATTTCTTGACCTTGGCGGAATGCGAGCGATTGTGCCTCATGATCGACCAGACCGCCAAGCCGTCGGCGCTTCACGAACAGGATTACTCGAGCGGCTTTCGCACCTCCTATTCGGGCGATCTTGATCCCCACGATCCATTCGTGATGTCGATTTCCCGCCGGATCGACGATTTGCTGGGGATCGAGCCCGCATGGGGCGAAGCGATCCAGGGCCAGCGCTATCTGCCTGGCCAGCAGTTCAAGCCGCATAACGACTGGTTCTATACGACCGAGCGATACTGGGAACTCGAGCAGAAGCGCGGCGGGCAGCGCTGCTGGACCGCAATGGCCTATCTCAACCGTGTCGAAGAGGGCGGCGCGACGCACTTCACCCATGTCGGGATCGAAATCGAACCCAAGCCGGGCGTGCTGCTGGTGTGGAACAACGCCTCGCCCGACGGCACGCCCAATATCGACACGATGCATGCCGGGACCCCGGTGGTCAAAGGCAGCAAATACGTGATCACCAAATGGTATCGCACCCGCACGTGGCGGTGAGCGAAAGGGCGCGCTTGCCGGGCGCGAATTAGCGCTTGAGCGCCTTGGCGATCAGCGCGCGGCTGTTCTCGACCCCGTAAAGCGCGATAAAGCTGCCCATGCGCGGCCCCTGCTCGCTACCGAGCAGGGTTTCGTAGAGGCACTTGAACCAGTCGCGCAGGCTCGCGAAGCCAAATTCCTCGCGCTTGCCGATCTCGTACACGATGGTCTGGATGTCCTCGGCCGGCATGTCAGGCGTGATCACCTGCAAGGCGCAATCGAGCGCTTTCAGCGCTTCGCGCTCGTTCTCGGCCGGGGCACGCTTCTTCAGCGTCGGGGCAATGAAATCGCGGTTATAGGCGAGCGCGGCGGTCACCAGCACATCGAGTTCGGGGTGCCTCGCCGGATCGGCGTCCGCCACATAATTGCGCAGGTATGACCACACCGCCTCGCGATCCGCTTCCGCACCCAGCACACCCACCAGGTTGAGCAGCAGGCCATAGGTGACCGGCAAGGTATCGCCCGCGCCAGGCGCCTCTGTGGCGCTCCACCCGCCATTGGCCCGCAGCAGGTGCCACACTGGATTGCCCAGCTGCTTTTCAAGCTCCTGCGTGGGCAGTGCGGCACGGAACTGCCAGTAATCGTCAACCGCGCGCGGGATCACGCCGACATGCAATTGCTTGGCGCTCTTGGGATTGGGAAAGATGTAGAAGCCGAGGCTCTCTTCCGAGCCGTAGCTGAGCCATTCCTCGATCGTCAGGCCATTGCCCTTGGACTTCGAGATCTTCTCGCCATTGGCATCAAGGAACAGCTCGTAGATCAGCCCTTCCGGTTTGCGCCCACCCAGCACCTCGACAATCTTGCCCGACTGTACACCGCTGTCAGTAAGGTCCTTGCCGTACATCTCGTAATCGACGCCCAGCGCGTACCAACGCATCGCCCAGTCGACCTTCCACTGCAGTTTGGCCGTACCGCCCAACACGGTCTGATCGACCACCGTGCCGTCCTCGTCCCTGAAACGGATCATGCCAGCTTCGGGATCAAGCACCTCGACCGGCACCTGTAGCACGCGCCCGGTGCTGGGCGAGATCGGCAGCACCGGCGAATAGGTGCGACGACGCTCTTCACGCAACGTTGGAAGCATGATGTCGAGGATCGCCTGGTTGCAGCGCAGCACCTGCTTCAGCGCCTCGTCAAACCGGCCCGAATTGTACATGTCATTCGACGCGACAAATTCGTAATCGAAACCAAACCGGTCGAGGAAAGCGCGCAGCATTGCATTGTTATGCGCGGCAAAGCTTTCGTGCCCCTTCTCGAACGGGTCGGGAATGCGTGACAACGGCTTGCCGAGATGGCGGGTCAGCAGATGCTGGTTGGGCACATTGTCGGGCACCTTGCGCAGCCCGTCCATGTCGTCGCTGAAAGCCACCAGCCGGGTCTTGCCGTCTTCCGGCCGCGCGCCGATCAGCGCCTCGTACGCGCGCCGCACCAGCGTGGTGCGCAGCACTTCCTGGAAGGTGCCGATATGCGGCAGACCCGAAGGGCCATATCCGGTTTCGAACAGCACCGGCGAGCCATCCGGCTTCACGCCCTCGGGATAACGTTTGAGCAGGCGCTGCGCTTCCTGGAAGGGCCAGGCCTTGTTGACGCGGGCAGCGGCGACGAGATCGTTCATGCTCATGCGCGTCGCCCTATGCGCAAGGCACCGCATGTTGCAAGCGCGAACAGGGGCTGCGAGAGGGTGCACGGTGAAAACCGGCGAGTGGTGCTTGCCCTGCGTTCTTTATCCGTTCTATCGCTTCATGTGTGAATTCCCCCCTCCCCTTTCCGGCCTTGCACGCCAGCCATTCGGGTACCTGGCTGAAGCCGGCTGGCGCTGCGACCAGTGCAGTATCCAAGGGCGACGCGATCATGGCGGCCGCCGACACGCCGGTGCTGATGCTCAACGCGCCGCTCGTGGCGAGCCGGTTGGGCTATCCCGATCTGTCGGGGCTCGATCTGCTCGAACTCTATGCATTCATCCATCCCGCGCGATTTTGCGTGCCGACGCCGCGCGGTCTTGCCGAAGCTCTGGGGCTGGAAGAACCCGCCGGCGACGAGCATGTCGCCGCGTTCCTCCAAGCAGCGGCAGGAGTGCTGTTGGCAACTTGCGCCAGCCCCGATTGGCCCGAACGCGAAGGCGCATGGAGCGCGCTGCAAAACCTGGTGCGACTCCGCTGGCCCTGGGCGCAGGTGTTGACGCCGCATCTGGCGCGCCCCGACAAGGCTGAACGTTGGCTGTTCGCCAAGCTGCCCGAATGGGGAGAGGCGCCCGAGCGCCCTGCCCCGCGCCAGATCGACCTGCCTCGCGACTCGGTGCTTGCCCGGCTTGACCAACTGACAGGCAGTGACGCCGAACGGCGCGAAGGGCAACGTGTCTATGCCAGCGAAGCAGCGCAGGTGTTCGCTCCGCGCGAACGGCGCGACAGGCCACACCTGCTGCTGGCACAGGCCGGAACGGGGATCGGCAAGACGCTCGGCTATCTCGCCCCCGCCTCGCTCTGGGCCGAACAGTCGGGCGGCACGGTCTGGGTCTCGACCTACACCAAGAACCTCCAACGGCAACTTAGGCGGGAAAGCCGTCGCGCCTGGCCAATTGCGCGTGCCGACGGGTCACAGCCGGTCGTGGTACGCAAGGGGCGCGAGAACTATCTCTGCCTGCTGAACCTTGAAGATGCGCTGCAGGGCGGCTTTGCCGGGCGGGCCGCGATCCTTGCCCAGCTGGTGGCACGCTGGGCCGCCTATTCGCAGGATGGCGACATGATCGGCGGTGACCTGCCCGGTTGGCTCGGCACGCTGTTCCGCAAGCGCGGCGTTGCAGCACTGACCGACCAGCGCGGCGAATGCATCTATGCAGGCTGCCCGCATTACCGCAAATGCTTCATTGAGCGCGCGGCACGCGCCTCGGCGCAGGCCGATCTGGTCATCGCCAACCATGCCCTGGTGATGGTCAATGCCGCGCGCGGCCGCGATCAGGGCCAGCGCCCAACCCGCATCGTTTTCGACGAAGGACACCATGTCTTCGAAGCGGCAGACTCGAGCTTCGCTGCGGCATTGACCGGGCAGGAAACAATCGAACTGCGCCGCTGGATCATCGGCCCGGAAAAGAACAGCCGCGGGCGCCGCCGAGGCCTTGCGGCGCGCCTTGCCGACGTCGCGAGCTACGACGAGGAAGGCGGCGAGACGGTCGAAGCTGCAGTCGAGGCGGCCCATGCGCTGCCATCCGACGGCTGGCTGCAACGCCTGCACGAAGGCGCCCCGGCAGGTCCGGTCGAAGCCTTGCTCGCGCAAGTGCGCGGTGCGACCTATGCCCGCGATGAGAGCGGCGGGCAGGAAGCGGGCTATGGCCTCGAGACCGAGGCCGCAGCGCTGCCCGGCGAATTGATCGAAGCGGCAGGCGATGCAGCCGATGCCCTAGCAGCGATCCGCGCGCCGTTGATGAAGCTCGCCAACCGGCTCGAAGCGGTGCTGGCCGAGGCGCCCGACTGGCTTGACAGCGGTGGCCGTGCCCGGATCGAAGGCGCGCGCCATTCACTGGGCTGGCGGATCGACACGATCGCGGCGTGGGAAGCGCTGCTCGCGCGTTTGGGCGGCCCGGCTGATCCTGAATTTGTCGACTGGCTAGCAGTTGAACGTAGCGAAGCGCGCGAATTCGATATCGGCGTCCACCGGCACTGGCTCGACCCGATGAAGCCCTTCGCCAAGGTGGTGCTCGAGCCTGCCCATGGAGTGATGCTGACCAGTGCCACCTTGACCGACCGGCAAGAGTCCGGCCCGGACTGGGGCAGCGCCATCGCGCGTTCCGGTGCGCCCTGGATCGACGCTCGCCCCACGCTGATCGCGGCCGATAGCCCGTTCGATTATGCGCAGCGCGCCGAAGTGCTGATCGTGACCGATATCCGAAAGGGCGACTTGCCGGCACTAGCAGGTGCCTATGCCCGGCTGATCGAGGCTTCCGGCGGCGGTCTGCTGGGCCTGTTCACCGCGATCCGCCGCTTGCGCGCGGTGCATGGCCGCATCGCCGACCGGCTCGCTCGCGCCGGATTGCCGCTTTACGCCCAGCATGTCGATCCGATCGACACGGGCACACTCGTCGACATCTTCCGCGACGATCCGCGCGCCTCGCTGCTGGGAACCGATGCGCTGCGCGACGGGGTGGACGTACCCGGCCACAGTCTGCGCTGCGTGGTTCTGGAGCAGGTACCCTGGCCAAGACCCGACATATTGCACAAGGCGCGACGACTGGCCGGCGGCGGCAACGACTATGATGACCAGATCATCCGGGCGCGGCTGGCGCAGGCGTTCGGCCGGTTGATCCGCAGCAAGGACGACAGCGGGCATTTCGTGGTGCTTTCGCCAGCCTTTCCCAGCAGGCTGCTCAGCGCGTTCCCGCCCGGCACGCCTGTCCTCAGGCTGACATTGGACGAGGCTTTACAACGCATCGCCAGTGGTGTTTTCGGAAGCGGTAACCCAGCAAATGCAACGAGCGAATCCTTCGGAGAGGGACCGGCCTGACGTGAGACAGCAGCGATGAAGATCCTGGGCCTGTTCCGCCATGCCAAGTCCGATTGGGACGATCTCGCCAAGCGCGATTTCGATCGCGGGCTGAATGAACGCGGGTGCCGCGGCGCGATGCTTATGGGCGCACATATCCGCGAACATGGCATCGCTTGGGACAAGATCGTGGCCAGCCCTGCCGAACGGGTGAAACGCACGCTGGAGGCCGCGCTGCCTGAATTCGAGCCGGTCTATGACCAACGCATCTACCTTGCGAGTTCTGATACGATTCTCGAAACCGTGGCCGAACATGGCGGCGATGCCAAGGCGATCATGGTGGCGGGCCACAATCCGGGCCTGCAGGAAGTGCTGCTCGATCTGGTCGCCCCGGCGCATGAGAACGCGCTCTTCTTTGAAGCGGCACGCAAGTTCCCGACCGCATCCTTTGCTGTGCTGGAACTTGATATTGCCGACTGGTCAGGCCTTGGCCAAGGCTGCGGCAAGCTGGTTCATTTCACTCGCCCGCGCGATCTGGATCCCGAGCTTGGCCCGGAAGACTAGTCAGTTAAGGCGCACTAGCCGATAACCTTGCGCGGTCCCGGCCCCTGCACGGCGAGGTGGTCATCGCGATTGTAGAGTTCGCAATACTTCAGGCTTAGGCAGCCGCAGCCGATGCATCCGTCAAGCCGATCGCGGGTTCGCTCGAGCTGGGCAATCCGTGCGTCAAGCTGCTGCCGGATCGAGCGGCTGATCGCCTGCCAATCTTCGGCAGTGGGCGTGCGCCCATGCGGCAGTTTGGCCAGCTCCTCTTCGATCTGCGAGAGTGCCAGCCCCAATTGCTGTGCGATGAGGATGAAGCTGAGACGACGGATGTCGCTGCGCAGGAAACGCCGCTGGTTGCCGCTGGTACGGATAGGCTCGACGAGCCCCCTTTCCTCGTAGAAGCGGATCGCGGAAACCGACAGACCGGTGCGCCGGGCAAGTTCGCCGATGGGCAGCAGGTCAGATGAGCGCAAACGACTGTGCATGAATTGGCCCTCGAAGCCGGCCGAAACTCGCGCCCGCTTTTTCCTTGACCTCAAGTTAGCTTGAGATTGCACGCTGGGCAAGCAGGGTGATTCGGATGCCAATAGGGCCGGTCGCCGAAACGATGATTCAAGGAGAAAACCAATGCCCACCGGCCAGCTGGAACACGCCAATCTGACCGTAACCGACCCCGAACGCAGCGCACGATTGTTCATCGACCTGTGCAACTGGCACGAGCGTTGGCGCGGCCCTTCGCAAATGGGTGGCTGGACGATCCACGTCGGCGACGCGTCGACCTATCTGGCGATCTATACTAACGACAACACGAAAGGCGGTTTCGCCAAGGGTGCCCCGCTCAACCACGTCGGTCTGGTGGTGGATGACCTTGACGGCGCCGAACAAATCGTAATCGCCGCAGGACTCAAACCCTTCAACCACCAGGATTACGAACCGGGCCGACGCTTCTATTTCTTCGACTGGGACGGAATCGAGTTCGAGATCGTCAGCTATGCGGAGGCGGCCGAATGAACGAGCCGATCCTGCGCGAACCGATCTTCGCCCGTCAAAACAGCCGCACCGACGCCGATGCGCCGGCCCATGGTGTCGATGTGCGATCAAGCACAATATCGCCACGCCAGGGCCGGCACAGAGTGCGCGCAGCCGCAACCTCGCCATCGGTCCACAAGGCGTGATCCTCGCGCGCCAGGATCACCGGCATCCGCGTATGCACTTCGGCAGCCACACCCGCCGCGTCGGTCATCACCATGGCAAAACAGTCGCCCCATTCGTCTGATCGGCACCAAATGCCTGCGCAGGCGAACAGTTCGCTGCTTGCCAGTGACAGCCAGGTGCGGGTCATATGGCCCCTTGCTCCTTCGGCTTCGGCCCATGCGTTGACGGGAATCAGGCAGCGGCGCGCCTCAAAGCTGTGGCGCCAGAAGAAGCTGTCGAGCTTGTCGCTGCGGGCGTTATTGACCGGCTTGGGCTTGAGCGGCTGGCCACGCTTGCCGGTCATCTGCAATGGGAAACCCCAGCTCATCCGCCGCAGTTCGCCGCGCGCCACCACCAGCCCGGGATAGCCGGGATATACTTCCTCGCCGAAGTTCGCCCCGCCCAACGCATCAACCGCATCGAACCATTGCGCCACTTCGCTTGGCACCTTGGTCATGCGGTAGAGGTTACACATCAGGCATTTCCGACCACGAAACAGGCAGCCGCCATCAATCCACCGGCCAGGCGGTTCGATCGGAAACGCACAAGCGGATTGGCCGGTTCTTCGGGATCGAGCGTCGCCACCTGCCACAAGAGATGCAGGGCAATCGGCAACATGGTCAGCAGCGCGATCCAATCAGGCCGGTAGAGCCAGATACCGAGCGACCAGAATGCCAGCGCCGCGAGATAGAACAGCGCCACACCGCGCTTCACTGCCCCACCCAACCGCAAGGCCGACGACCGTATGCCGACCAGCGCGTCGTCTTCACGATCCTGCAGCGCATAGATCGTGTCATAGCCGATCACCCACAGAACCGTACCGGCATATACCGCTGCCAGCGCGTCCCAATTGTCCTGCCGCAGCGCGATCCAGCCCACCGGCAGGCCCCAGCTGAACACCATGCCCAGCCATGCCTGTGGCCACCAGGTGATGCGCTTCATGAAGGGATAGGCGGCGACCAGCGCCAGGCTGGCCAACGCCACCGCCTGCGCCTGCCAGCGCAATTGCAGGAGTACCAACAGCCCCACGAGACACAGCGCGACCAGCCAGGCCCAGGCGAGTTTGAGGCTCACTCGACCGCTTGCCACCGGGCGCAGCGCGGTGCGCGCCACTTGCCGGTCAAGCCTTGCGTCGACGATATCGTTGTAGACGCAGCCCGCGCCACGCATCGCCACACTGCCCAGCAGCAGCCAGCCAACCAGTTCCCACTGTGGCCCCGCGCCCGCCAGCCACACGCCCCACAGGCAAGGCCAGAACAGCAGCCACCAACCGATCGGCCGGTCGAACCGCGCCAACAGCGCGAGATCGCGCGGCAGCCCGGGAAGGCGGGCCACCAACCCGCCCGAAATGCTCTTGCGCTCGCTATCTGGGACGATCTGATCGTTCATGCTTGCTCACTAGCGGGGTGCACGCCTAGTGCAAAGCCATGCCCGCCACGCCCGCCTGGCCACCGCGTAGTGCCCCGCGCCTGTTCGTGGAGGAACGCCTCTCTGACGGTTCCATGCTTTCGCTTGAAGGATCAAAGGCGCATTACCTCTCGAAGGTGATGCGATTGCGAACCGGAGATGCGGTCATCCTGTGCGACAATGCGACGGGCGAATGGGCAGCGCGGGTAACCGAAACCGCAAAGCGCGAGGTTCGGCTCGAAGTTGTCGGGCAGCTGCGCCTGCGCGAGCAAGTGCCTGACTTGTGGCTTTGCCCCGCGCTGCTCAAGAAGGACAGATTCGATCTGGTGCTCGAAAAGGCGACCGAACTGGGCATCGCGCGCATCCAGCCGGTGATCACGCGGCGCTGCGTTGCAGACAAGCTCAACCTCGAACGCGCGCGCGCGATCACCACCGAAGCGGCCGAGCAATGCGCGCGCACTGCACTGCCCGAACTGGAGAGGCCGCAAGACCTGGCCACCATGCTCAAGGCTTGGGATCCTGCTCGCACGTTGTTCTACGCTGACGAAACGGGCGGAGAGCCAGCGGCTACAGCCTTTGAAAAATGGACCGGTCCTGCCGCATTGCTGATCGGGCCGGAAGGCGGTTTCGACCAGGCCGAACGCGAATTGCTGCGCGCGCATCGGCAAGTGAAACCAATCGCGCTTGGCCCGCGAATATTGCGGGGCGAGACGGCCGCGATCGCGGCTGCCGCACTTTGGATGGGGATCAAGGGTGACTGGACCAAATAGCGCTTTCCAGCAGCCATTAGGTTTCGTAAGGCAACCGATATGAGCACGCGGGAGGCAAGCGGGTCAAACGATCCGGTCATCGAGTCGCGCCGATGCAACAGGGCGAAAAGCCCGCTTCGGCATGGCGCATCGGCACCGAGCACGAGAAGCTCGTCTATAAGCGCGATGACTTCCATGCACCGGCTTATGACGAACCCTGCGGTATACGTGATATGCTGCTGAATCTGCAGCGGTTCGGGTGGAACCCTGTCGAAGAGGGCGGGAATGTGATCGCGCTCAAGGGCGAGGACGGCGCGATCAGCCTCGAGCCTGCCGGCCAGCTCGAGCTGTCAGGCGCACCGCTCGAAAACCTGCATCAGACCTGCGCTGAAACCGGGCGTCACCTGCGCCAGGTGAAGGAAATCGGCGAGGCCTGCGGCGTCGGGTTCCTAGGCCTGGGAATGTGGCCGGACAAGGCTCGCGACGAGCTGCCGATCATGCCCAAGGGCCGCTATGCCATCATGCTGCGGCATATGCCTCGGGTCGGCACGATGGGGCTTGATATGATGCTGCGGACCTGCACCATCCAGGTCAATCTCGACTATTCGAGCGAAGCGGACATGGTGAAGAAGTTCCGCGTTGGCCTAGCGCTGCAGCCGCTTGCTACCGCACTCTTCGCCAACTCGCCCTTCACCGAAGGTAAGCCCAACGGATTCCTGTCGTATCGCAGCCATATCTGGTCTGACACGGATCCGCACCGCACCGGCATGTTGCCCTTCGTGTTCGAGGACGGCTTCGGTTACGAGCGGTGGGTCGACTACATGCTCGATGTGCCGATGTATTTTGTCTACCGAGACGGGGAGTATATCGACGCCGCCGGCCTCAGCTTCCGCGATTTTCTTGATGGCAAGTTGTCAGTCCTTCCCGGCGAAAAGCCGCGGCAAAGCGACTGGTGGGATCACCTTTCGACCGCCTTCCCTGAGGTGCGGCTGAAAAGCTTCCTCGAGATGCGCGGCGCCGATGGCGGGCCATGGAACCGGATCTGCGCGCTGCCGGCCTTCTGGGTCGGCCTGCTGTATAATCAGGCTGCGCTCGATGCAGCTTGGGATCTCGTCAAGGACTGGGGGATGGAAACGCGCGAAAGCCTGCGCGCCAATGTGCCCCGGCTGGCGCTTGATGCGCCGCTGCCCGGGGGCGGCAGACTGCATGACATCGCGGGCGAAGTGCTGGCGATCTCGCGAGCGGGCCTTGCCGCTCGCGCTAGGCTCAATTCCTCGGGCGACAACGAGACAGGCTTCCTCGAACCGCTCGACGAGATCGTCGAAAGCGGCAAAGTTCCAGCGCAGCGCCTGCTCGACCTTTATCACGGCGAATGGGGTGGAGACATCAGCCGGGTATACGAGCAAAGCTTCTAAGCATGAGGAGGATGGCATGCTGATTGTTCTGGCAACCGCACGGCTGGGCGATGGAGCGCTCGCACAGGGGCGTGAGGCGATCGCGGAAATGGTGGCCGCATCGAATGCAGAACCGGGCTGTATCGCCTATGCCTTCGCGCAGGACCTGGTCGATCCGGACGTGATCCACATTGTCGAGAAATGGCAGGATAGCGATGCGCTGGCGGCGCACTTTGCAACCCCGCACATGGCCGCCTTCCGGCAGGCGCTGGCCGGGCTCGATTTCCAGCTGATCCAGGTCCGCAAATTTGAGACCGACGAGGGCCAGCCGCTGGGCTGAACTCTCCCCCCGATCAGCGGTAGGCGGTGATCCTTCCGCTATCGTCCATCACATAGAGCATGTTGTCCGCCACTACCGGCGCCAGGCTGACTGGCTGGTCAAGATCGGCGTGTAGCTGGGCCGAACCTTCGCCAGTGCTCACTCTGTAAAGCATGCCCTCTGAGCTTGCGACCCAAAGCTGGTTGCCTGCCAGCGCCGGACCAGTCCAGAAGATCGCGCCTTCGCGATCTTCTTCGTCACGATAGCGTTGAAGCTGGGTCATCCAGCGCACCCGCCCGGTCGACCGGGCAATGGCGAGCAGGCGTGCATCATCGGTGAGTGTAAAGATCCATTCGCCGGCGATCGCGGGGGTTGAAATGCCCGCGAGGCTGAGTTCCCAGATCCGCTGCCCCGTGAGCAGTTCGTAGGCGGCCATGCGCCCGCCTTGGCCAAGCGCATAGACCCGACCCGAATCGATGATCGGATCGGCGTCAATGTCGCTGAGCGAGCCGACCTCGGTCGAGATCGAGGTGCGTGCCAGCGCGTCGGCCCACAGCGTGCGGCCGTTCTCGTAGCGATAGGCGCTGAGTTCGCCTGAAGAGTAGCCGGCGATCACGGTCCCCTGCCCTGCTGCTGGTGCAGCGACACCGAACACACCCGCTTGCGTGGCCGATCCGCCTTCCTGCCACACCAGGCTGCCGTCGTTGATGTCGAGCGCGAAGATCTGGTTGTCCTGCGTCATCACATAAACCTGCCCGAAGGCAATCGTGGGCGATCCACGCAGCGGCCCTGCAGGCTTGACCTTCCACAGCTGCGAACCGGTCGCTGCATCGAGCGCAGCGACTTCACCGACACCATTGGTGGCATAGACCCGGTCGCCGTCGATGCTGGCTCCGCCGCCAAAGGCCGCGCTGCTGAGATTGCCTTCGACTTCCATCTTGTAGCGCCACAGCAAGGCACCGCTCTTTGCGTCGAAGGCGTGGATCATGCCGTCAGTACCAACCGCAACCAGCTTGCCGCCACCCACCACCGGGGCTGCCGC
>JBMSNZ010000054.1:0-13557 GCA_049421965.1 Erythrobacter sp.
GGAAGCCGAGATAGGCATCGTCAACTCCCAGATCGGCCTTGATATCATTCGCCAGGATCGAAAGAATCTGCCGGTCGATGAAATTCAGGACATAGACAAGCACCAGAACGCTGAGCGCATACCAGCTGTATGCTGGCACGTCGTGCGAGGCCTCGCCGCCGGCGACCGGTCGAACGCTCGTGTCACTCATGCTGTTCCCCTGTCTTTCTCGAGATCGCGCGCGGCATATACCGTGCTATCGGCCACACCTGCATCGGCAAAGCCTTTCCGCCGCAATCGGCATGAATCACACAAGCCGCATGCATTGCCGTCAGGTGTCGGATCGTAGCACGACCAGCTCCACGCCGGGTCGAGGCCGAGCCGGGCACATTCGCGCGCGATATCAGCCTTTGTCAGATGCTGCAGCGGGGCATGAATCTTAAATGGGTGGCCTTCCGCACCCGCCTTGGTCCCAAGCCGTGCCGTCTCTGCAAAACTGGCGATGAACTCTGGTCGGCAATCCGGATAGCCGGAATAGTCCAGCGCGTTTACTCCGATGAAGACATCGCTCGATCCCGCAGCCTCGGCGGCTGCCACTGTGAGCGAGAGGAACACCAGGTTCCTGGCCGGAACATAGGTCACCGGGATCGTATCCCCTACCCCGGTCTTGGGCACGTCGATCTCATCGGTCAGCGCCGATCCGCCGAACGCCCTCAAATCCAGTTTCAGCTCGACATGGCGATCCGCTCCCAGCCGGGCAGCAATGGCTTTTGCAGCTTCGAGCTCGCGGCGATGGCGCTGCCCGTAATCGATCGTGAGAGCATGCAGCCGAAACCCTCGCTCGAGCGCAATCGCCGCAGTAACCATCGAATCGAGTCCGCCGGACAGCAGAACTACCGCTGTGGCATCGGATGTCATTGCTTCGCCGACCATTGGCTTGGCTTAGCGACTGCTGAAATCGATGCAATCACATCGCGCAGTTAAGGTCCTGACTATCCGCAGGTTCCGGTGCGGCGCGCTTCAGCAGCGAACTGGAACGGCAGGCCCTCGGCAATCCCCTGGCTTTCGATCTGTACCAGCGAAGCGGTTTCCTTGCGGATATTGGTGCGACCATAGCCATTGCCCCTGCAGGTATACTGCACGGTCACCTGCGAGGCATTATCCTCCACGACGAAACGGCTGCAATTGCGATCGCTGTGCTGCAACTGGATCAGTTCGTCGCCCGTACGGACGCACACCTTGCGGCTGGGCGCCCCGTCGCGCGAGCGGATGGTCCACTCCCCCTTGCTCAATCCCGACAGCATGGCCAGCGCATTCGACTGTGCCTCGCCCGGAGCAACCAGCGAAAAAGCCGCCACGGTCATGGCGGCAATGCCATAGAAGTTACCTAGTTTGCGTCGGTTCAACATACCGTTCTCTCAAGACACATGCGTGTGTCTCCAGCTTGTATCCTTTAGCGATGCCGCGATAAACCGTTCATTAATGACGACGAACCGTTTCAGACAGCAATAGCGAAGGCGCGCGAGCAGAAAGCGCAGTCGACCACGATATCGCCAGCGTCATTGCGCATGGCGGCGCGCTCCTCCTCGGGAAAGCGCGACAGTACGCTTTCGTAATGCGCGGCTGTGCAACGACACCCTTTGCCAAGCTCGGCCCCCCGCTCGACCCGGATCTGGTCCTCTTCATGGAACAGCCGCCACACAAGGGCTTCAAGCGACAAAGCCGGATCGACCAGCTCGTCATGGGTGAGCGTACTCGCGAGCACGCTGACATGTTCCCAGTCTGGGTGGTCGAAGCGCGCATGCATACGCTCGCGCCCCTCTTCCCCCTGTGGCAGGTGTTGAACCAGCACGCCGCCTGCCGTGCAACTGTCACCGCGCGCGCGCACGCCGACCTTCAGCACCGTCGGGATCTGTTCAGACTGGAAGAAATAGGCTTCACACGCCGCTGCCAATGATCCGCCTTCGAGCGGAACAATGCCCTGATAGCGCTGGCGGTTGGCGGTTTCGAAGGTGATCGCCAGGTAGCCCTTGCCGAACAGTGCCTCCAAACAGGGATTGGCGCCCAACTTGGCCAGCAGGTCTGAGTCGAAGTCGACATAGCCGCGCACATCGCCGGTGCGATAATCACACACCAGCAAGCGAATCGCGCCGTCCTCGGTCTGCGCCTGGATAGTCAGCTGCGCGCCATCTTCTTTCAGCAATCCGCCCATCAGCGAGGCCAGTACCAATGCCTCGGCCAGCAAGTGGGTGACCGGCGTTGGATAGGCATGCGCTGCGAGAATTTCTTCCAGCACGGGACCCAGCCGCACCGCTCGCCCGCGTGCGTCGCGCCGCGGCAGGCTAAACGCCAGCAACCGGTCAGAATAAGTTTCGGTTTCGGTTTCGGTCTTCATCGCAGCCAACATATGGGCGCGCTTGCGCCGAAAGAAAGGCCAGGCGTGTGGGCCCTCAGCCTAGAGCTTGCCCAGGCACCACAGCAGCACCGACTTTTGAGCATGGATGCGGTTTTCCGCTTCGTCGAACACGACCGATTGCGGCCCTTCGAACAAGCCCTCGCTCACTTCTTCGCCGACATGCGCCGGAAGACAGTGAAGGAACAGCGCATCGCCGCGCGCCTGCGCGAGCAACGCTTCGTTGACCTGGTAGGGTGCCATCGCCGCCAGCTTGTTGTGCGTGTGCTCCTGCCCCATCGATACCCAGGTATCGGTCACCAGCACATCGGCTCCTGCAGCGGCCTCAGCCGCATCGCGCGTGTGGGTAACGCTCGCACCGCCGGCCCGCGCCAGCTCCACGAATTTCGGATCGGGATCATAGCCCTGCGGTGTGGCAATCCGGACATTGAACTTCATCAGGCCGGCCGCCTCGAGGATCGAGTTGAGTACGTTGTTGCCATCACCGAACCAGGCCAGTTCCAGGCCCGGTAACGGTTTGCCATGTTCGATCACCGTCAGCAGGTCGGCCACGATCTGGCATGGATGCGACAGATCGGTCAGGCCGTTGATCACCGGCACATCGGCATAATGCGCCATTTCTTCGATCTTGGCGTGGCCGTCTGTCCGCAGCATGATCGCATCGACCATACGGCTGAGCACACGCGCCGTATCGGCAATGCTCTCGCCGCGACCCAGCTGGCTGGACGACGAATCGAGCACCAGCGCGGAGCCGCCCAGCTGGCGCATCGCCATGTCAAAGCTCACCCGGGTACGTGTCGAATTCTTCTCAAACACCATGCCCAACACATGGCCAGCCAGCGGCTGGTCCGAATCGGGCCGCCCCTTGGGCCAGGCCTTTCGCGCCGCCTTGCGGTCGATCGCGTCACCCAGCATGGCCGCGATCGCATCGCCCCCCGCATCGGACAGGTTCAGGAAATGCCGCGTAGCCATTACCCGGCCTGAGGCACCGTGAAACTTGCGGCGCCGGCCGACAGCTTCTCAAAAAACTCGTCCATTTCGGCATCGCCGACGACCAGCGGCGGCAGAACCCGCAGCGTATTGTCACCAGCCGCCACTGTCAGCAATTGGTGGTTGTCACGCAAGTGGACATAGAAAGGCCGACTTTCGATCTTCATCTTGAGGCCGAGCATCAGGCCCTTGCCGCGTACCAATTCGAACAGGTCGGGGTAATTGCCGATGAACTGCTCGAGCCGGCTGCGCAGCCGTTCGCCCTTCTCGCGCACCTCGGCCAGGAACTCGTCATTCGCGACGGCATCCATCACCGCCATACCGGCGGCCATGGCCAGCGGGTTGCCACCATAGGTCGATCCGTGCGTGCCGAAGGTCATCCCGCGCGCCGCCTTTTCGGTCGCGAGGCAAGCACCCAGCGGGAACCCTCCGCCAATGCCCTTTGCGGTGGCGAGGATGTCAGGCTCGATGCCATATTGCTCATAGGCATAGAGCGTACCAGTACGAGCCACGCCGCACTGCACCTCGTCGAGCACAAGCATGAGATCGTGCTGGTCAGCCAACTCGCGCAGGCCTTTCATGAAGGTATCCGATGCCGGACGAATCCCGCCTTCCCCCTGGATCGGTTCGACTAGGAAGCCGGCAGTGTGCGGCCCCATCAGCGCCTTCGCGCTCTCGAGGTTGTCAAACTCGGCGTATTTGAACCCGGCAAGCAGCGGCGAAAAGCCGTGGTGCATCTTTTCCTGGTTCGAAGCGCTGATCGTGGCCATCGTCCGCCCGTGGAAAGCATTGGCGAAGGTGATGAGTTCGAACCGCGTGGTGTCGCCCTGGTACTGGTGGTAGGCCCGCGCGGTCTTGATCGCGCATTCGACTGCCTCAGCACCAGAATTGGTGAAGAACACCGTGTCTGCGAAAGTCGCATCGACCAGGCGCTGGGCCAGCGCCTCGCCCTGCGGGCTGCCGTAAAGGTTCGACACATGCATCAGCGTTTCGGCCTGGCGCTGGATCGCCCCGATCAACCCCTTGTGCGAATGGCCGAGCAGGTTGACCGCGATCCCGCTGGCGAAATCGAGATAGCGCGTGCCGTCCTCGTCGATCAGATGGCAGTGCTCACCGCGGACCGGCCGCACGCCGCTGCGGGGATAGACGGGCATCAGGGGGGTAATGGACATCGCTGACCTCAGGAATTTTCAATTCGGGAAAACGAGAAATGGCGGCCCATCAGGACCGCCATCTCCGCGTCGTTTAGTGGCTGGCAAACGGCCGGTCAAACCGCCGCGCCATGCCGGTGATCAACCCTGGACGGGAACGAGGTTGACCGCCGAGTGCTTGCCTCGTCGATCGACTTCGAGATCGAATTCGTACCGCTCGCCTTCGTTAAGGCCCGACAGGCCCGAACGCTCGACCGCGCTGATATGGACAAATGCATCGGGCTGGCCGTCGTCACGCACCAGGAAGCCGAAGCCCTTCATCGCATTGAAGAACTTGACAGTGCCAGTGGCGCGCTCGCCGGTCAGTTCGCGCTGCGGAGCAGCAGGCCGCTGCGCCACGGGAACGACTTCGCCAACGACCTGCAGATCCTGCGCCGACACTTTGCCGCCGCGATCCACCAGGTTGAATTCGAGTTCCTGACCTTCGGCCAAGCCTTCAAGGCCGGCGCGTTCCACTGCACTGATATGGACGAAGATGTCTTCCCCGCCGCTTTCCTGCTGGATGAAGCCGAAGCCCTTCTGGCTGTTGAAGAACTTCACTACGCCTTTCCCGGTGCCGACGACCTGCGCCGGCATGCGGCTGAAGCCACCGCCACCACCTGGACCACCGGGCCCGCGGCCGCCGCCGCCCGGGCCGCGGCCACCGCCGCCACCTCGGTCGTCACCAAAGCCACGGCCACCGCCGCGATCGTCGCCGAAACCGCGGCCACCGCCGCCGAACCGATCCCGATTTCCGAAGTCATTGCGCGGCGGAAAACTTTCCATGCCGCTGGCGAAAGGATCGAAGCCGTCTTCGCCGAATCCGTCCCGCTTGTCCCGGCCCCGGCGGCGCCCTCTGTCGTAACCCATAATTCCGTACGTACCTTGCCACTCCGCCCCAGAAAACCAGCGCCGGCGCTGCGGACGGACAGTCACGCCGGGCGCAGCAGGCATCACGGCAATGCGCCGAAACCCCACCTCTTTGGAGAATCCATAGCCTACAAAGATGCGCGACGCGAATGATTTAACGCATGGCGCTTTATCCGCGCATCAATGTGACATTTTCGCATTAGATAATTTTGGCAAAGCTCGTGCTTGCCAGATGCGGTGCAAATGCGCGAAGACACTACTCACGAACGAGGCCAGAGAGTGCAGGCGATGAGTGATTTCCGCGAGCTTTCCCCGACCATGCTGGCCAGCCCGCAGATCTGGCCAGAAGACGTGGCCGAGGCAGCCCGGCTTGGCGTGACGATGATCATCAACAACCGCCCCGATGGCGAATCGCCGGGCGAGCCCCAAGGCGCCGAGATCGAGGCAGCGGCCCATGCGGCCGGAATGGCTTATGTCGCGATCCCCGTCAGTCACGCCGGTTTCAGCCTGCCGCAGGTCGAAGCCATGTCCGAAGCGCTGGACCGCAACCCCGGCAAGGTTCTGGCTTATTGCCGCAGCGGAACCCGTTCGACCTTGCTCTGGTCGTTGGCACAAGCCCGAGCCGGAATGGATCCGGATGCGATCGCGGCCGCCGCTGCGAGCGCTGGCTATGACATTGCGCCAGTTCGCCCTACGGTCGACATGCTGGCAGCGCAGGCGAAGGCCTAGCTGCGCTTGCAGCAATCGACGCAGCGTGACAGCCGGATTTGCGATGACCGTCTCGTCCGAACTCATCCAATTCCTCGGTTCGCTGGTCGCAATCCTCGCGCTGGCCGGAATTGCCCGTTGGCTGAAGCTCGGGCGCAACCCTACGCTGGCTGACGATGTGGCGGGTATGACGGCGGCAGCCGAGGCGGTCGATGGTTTCGAAGCAGTGGCGCAGGCGCGGGACCTCCACGGACTTGGCGCGATCCTGCGCGACGGTTCGGGCCGCGTTCTCGTACTGAAGCCGCATGGCAGCCATTTCGCTGGGCGCATCCTGACCGGCGCAGCAAAGGCCACCGTCTGGCAGGATTTGCAGCATCGCGGGCTCTATGTCGATTGCGGCGAGCGCCGATTCGGCGGCGTGTATCTCGAGATCGACCAGCCCGAGGCTTGGGTCGAGGCAATCAATCGACTAGGGTCGCCTCGCGATGCCTGATTTCTCGCCCACCGAATATGCCGTGCCCGGTTTCGTGGCGCTGGTGCTGATCGAGATGATCTGGGCGCGGTACCGCCGGCGCGAGGCCTATGAACCGCGCGACACGCTGACCAGCCTTGCCTTCGGGCTCGGCAGTACGGTCTCGGGTCTACTGTTCGGCGGCTTCTTTTTCCTGCTGTTCCTGTGGGTGTGGCAGTTCCGCTTGTTCGAGATCGGCTGGCAGTGGTGGGCCTGGGCCTTGTGTTTCGTGCTGGATGATCTGGCTTATTACTGGATCCACCGCTTTGGCCACCGGGTGCGCTGGTTCTGGGCCAGCCATGTGAACCACCATTCGAGCCAGCACTACAATCTTTCCACCGCGCTCAGGCAAACCTGGACCGGATTCCTCACGCTGGGCTTTGCCTTCAAGCTGCCGCTGGTCCTGCTGGGCTTCCATCCTGCGATGATCGCGATCTGCGGCGGTTTCAATCTGATCTACCAGTTCTGGATCCACACCGAAGCGATCGGCAAAATGCCTAGCTGGTTCGAGGCGGTCATGAACACGCCCAGCCACCACCGCGTCCACCACGCCACCAATCCGCGCTATCTTGACCGAAACTATGCCGGTGTTTTCATCGTGTGGGACCGGCTGTTCGGCACCTTTGAGCCCGAGAGCGACGAAGAGCCGATCCGCTATGGCATCATCAAGCAGCTTGGCAGCTTCAACCTGTTGTGGGCGGTGTTCCACGAATGGATCGGGATCGTGCAGGACATGTGGCGCGCACCATGGGGCCACAAGCTCGGTTATCTGCTGCGCGAACCGGGGTGGACACACGACGGCAGCCGCGAGACCTCGGACATGATCCGCGCTCGCTGGCTCGAGCGCGGGGGTGATGACAACAGAAGCCGAAATTCAGTAGCCATTGAAAACCGGATTGCAGGCGAAAGCGAGCCTGCCTAACAGTCTCTCCCAAGAGGAGAGATGATGGATACGTTTGACTATGTGGTGATCGGTGGCGGTAGTGCGGGCAGTGCCGCCACCGCCCGGCTGGCTGATGATGGCCGCAGCACGGTGTGCCTGCTCGAGGCGGGCGGCAAGAACACCCATATCTTCACCCGCACGCCAGGTCTTTTGGCGATGATGCCCAAGACCAGCAACTGGGCCTTCGATACCGAGCCTATGGAAAGCCTGGGCGGCAGGATCGGCTATCAGCCGCGCGGGCGCGGGCTGGGCGGGACCAGCGCGATCAACGGCATGGTCTATATCCGCGGCAACCCTTGGGATTATGACAATTGGGCTGCCATGGGGTGCACCGGCTGGTCATGGGAAGACGTGCTTCCGGTGTTCAAGCGGCAGGAAGGCAACCAGCGCGGCGGTGATGCCTGGCATGGCGGCAGCGGGCCGCTTAAGGTGAGCGAGCAGATCAGCCCCAGCCCGGTTGCACAGGCCTTTGTCGAAGCGGCCGGGCAACTGCAGATCCCACCCAATGACGACTTCAACGGGCCGCGGCAGGAAGGCTTCGGCCTCTATCAGGTCACCCAGCAGAACGGCGAGCGCTGGTCATCGGCACGCGCCTTCCTCGATCCGCTCGAGGGCAGGCCGAACCTCGACATCCGTACCGGCGTGGTGATCGAACGCATCGTGATCGCAGATGGCCGGGCGACCGGTGTCATGATCCGTCGCGGGGGCAGGAGCGAGTTCATCTCGGCCCGGTCTGGCGTGATATTGTGCGCCGGAGCTTTCGGATCGCCTCAAATCCTGATGCTGTCAGGCGTGGGGCCGGCCACAGAACTCACGCGCCACGGGATCGAAGTACTGCTCGACCGGCCGGCAGTGGGCGAAAACCTGCAGGACCATTGCGACTTCCTGACCAGCTACGAGCTTGACGACCTTGGCCTGTTTGGCGGCTCGTTGCGCGGCATCTGGGCCGTCGCCAAGGCCTTTGTCGAGCATCGCCGCCATCGCACCGGCATGCTTACCACCAACTTCGCGGAAAGCGGCGGATTCGTCACGATCGACCCCGAAGCACCCTGCCCCGACGTGCAATATCACTTCATCCGCGCGATCATCCAGAACCACGGTCGCGACAAGCTGAGGGAGCACGGCTTTTCGCTCCATGTCTGCGTCCTGCGGCCCGAGAGCAAGGGCTGGGTGCGGCTGAAAAGCGCCGACCCGACTGACGCGCCAGCGATCAACCCCAATTTCCTGTCTGACCCGCGAGACATGGAACTGCTCAAGAAGGGCGCACGGCTGATGGCGCGCATCGCCGACACCCCGCCGCTTTCGGCACTGGGCGCGCGCGACCGCAACCCGATCGACTATCAGGATGACGCAGCGCTGGAACGCCGCATTCGCGAAGTTTCGGACACGATCTACCACCCGGTCGGCACCTGCCGCATGGGCGGGGACGAGGCAAGCGTAGTCGATCCGACTTTGAAGGCGCGCGGGATCGAAGGCCTGTGGATTGCCGATGCTTCGATCATGCCCAAGATCGTGAGCGGCAACACCAACGCGCCGAGCATCATGATCGGCGAGCGTTGCGCCGATTTCGTGAAGGCCGCGACTGCATGATGCTCTTTATCTTTGCCCGCCCTTCCGGGCGCGAAACCGCTCCGCACTTTCGCCGAAGGGCGGGGGCATCATGATCGGCGAGCGCTGTGCCGATTTCGTGAGAGTGGCAGCTGCGGCCTGAAAGTCAGCCCAGCCGCTTCCACATGGTCGCCAGCGGGATCGGCACAGCGCCATTCTCGTCAAACCATTCGCTTTCGACCTCGTATCCGCAGGAGAGATAGAGCGGCTTCCCTGACATGGTCGCCGCCATTTCCAGCTCGCCGAAGCCCTCGGCGCGCGCCGCCTGCTCAGCAGTCTCGAGGATCAACCGACCGACGCCTTTGCGGGTGTGATCGGGATGGGTGTACATCGCGCGGATACGCGCGCGCTCGGTCGCCGGATCGAGCAGCCGCGGATTGCGCCCGGCCGAGTGGTTTCCGCCATAGAGCGTCACCCGCCGCGACCAGCCGCCGCACCCGGCCAGTTCGCCATCATCCTCGACGCAGAAATAGGTGCCGTCCTCGATCAGCTGGAGATCGAGCCCCATGGCGACATGCGAAGCCGCGATCTGCTCGGGCGTAAGGAAGCCTTGCTGCAGTTCGGCGATTGCACGTTCCATCAGCGCCGCGATGGCGGGTGCGTCATTGGCATTGGCAAGGCGTATAGTCAGCATTGGCGTGCGTCCCGCATGTGAAAAGGGGCGACCCGCAGGCCGCCCCTCTTCTTTAGTCGATCCAGCCTGAAATCAGAACTGGAAGCGGGCCCTCACATAGTAGCTGCCGCCGTTGAAGCCGAACGGCGAGCGCTCGCCATATTTCGCACCGACGATGCCGGCCCAGGGGTTCACCGTCGGATAGGTGTCGAACAGGTTCTGCGCCCCGGCCGCGATCTCGAGGCCGTCGATCACTTCGTAGCCGAGTTCGGCATCGACCGTGACCCGGGCCTTGGCATTGATCGGCAGAGTGTCGTCTTCGAGGTGGGCTTCGAAATACTTGCCGAAATAGTTGGCGCGCAGCAGCCCGCGGACACGACCTTCTTCATGCGTAAGGTTGAGGAAGCCCTTCCAGCGCGGCAGGCCTTCTTCGAGCTGGCGTGCCCGGGTGCTGCCGATCGTGGCGCCCACGTCGGTCACGTCGGTCTTGGTGTAGTTGACTGCGAGAGTCGCTCGGGTCGTGCCTGCTTCAGTCACGTTGAAGCGACCATTGACCACGAAGTCGATCCCCTGTGTACGGGTGTCGAAATCATTGTTGAAGAAGGCGAAACCGACCAGATCTTCAAAGCCGGTGAAATCGGTCCGGTCGATCACCCCGGCCGCATCAAGCTGGGTCAGCAGCTGCGAAGGTGGCGGGGTCACACCAGGCGCGCAACCGGTCGCCACGCCCTCGCGGTTTGCAAGGTAGCACAGCGCCGCAGGGAAATCGATCGTCGAGGAACGCGAGATACGATCCTTCAGCTTGATGTTGAAATAGTCGAGCGTGAAGGTGATGTCGCCAAAGTCCCCGGCGACGCCCAGCGTGAAGCTGTCCGACTTTTCTGGCCCAAGCGTCGGGCGTGCAAGCCCAAGACCACCATTGGCGACGGTATCCGAAAGATAATCAGCTGCGATCAGGCCCGGCGCGCTGCTGAGCGGGAAAGTACCCTCATCCTGCAGCGTGCCGTTCGAGAACTGCGTGGTGACGTTGATCACGTTCGCTTGGCCCGCGGTCGGGACGTGGAAGCCGGTCGAATAGGTACCGCGCAACCGCAGGGCATCCGTCACCTTGTAGAGCGCGCCGAGCTTCCAGGTTGTGGTGTTGCCGAAGCTCTTGGTGTCTTCGTAGCGAACCGCCGCCTGCAGTGTCAGTGCCTCCATCAAATCGGCTTCGATGTCGATATAGGCCGCCGTATTGTCTTCTTTCCACGATCCCGCGCTGTTGTTGGCAAAGCCGGGGAAACCGTTCGAGCTGGTCGAGAAACCCTGACCGAAGGGATAGGCCGCAGTCGGCTGGGCCAGAGGGCCAAGCTCGAACGAGGCCGGGTCGCCCGCGGTGATCGTAAACTCCTCGTTGCGATGCTCGGCACCAGCCGCGACATAGACGCTGCCGCCGCCAACGGGGATCTCGTAGCCGAGGTTCAAGTTGAACAGGTTTTCCTGCTGCGCGTATCCACCAGGATTGAACTCGGTCGGCGTGTTTGGACCAAGCGAGGCGTTGATGGTGTTGCGGATGAAGAAGGTCGATTTGTTGCGACCATGGCGGTAGCTGAGGTCAAAATCGAGACCGCCGAGAATCTGACCCTTGACGCCAGTTGCGATCGAGTAATCCTCGATGTCACCGCCAAAGCGCGGGGTGAAGCCGCCCGGAAAAAGCTCGACGAAAGAGAAGCAGTTCGCGCTCGCCTGTACCGCCGCCAGGACCGTGGGATTTGGCAGCAAGCCGCCACCGGCGGTGAGCGGAATACCGGCAGGGCAATCGCCAGCGGTGGTGTTCGACATGTCGCCCACCAGGATTGACGGGACCGCATTGCCCGCATTCGAAGCCGCACCTGTTACCGGATCGACCCGCGGGCCGGCAAAGACCCCGCCGCGGGTGTTGGGATTGCGGAAGAAGAAGCCCCCATCAACATTGCGTTCGGCATAATTGCCGAAAGCATAAAGCGTGATGTCCTCAGTCAGGTCGAGCCCGAAATTGGCGAACAGCTTGAGGTCGTCATTGACATTAGGCTGGCCCCAGATCTGTGCCGGATCGGCCACCGCCGTGTTGCCGGCCGCGATCAGCGCGGCTGCGTCATCGCGCTGAACTGAACGCACGGTTGCGTCGGTCTCGCCATATTCCATGCTGAGGTTGAGGAAGCCGGCATCGGTGATCGGCAGGCCGATATTGGCGGCGACCAGATAGTTGTCGCCATCGCCCTCATAGGTCGAGCCCCACTTGGCGGAAATCTCGCCCCCTTCAGCGCTATCCTTCAGGATGAAGTTGAGCACGCCTGCGATCGCGTCAGACCCGTATTGCGACGAAGCACCGTCGCGCAGAACTTCAAGCTGCTTAAGCGCAATCGACGGGATCACGGAGATATCGGGGCCCTGCGAGCCGTCGGAAATACCGCCGCCGAGGAAGGCGATCACCGACGCGCGATGCATACGCTTGCCGTTGACGAGCACCAGCGTATTGTCCGGCGATAGGCCGCGCAAGTTGGCCGGGCGTACCAGCGTGGCAGCGTCGGAAATCGGCTGCGTGCTGACGTTGAACGACGGCACCGAAATGCGCAGTGCATTGCCGATGTCGCTGGAGGCCTGGTTCGACAGTTCGGTGCCGGCGACCACGTCAACCGGTGCCACAGTGTCAGCAGCCGAACGGTCAGACTGGCGCGTGCCGGTGACGATGATGGTCGGCGCGTCGGTCGCTTCTTCGCCCGCGTCTTGCGCCATAGCCGGAGTGGCCAGAGTGGCTGTTGCCGCGCCGCACAGCAGCGCTGCGCGATAAGCGAATTGGATAGAGCTACGCATGGTCATCCCCAAGTCTCCCTTGTCTTCTGCACGCACAAATGTCCGAAGATGGCCGTAGCGAGCAAGTTTATTGTCGTAATCGCAAATCTATCCCGCGCATGTGTCACATCGCTGCAACAGACAAAAAAGGGGCCGGAGCGGCTGGCTCCGGCCCTTGTCAGTCGGTTCGTTCGCAGGAGGAACGAGGTGAGGCGGGGGAAGGAGGGAGAGGAGAGAGGTCCTCCCCCCGCCAAGCGGTAGGGAACGCTCAGTAGTTGTAGGCGCGTTCCCCGTGTTCGGTGAGGTCCAGCCCTTCGCGCTCGGCTTCCTCGCTCGGGCGCAGGCCGAGCGTAACCTTGAGACCGAAGAACAGGACGGCCGAGACGATGCTGGTCCACAGTACGGTCACACCGACTGCCTTGATCTGGGTCATCACCTGGCCGGCCATGTCGTAGGTGCCGACCACAGCCGGGAAGACGGTGTAGTCAAAGAAGCCCTGACCGCCCAGCGCCGGGTCAGCGACGATGCCGGTACCGATCGCGCCGACGATGCCGCCGATGCCATGCACACCGAACACGTCGAGCGTGTCGTCATAGCCGAGCTTGTTCTTCACGAAGGCTACGAACAGGTAGCAGAAGGCCGATGCGGCAAAGCCCAGCAGGATGGCATACATCGGGGCCGAGAAACCGCTGGCTGGCGTGATCGCGACCAGGCCGGCAACCGCACCCGTCACCGCGCCAAGCAGCGAAGGCTTGCCGTGATGGAACTGCTCGATCACACACCAGGCAACCGCTGCAGCAGCAGTGGCAACGAAGGTGTTCATGAAGGCGAGCGCGGCCAGGCCATTGGCTTCGAGGTTCGAACCCGCGTTGAAGCCGAACCAGCCCACCCACAGCAGCGAGGCGCCGATCATGGTCATGG
>JBMSNZ010000055.1:0-13251 GCA_049421965.1 Erythrobacter sp.
CAAGACCCAGATCACGGCGGTCGATCCGGCGGAGTTTATCGCCGCGGTCGAGCCGATGGCCAAGCGCGAGGACACGATGGTGCTCGACGCCCTGTTCCGCAAGGTGACGGGGCTGGCACCCAGGATGTGGGGCCCGACCATCATCGGCTATGGCGAATATCGCACCACTTATGCCAGCGGGCGCGATGTGCACTGGATGCGCACTGGCTTCAGCCCGCGCAAGGCCAAGCATTCGATCTACCTGATGGGCGGGTATTGCGATCCGTTGACCGGCGAGCATCGCGACCGGCTGCTGGCCAAGCTCGGGAAGTATTCCCACGGCAAGAGCTGCCTCTACATCAACAAGCTGGCCGATGTGGACCTGGCGGTGCTCGAACAGATGATCGTGGCGGACTGGCAAGCGATGGAGCGGCTGTTTCCCGGCTGATCCGCTACATCCCGGCGTACCACTGGTAGCCGTGGTTATCTTCCCAATAGCCGCCCTTGCCGCCATTGATGCCGTCGAGGCTGGCGACCGCTTCGATCGCGATCAGATACTTCGGGTGCTTGTAGCCCAGCTGTCGTTCGATCCGCATCCGCAGCGGCGCACCGTTCTTCTCGGGCAATGGTTCGCCGTTGAGCATATGCGCCACGATCGTCTGCGGGTGGAAGGCATCGACCATGTCGATGCTCTCGTAATAGTCCTTGCCGTAGAGCTTGTCGGCGCAGCGGAACACGATGAACTTTGCCTCGGGCAGCACGCCTGCCGCTTCGAGCAGCAGCGCCAGTTGCGGCCCGGTCCACTCTCCGATCGCGCTCCAGCCTTCCACGCAATCGTGGCGGGTGATCTGGGTGCGCTGCGGCATGCCTCGCACGTCAGCGAGGCTGAGCGATAGCGGCCTGGCGACGAGGCCGAGCACCTCAAGCCGCCAGTCGGCAAAGCCGCTGGCCAGTTGCGCGCGGTAGAACGGGCTGTCGACCGTGACCGAGCCATTGCCCTTGAAGGTGGGTGAGCGCTCCGCGCGCGAGTATTCGGGCACCAGCCCCTGGCGGTCGGCGAGCGCGCGGTGCGCCTTCATGTGCCAGCCTTCGGCCGCGTCGAACAGGCTTTGGCCGATCTTGCTGTCGGCCACCTTGGAACAGCCTGCAGCCATCAGCCCGGCCATGCCGGTGATCAGGTTCCTGCGCTTCATGGTGCCGTGCCTCCCGTAATCATGTCGCGGACCTGCTTCACCGGGCCGGACAGCATCACGAGCACGATATGCACCACGAAAAAGCCGAAGGTCGCCCAGGCCATTATGAAATGGATCGAGCGCGCGCTCTGGCGCCCGCCGAACAGGTCAACCAGCCAGGGTGCGGCGGGTTCGAGCCCGGGGGAGATCGCGATCCCGCTGAAGATCATCAGCGGCAGGAAAATGCCGAACACTGACCCATAGGCGAGCTTCTGGAGGAAATTGAACTTCGCACCTTCGTGATCGAAATTCAGCTTCAGGTGCTGCACCACATCGTGCCAGATTGCCGCGGGGCGCCATTCCGCGCGTGTAGTGCGCAGATCGCGCCAGAAATGCCGGTTAACCAGCATGGCGATCCACATCACCAGCAGGCCCACAGCAAAGGGCCAGGCCATCAGCACATGCCAGTCGCGCGCGCCGGCAAGATCGTAATGCCCGGGAATGGTCATCCAGCCGGGGAAGCGCGGCACCGAGGTCCATGCTCCGATCCCGTCGAAGCCATAGTCGCCCCAATAGAGGTAGCGGTGGGCGTTGGAGATATTGAGTCCGCTCATGAACAGCACGATCACGCAGACGGCATTGAGCCAGTGCCACAATCTGGTGATCAGCGAATGACGCTTCATCGGGTGTTCTCCATGGCGCGCGCCAGCCAGATCACGTCACGGTCCTGGCTGAGCAGATGCTGGCCGCTGTCGACAAAGATCGTCTCGCCGCTGCGCATGTGGCCTTCGGCGAGCATCAGCGCCGCCTGCGCCACTTCCTGCGCGCCGGTCTTGCGCTGCAGCAGATTGAGCCGGTGCGAAACCTCGATTTCCGCTTCGCTCTGGTCATGGCTCGGCAGGATCGCACCGGGCGCGAGGCCATAGACCCGATCATTGGGGCCGGCGGCGCCCACTGCCAGCATCGGGATGGTCGCGGCAAGGGCATGTTTGCTCATGGTGTAGCTGAAGAAATCAGGATTGGGGTTCTCGAGCTTCTGGTCGGTGATGTGGATCACACGCCGGCCCGCGGGTGTGCGGGCATGCGCCAGAAAGGCCTGGGCCAAGCGCGCTGGTGTTTCGGCATTGATCTGCATTGATGACTTGTTCGTCGCAGGATGCAGTTTGGTTGCAGTGTCGTAGAAAAAAATCGACGCATTGTTTACCAGCAGCTGCCAGTCGGACAGCCGCCGCGCCAGATCCTCGATCATCCTGACCGCCGCATCGCCATCGGCAAGGTCGCACTGGACGATCTCTGCCGAGGGAAGTTCTCCGGCAAGCGCGCGCGCTTCCTCGTCCGATCCGCGGTAATGGATGACCACATGCCAGCCCGCCGCAGCAAAGGCCCGCACAATTGCCGCTCCAACACGGGCGGCAGCGCCGGTGATCAATGCAGTTGGCCGGTCCATACCCCTCATTCAGCAGAATTGCGCTGGCTTGGCTAGCAGAGCCTGCTAGCGAAACCGCACGAAAGGACTGGAACTACGCATGAAACTCGATCTCATTGATGTTTTCGGGTCCGGCCCGCTCAGCGGCAACCCGCTGGCAGTCGTGCATGGAGCAGAGGGCCTGACCGCCGAACAGATGTTGCGGTTGACGCAGTGGCTGGGCTTTTCCGAAACAACCTTCCTGCTGCCGCCGACCGATCCTGCAGCAGATTACCGGGTCCGGATCTTCTATCCCGCTGGCGAACTGCCGTTTGCCGGGCATCCCACGCTGGGCAGCTGCCACGCATGGCTGGAAGCCGGAGGGAAGCCCAAGGTGCCCGGACGCATTATCCAGGAATGCGGGGTGGGATTGGTCGAGGTGCGCCAGGACGCCGATCGACTTGCCTTTCGCGCGCCACCGTTCACGCGGACGGGAGCGCTGAGCGCAGCGGAACTTGACGAAGCGATCCGGCTGACCGGGGTTGATCCGGCTGCAGTTGTCGAGGCAGTGCATGTTTCCAACGGGCCGCAATGGCAGTTGCTGCGGCTCCGTTCAGCTCGCGATGTGCTGGCGGCCGAACCTGCCGCAAAGGCTCCGGCGGGAACGGATATCGGCCTTGCCGGACCTTGTGAGGAAGGCCAACCAATCGACTGGGAAATAAGGGCCTTTTTCGCCAATTCGCTCAACCGCTTGGTTGAGGATCCGGTAACGGGAAGTTTCAACGCCGGGGTAGCCATGCATCTGTGCGGGGCAGGGTGGGTGCGCGACAGTTATCTGGCCGCGCAAGGCCGCAAGACGGGCGCCGATGGCCGCATCCATTGCCGCCGGGATGGCGAAGGCCAGGTCTGGATCGGCGGCACCTCTGTCACTGTGTCGCGGGGCGGCGCATTGTTCCCGCGAGCCTGAACGAAAAAAAGGGCGCGCCGACTATCAGCCGACGCGCCCTTCGGGTGCTGAAACCAGAGGTTCAGATCAACGGCACTGGAGCTCGCCGCGGTCGATCGCACGGCCAAGCACGCCGCCGATTACCGCGCCAAGCAGAACGCCCAGCGTCTTGTCGCCGCGACCAGCCAGCTCGTGCCCGGCCAGAGCGCCGACGCCGGCACCGATCACCAGACCGGTCGGGCCATTGTCGCGCTTGCAGTAGTACTTCCCGTCATTCCCGCGCCAGATATAGCTGTTGCGGGTGATCCGGCGCGGCTCGATGTAATAGCCGCGGCTGTCATAGATGCGGTCTTTCGACCGCTTGCCGTGCGCTGGCGCCCAGGGCGGCGGATCGGCTGCCGCCGGGGCCGAAATGCCAAGGCCCGTGACGGTCATCGTCGCGGCGGCAAAGGCGAGGGCAATCTTCTTCATCGTTTCTTTCCTTTCCGTTTGTGGTCTGACGGAACGCGACCTGTTTCGTTCATTCGAACACAACGTCAGCTGAACGCGAAGGGTAAACGCGCGATTTGCGATGAATCGTGGCGGTGCGCGCGGCGAACCGTTTGCCGGCCACTTGGGTCAGGACCCTAGGCCAGCCGCTTGGCCCAGCCGTTTGGCGATGTCGCGCACCAGCCGGTCCGATACACGCTCCAGCGCCGCAAGTTCTTCCAGCTCTTGCGCCGAGGCGCGGTAGGCGCCGTAAGTGGCGAGGAAGGCGCGCGCCACGGTCCAGCTGGCGTGCCCGCGTTCAACCAGTTCCAGCCTGTCACCCGCGCGGGCGCTGCCAGGCTGCAACACGCGGTAAAACCAGCCCGAGCGGCCCGCAGCCACCATGGCCTTGACCACGCCCTTTGCTTCGAGGTGCTTTTCGATCGTCGAGCAGGGCTGGCGCGGCTGGCTTACCTCGATCAGCGCGGTGCCCAGCTGGAAGCGGTCACCGATCAGCACCTGATGTTCGGTGAGCCCGCTGGTCGCAATGTTCTCGCCCAGGCTGCCTGCGCCGCCCAATCGGGCCAGATCCCCGAAATGGTGGCGCAGCCAGGTGTGGTTCTCGCGCGGCATGTGGTGCAGCGCCATGGCCGGGTAACCATGGTGGGTCCGGTCAACCTGCTGGTCGGTGGCGATGCCGCGCTCGCCAATCGGCACGTTGCCTTCCAGCGGGCGCTTGGCGATTCCGCTGACTGAGCCGCCGGGCAGCGGCTGACCCGCGCCGGCGCAGATTGCCTCAACCGCCCAGGCGGTGCTCATGCGGTGCCGGCTGCCTCGGCTTCGCGATCCCGCTCGGCGCGGCTCTTCTTGGCGGCAGCGGTCTTGAGCTGGCCGCACGCGGCATCGATGTCGCGGCCGCGCGGCGTGCGCACCGGCGCGCTGATCCCGGCTTCGAACACGATTTCCGCAAAGCGCTTGACGCGCTCGGGCGTGGAGCATTCATAGGGCGCGCCGGGCCAGGGGTTGAACGGGATCAGATTGACCTTGGCCGGCAGCCGGTATTCGCGGATCAGGCGGACCAGTTCGCGGGCGTGCTCGTCGCTGTCGTTCTTGTCCTTGAGCATCACATACTCGAAGGTGATCCGCCGCGCATTGGAAGCTCCGGGATAGGCCGCGCAGGCGCCCAGCAGCTCTTCGATGCCGTACTTCTTGTTGAGCGGCACGATCTCGTCACGGATTTCCTTGGTGACGGCATGGAGCGAAACCGCGAGGTTAACCCCGATCTCCTCGCCGCAGCGCTCCATCATCGGCACGACGCCGCTGGTGGAAAGCGTGATGCGGCGCTTGGACAGCGCCAGCCCGTCGCCATCCATCACCAGGCGCAGCGCATCGCGCACATTGTCGAAATTGTAGAGCGGCTCGCCCATGCCCATCATCACGATGTTGGTGAGAAGGCGCCCGTCGGCGCTGTAATGCGCGCTGTCTTCGGCATCATCGAGGCCCGCCATGCTGCCTTTGGGCCATTCGCCCAGCGCATCGCGCGCCAGCATGACCTGGCCCACAATTTCGCCCGGCGTCAGATTGCGCACCAGCTTCATGGTGCCGGTGTGGCAGAAGCGGCAGTTGAGGGTGCAGCCGACCTGCGAACTGACGCACAGCGTGCCGCGGTCCGCATCGGGAATGAACACCATCTCGAACTCGTGGCCGTCGGCGGTGCGCAGCAGCCATTTGCGCGTACCGTCGACCGAATGCTGCGCCTCGACGATGTCGGGCCGGCCGATCACGAAGCGCTCGGCCAGCCACGGGCGCATGGTCTTGGCGATGTCGGTCATCGCTTCGAAATCGGTCACGCCGCGATGGTACAGCCAGTGAAACACCTGCTTGGCCCGAAGCTTGGCCTGGCGGGCATCAAGCCCGGCCTCCTCGAACAGCGCGCGGATGCGTTCCTTGGGCAGGCCGATCAGGTCGACGCGGCCATCGGCGCGCGGCGTAATGTCGCGCGCGACGGGAACGGGATCCACCTGTCCGGGGATCGACATGAGTGCGGTGTCAGCCATGGAGCGCGCGCATATAGGGTGCGCGCGGTGGTTTGGCTAGCGCTTGCGGCCAAGCGCGGCAGGGCTGCAGCCAAGCGCGGCCGCGTCGAGCGCGGTGGCTGCGCCTTCGAGGCGGTAGCGGTCCGTGAAGCGGCGGCCACCTTTCGCTATTGACGAAACAGTCATGCTTCCGGCTGAGCGCATCGCGGCCACGATGGCTGCGTCCATTGCCTGGTCGGCGGCCCAGGCGTCACCGCCGCCTCCTGTCAGCACAAAGCTGCGCCCGCCAAGCCGCAGCGAGACCCGCGCGCCCTTGGCCATTTCGCGCGAGAGGCGGATATGCACCTGCCCGCGGATCTGGCGGCCCGGCCAGGTGCCGACGCTGGCAAAGGGCTGGTAGTCGCGCTTGCTCGCGGCTTCAGCGCCGGCCGGCTCGGGCTTGGCAATGGCATAGCAGCGTGGCACCTGCCGCTCGCGGAAGGCGGCCCAACCCGCAAACACGCCCAGACTTTCCTTTGCGGCGAGCGGCGCGGGAGCAAGGGCCGCGGCGAGCAGCACGGCGGCGAAGGAAAGGCGGCTAGTCATAGTCGATCGCCACTATCTCCCACTCCTTGCTGCCCGAGGGAAGCCTTACCGTGCGCAGATCGCCCACCGCGCCGCCGCGCAGCGCACGGGCCATGGGCGAGCTCCATCCGATCCGCCCGCTTCCGGCGTCCTGCTCGTCATCGCCCACCAGAGTGACTGACTTGTGCTGGTCATCCTCGTCGGCCAGCGTCACCGTGGCGCCGAAATAGACCCGCGAGCGGTCGGCCTGAGTGCCGGGCTCGACCACGCGCAGGGCCTTCATGCGGCGTGCAAGATGGGCCAACTCGCGATCGATCTCGCGCATGCGCTTGCGACCGTAAAGGTAATCGCCATTCTCGCTGCGATCACCATTGCCTGCTGCCCAGCTGACGATTTCGACGATCTGCGGGCGTTCGGTGCCGAGAAGGTGGTCGTAGCGCGCCTTGAGCGCCGCCATCCCTGCCGGGCTGATCGGATCGCCTGCGCCAGCCTTCATGTGCGGTCAGCGACGCAGGAAGTAATCGATCGTGCGGGGCTGGCCGCCCGGTGCACGCGCGGGATGCATGTTGTCATACGCCACCGCATTGCCCAGCACCCGCATGATGTAATAGCGCGTCTCGAAGTTCGCCGGGATCTTCTCGATCCAGGTCACATAATCGATTGCACCGGTGCGCGGATCGCCGTTTGCACGCAGCCACTGGTTCACACGGCCGGGGCCGGCGTTGTAGGCCCCCAGCGCGAGCGGATAGGATCCCTCGTAATAGTCGAGCATCCGCCGGAAATAGGCATCACCCAGCGTGATGTTGTACTGCGTGTCCTGCACCAGGCTGGCAGACATATAGCTTAGGCCCATCTTGCCGGCCTGTTCCTGCGCCGTGCCCGGCATCAGCTGCATCATGCCGCGCGCCCCGGCGTGGCTTTCGCGATGCTGGTCGAACTCGCTTTCCTGCCGCATGATGGCATGCGCCATGGTCCAGTTGGCAGTTGACGGGACGGCTACGACAGGGTGGGCGAAGCGCTCGAAACCCGAAAGCCCGTTTTCAGGTGCAGTCGCGCCGGCGACCACCGCGAATTCCTCAAGCCCCAGTTCGCGCGAAAGCTGCACCAGCAGCGCCATCTGCTCCGCGCTTTTGGCCTGGTCTGCCAGAGCTTCGAAGAAAGCGCGTTCGGTGCGCCAGTCACGGCGCGCGGCAGCAATCGTCCGCATGGCCCTGACCAGCGGCGACTGGTTGAATTCGGCGCGCGCTTCAGCGGTGACCGACGGGACCGGCGGTTCGGCAAATTGCGGCATTGGGCGGCCCAGTGCGCCCAGCGCCAGTTGCCCGTAATACTGGTCGGCATATTCGGCCGCCATGCCGAAATAGCGTTCGGCGTCGGCGTTGCGATTGGCCTGCCGCGCGGCGCGGCCGGCCCAGTAGAAGCCCTTGGCCCGGGTGAGCGGGGTCTTGGCCGCCGCGCCATAGCGGTAGAACAGTGGCGCGGCTGCGGCGCCATCGCCAAGCTTCCACAGCGCTTCCGTGCCGCCCAGCCACATCAGATCGGTGTATTTGTCGCGCAAGCGGAACGAGCGCTCGCTGACGTCCTCGCCCGGCGCAAACAGGTCGTCGACCGAAGCTGCGATCCTCACTGCGTCGCGCGCGCTGGCACCGCGCGCCGCGTGCAGCATCTCACTGACGAGGTCGGTCGCATCATGCGGCAGCGAGGTGAAGCGGGGCCGGCTCGCCAGTGTGGCGATAGCCTGCGAGGCCAGCTGGTTTTTCCGGTAGTAGCGCACGAGATTATAGACCACACCCGGCTGGTCGAGCGCGCTGCGCGGGATGGCGATCCCTTCGTCCTCCGGCAAACTGTCGCGCAGCAGCGCCAGCCGCTTCGTGTAAAGATCGCGCTTGCCGGGCGATGTCATCAGCATGTGCCGTTCGGCAGCTTCGGCCGCACCCTGCCACAGCAGGGCTTCCATCCGCGTGTCGTTGTCGTCCTGCGTAAATGCTCCTGCGAACAGACCCAGCAGATAGGCTTCGGACGTTTCTCCCACGCGCCCACCGCGCCATGCCGCGCGTGCCATTTCGCGCGCTTCGGGGCGCTGCACCGTGGCCAGCGCCAGTGCATAACGTGCGCGGGCCTGGTTTCCTTGCGGAGGGTTGCGATCGAAATAGGCGACCAGCGCCTCAGGCGAGGGGGCTTCACGTTCCAGCGCCGCCTCGGCGCGGCCGCGCAGCACGCTGGCGCGGGGGAAATCAGGGTAAGCCAGCAAGAACCCGGAATAGGCCGCAAAACTCATCTGGTCGTTACGAACCAGCTCTTCCCAGCGCGCGATCGCCAGCGAGATATTGGTCGGCTGCTGTGCCACCAGTTGCGCACGCGCCATGTCCCAGCTGGCGGCATCGCGCGTCGCGGCAGGCCCGGCGACAAGCAGCCCCGCGCCGGCGACAAGCACCCCGGTGAGAATAAATTTGGTGCGGGGGAAATTTTGCATGCTGGACATCTTGCCTGCCTGCTCCTTATCAGGCCCTGAACGTTGGTTGAAACCCACCGGATACCGGTTTTCCCCTCGCCCGTGATCATGCCATCGAGAAAGGCCCGAAATCAATGTTTTCCGGTTCCATTCCGGCTCTGGTGACCCCCTATCGGGACGGAGCGATCGATGAAGCGGCGTTTCGCCGGCTGGTTGATTGGCAGATCGAGCAAGGCTCATCGGCGCTGGTGCCCTGCGGCACGACCGGCGAGGCGCCGACGCTGAGCAATGACGAGCAGCATCACCTTTTCGCCGTCTGCGTGGAAGCGGCGGCAGGGCGTGTGCCGGTGATCGCGGGCTGCGGAAGCAACGATACCCAGACCGCACTATGGCACATGCAGGAGGCCAAGGCGCTGGGCGCGGCAGCGGCCCTGATGGTCGCCCCCTATTACAACCGGCCGAGCCAGGCGGGCCTGCTGGCGCACTTCAGCTATCTGGCGGAACGGGTCGAATTGCCGATGGTGCTCTATAACGTCCCGGGCCGCACGGTGACCGACATCAAACCCGAAACGGTGATCGAGCTTGCTCGCCGGTTTCCCGATCGTATCGTCGGGATCAAGGATGCCAGCGGCGACATGACCCGGCTTACCGCGCACCGGCTGGCGCTGGGCGAGGGGTTTGTCCAGCTGTGCGGCAATGACGACATGGCGCTGCAATACAACGCCGGTGGCGGCACGGGCTGCATTTCGGTCACGGCCAATGTCGCGCCTCGGCTGTGCGCCGAGTTCCAGGCAGCCAGCCTTTCGGGCGACCGGGCGAGGGCGCACCAGCTCAACGAGCGGCTGTTTCCGCTTCACCAGGCACTGTTCGCCGACGCCTCGCCCGCGCCGGTGAAATACGCCATGGCGCGTGTGCTTGGCTGGATCGATGAAAGTGTGCGCCTGCCGCTGGTGGCGTGCAGCAAGGAGGCGCGTGACGCTGTTGACAGTGCGCTGGCTAGGGCCGGGCTAGTCTAGCGCGCGATCGTTCCCTCAAACGCGGTGGCGGTGATGGGCAGTTCCTTCATCGCCGCAAGTTCCATCGTCAGCGGATCCTTCTCGAGCACGATGAAATCGGCCATCTTGCCGGCGGCAAGCGATCCGATCTTCGCGTCCATGCCCACCACCTGCGCCGCTTCGATTGTGATGGCCCGCAAAGCCTTCTCGCGCGAGAGCCGCTCTTCGGGGCCACGCACCACTCCGTCCAGCCCCTCGCGGGTCTGTGCAATCCACGCGAGATAGAAGGGATCGATTGGTGCCATGTTGAAATCGCTGTGCAAGCCGAGAGGCACCGCGCCGCGTTCGAGCGTGCCGAGCCGGTTCATTAGCGCCGCGCGATCGGGGCCAAGCCCCTGCCTGCCATAGGCTTCTCCCAGCACCCGGATGTAATTGGGCTGGGCCGAGACCATCAGTCCGAGCCGCGCGATCTGCCGCGCCTGCGCTTCGGTGCAATATCCCAGATGCTCAAGCGTGATCTTACGCAGCGCTTGCGGCGGCAGGCCTTCGAGCAGGCCAAGCAGCGTTTCCGCCCCTTCGTCGCCGTTAACATGGATGTGCATTGCGAAGTCCGCAGACGCCAGCCGCGCAAGCTGCACCTTGAGGTTCGCGGGTTCGGTGAGCCACTTGCCGACATGCCCGTCCGAATAGCCCGGCGGCCCCATGCGCATGTTTTGTGCAAAGAAAGCGCCGTCGACCAGCAGCTTGGCGCGACGATCTAGCGAAACGTTGGGGCTTGCGAAGGCGGCGCGCTTTGCGGTCAGCCACGCATCCATGGCGGGCTGGGCGGGTCGCTCTGCGGCGTTCGGCATATCCAGGGTGCGCGCCATGGTGGAAGGGCTGCCGAAGCTTCGGGCGATTAGCCCGGCTTCCGTGTCGAACCCGGCAAAGATGCCGGTCGCCATGTCGCAGGCGGTGGTCACACCGCGCTGGCGCAGGATTGTGGCAAGGTCGGCAAAGCCCTTGGTCATGCGGTCAGCGCCAAGCAATGCACCACGCAGTCGACCGAGCGCCACAAGCAGACCGGTTTCGGAGAACACACCGCGGGCAAAGCTGCTGTGTTCGGGATCTGCTCCACCGGCAACTATGGCAGCGGCGAAAGCCGTTTCATCGCCAAGCCCCACCGATTTCAGTCCGGCGGTGTTCGTGTAGATATCGTGGAAGCTGCGCTGCCACACGAACAGCGGACGATAGGGTGAAATCTCGTCGAGCACCTGCTTGCCGAGCGGGCCATGGAACAGTTCGTGATGGCCCCAGACGATCAGCGGATCAGAGGGATCATCACGCAGCAAGCGGCTCAGCCGGGCACGCCATGCGTCCTGGCCGATGATGCCTGGCCAATAGCCCGAAGGCAGGTGCCAGTCATCGGGTGCGAGGAATGGCAGGTTAAGCATCACCGCCGATTGCATCGGGTGGATATGCGGATCGATCAGTCCGGGAAAGATCACCTGGCCGGCGAAATCGCGGTCGAGCCGAACCTCGCGCCCGCCAGTCCATGCGTGCAGTCCGGCAAGTTCGTCGGCGAGGCCCAGGACCATGCCATCGGCTACCGCCATGAAACGTGCCTGCGGCAGCGATCGATCCATGGTGACGATCCTGGCCGCCTCGAACACCGTGACCGGGCTGTGTTTGCCGGTCAGATATGCCGGGGCAGACGCTGCCAGCGGGGCCGCAGCAAGCCCCTTCAACACGCCCCGCCGGTCAAAGCCCCTCTGCATGGCCGATACCCTCCTCTGCCCCGCGCAGCAGTCTCTCCATTCGCGAGACGGCTGGCAAGTGGGGACATTGGGGGTTTCACCCGAGCCGATCCTTCCCTAGATGCAGCGCCACCATGGCCCGCCCGAAACCCGAAACCTTCGACAAGCTCAAGACCGTCGCCGAGAACCGGCGCGCGCGCTTTGACTATCATGTCGAAGACAAGTTCGAAGCCGGGCTGGCGCTGCAGGGAACCGAGGTGAAAGCGCTGCGTGCGGGCGAGGCCTCGATTGCGGAAAGCTATGCCGAAGTGCGCGACGGCGAAGTGTGGCTGGTCAATGCCAATATCCCCGAATACAGCCACGGCAACCGGCTCAATCACGAACCGCGCAGGCCGCGCAAGCTGTTGCTGCACCAGCGCGAGATCGAGAAACTGTTCGGTGCGGTCGAGCGCAAGGGAATGACGCTGATCCCGCTGTCGATCTACTTCAACCGGACCGGGCGGGCCAAGGTCGAGCTGGCGCTGGCCAAGGGCAAGCAGGCGCATGACAAGCGGCAGTCGATCAAGGAACGCGACTGGAAGCGTGACAAGGCGCGGCTGATGCGCGAGCGCGGTTGAGGCGCGAACGCCAATTTTCGCTGCGCTGATTCACCATATTGTCAGGGATTGTGCGCTACCCATATCGGCCTGAGATACCGGTTTGGCGATTTAGGCGGGTTCCCCCCTTGCAGATCGGTCGCTTGAGGCGCAAGGCGGCGGCGGAACCCGATATGGCAAAACGATCGAAAACCTGGCTGGCAGACAAGTTGCGGCAGCATATGCCCAGCCGCGAGGAGATGGAGAGCAATCGCTATCTCGCGCCGATCGCGCACCGCTTCCTCTCGCCTGAATTGTGGCGCTTCACACGCAGGTCGGTCCCGCGCGGGATCGCGCTTGGCCTCTTCACTGCGTTCATCATTCCGGTTGGCCAGATCTTCCTCGCCGCGTTCCTCGCCCTGCCGACTCGTGCAAATGTCCCACTGGCAGCGGCCGCTACTTTCGTGACCAACCCGTTTACCCTGCCATTCTGGCTGCTGGTGGCAAATGAGGTCGGAGCATTCATGCTCAAGGTCGACGCGGTCACCACCGGCGTTGCCAAGCACGGTATCCAGACCGACGGCTTCGCCATGCTGACCGAACTGTTCGAAGTGGCCGGCGTTACCGCTTTCGGATTCGTGGTGCTGTCGATCGTCACTTCGGCCATCGGCTATCTTGTCGCTGGCGCGGTCTGGCGGGTGATCGTATCGCGCCGCCGCGCACACCGCCTGCGGGTGATGGAGCGGCGCCTCGACCAGCGGCTGGGGGCCCGTCAGGGATGAAGCCAGCCGCATGGCTTGCCGGCAAGGATTTCGAGCGCGATCCCAGGGCCATGCTCGGGGGAATCGGCCTCGCCATGCTGGCCAGTGCTGCCGTTCTGTGGCTCGCCACGGGCGAAACTGTTCTGGCGCTTTCGTATATGC
>JBMSNZ010000056.1:0-12886 GCA_049421965.1 Erythrobacter sp.
CGAGGCCAACTCGGCCGATCCCTGGACCAGCCGCGCGCGCCCGAGCTTCCTCTATGTGATGTATGCCATGATCCTGTGGGCGCTGCCGATGGGCGTGCTCGCCGCATTCGAGCCAGCCGCCGCGCGCGACATTGCCAGCGGAATGAATGCCTAACTCAATGGCCTGCCCGAACCGCTCTATGCGCTATTCGGCACCGGCTACCTCGGCTACACCGCCGCGCGGCAGTGGGGCAAGGTCAAGGGCGTGGACCGCTAGCCGCAGGCGACGGATCGGCCGCCGCCCCCTCATTTTGGTGACTGGACGGACTGGTGCCAAATGCGCTTTGATGCATACTGACCCGGGAAAACCCGGGCACTTCGGGGAGATCGCATCGATGGATTTTCTGTTCAGGCCCGTTCGCCATTTCCATCGGGTCAAGGCGCTTGAACGGCACCTTCGCCGGATCCGCTCAACTTCGACACGAGCGGTGGGGTTCACGCTCTTCAAGATTGCCCGCTAACAGAATGTCGCGGCCCGGCTCGGCCGAGCTTCCGCTTCCCTCGCGTCGCACCAGCCGCTAACCAGCGGGCATGAACGCCAGCTCCAATCTCGTTTACGTCCTCAACGGGCCGAACCTCAACCTGCTCGGCCTGCGCGAGCCCGAAATCTACGGGACCACGACGCTCGACGATATCGCCGGCATGCTGGAAGATCGTGCACGCGAGCTGGGGCTGGAGATCGACATGCGCCAGACCAACCACGAAGGCATGCTGGTCGACTGGCTGCATGAGGCGCAAGGCCAGGGCGCGCGTGCTGTGCTGCTCAATGCGGCAGCCTATACCCACACCTCGATCGCGCTGCTTGATGCGATCAAGGCGATCCGCACCCCGGTGATCGAGGTCCACCTGTCCGATCCGACCACGCGCGAGCCGTTCCGCCACATCTCCTATGTCGGCATGGCAGCAGCCAAATGCGTCCAGGGCCACGGCGCGCAAAGTTATCTGATTGCCCTGGAAGCGGTGGCCGCAGGCGAAGTGTGAAGCCAATTCCAACTGTTGCACTTTTGCGAAAAGTGACACCGCGCCTCTTGCCAGCCACAATTCGCGCGAATAGTCACGCGCTCTGCTGACATGCGAGGGGCGATAATGGCCGAACGAAAAACCGATGGCGGGCGCAATTCCGGCATGAATATCGATACCAGGCTGGTGCGCGAGCTGGCCGAACTGCTGAACGAGACCGGGCTGACCGAGATCGAAGTCGAGGATGACGACCGCAAGATCCGCGTCGCACGCGGCGGCATGGTGGCGGTCTCGGCCCCCATGGCGGCACCGGTCGCAGCAGCGGCTCCGGCAGCAGCCGCACCGGCAGCCGAAGCCGCACCAGCGGCGGCCGATCACGCCAATGCGCTCAAGTCGCCGATGGTGGGCACTGCCTATCTCGCTCCTGAACCGGGCGCCGCGAATTTCGTCAGCGTCGGGCAGGCGGTGAAGGAAGGCGACACGCTGCTGATCATCGAGGCGATGAAGGTGATGAATCCGATCACCGCCGATCGCGCCGGCACGATCAAGGCAGTGCTGGTCGAGAATGCCCAGCCGGTCGAATTCGATCAGCCGCTCGTCGTCATCGGCTAAGCAATGGGTATCTCCCGCATCCTGATCGCCAACCGCGGCGAAATCGCGCTGCGCATCCACCGCGCCGCGCACGAGATGGGCATCGAGACGGTGGCGGTGCATTCCACCTCCGATGCCGATGCCATGCATGTGCGGCTGGCCGACCAGGCGGTGTGCATCGGTCCGCCGGCCGCAGCCGACAGCTATCTCAATGTCGCCGCGATCATTTCGGCCGCCGAAGTCACCCATGCCGATGCAATCCACCCCGGCTATGGCTTCCTTTCGGAGAATGCCAAGTTTGCCGAGATCGTCGAAGCGCATGACATCGCCTGGATCGGCCCCAAGCCCGAACATATCCGCACCATGGGCGACAAGGTGGAAGCCAAGCGCACCGCTGGCGCGCTGGGCCTGCCGCTGGTGCCCGGATCGGACGGCGCGGTGTCGGACATTGGCGAAGCGAAGAAGATCGCCGCCGAAATCGGCTATCCGGTGATCATCAAGGCCGCTTCGGGCGGCGGCGGGCGCGGCATGAAGGTGTGCCAGAGCGAAGACCAGCTCGAAACGCTGATGCAGCAGGCCGGGAGCGAGGCCAAGGCGGCGTTTGGCGATGCCACCGTCTATATCGAGAAATATCTCGGCAATCCGCGTCACATCGAATTCCAGGTGTTCGGCGACGGCAATGGCAATGCGATCCACCTGGGCGAACGCGACTGCTCGCTGCAGCGGCGCCACCAGAAGGTGCTGGAAGAAGCGCCCTCGCCCGTGATCTCGGCCGAGGAACGCCACCGCATGGGCGAAGTCTGCGCGCAGGCGATGCGCGACATGGGCTATCGCGGTGCGGGCACGATCGAGTTCCTGTGGGAGAATGGCGAGTTCTACTTCATCGAGATGAACACGCGCCTGCAGGTCGAGCATCCGGTCACCGAAGCGATCACCGGGGTTGATCTGGTGCGCGAGCAGATCCGCATCGCGGATGGCAAGCCGCTGTCGGTGAAGCAGGAAGACCTCGAGTTCCACGGCCATGCGATCGAATGCCGCATCAATGCCGAAGACCCGTTCACCTTCGCCCCCTCGCCCGGCCTGGTGAGCTATTACCATGCCGCTGGCGGCATGCATGTGCGCGTCGATTCAGGGCTGTACGCGGGCTACCGCATCCCGCCCTATTACGACAGCATGATCGCCAAGCTGATCGTCTATGGCCGCACGCGCGAAGGCTGCATCATGCGGCTGCGGCGCGCGCTAGAGGAAATGGTGGTGGAGGGGGTCAAGACCAATATCCCGCTGCACCAGGAATTGCTGCGCCAGGGCGATGTGCTCAACGGCGATTACAGCATCAAGTGGCTGGAGGAATGGCTGGCGGCACGGGCGGGCTAATCCCTGTTTGCTGGCGCTCGCTGCGGAGCGCCTTGCGTCTTGCGTGTTCCTGCCGTGCCCATTTCGCAACTAGCTGCAGCAAGATTGCCTGGGCGAGCAGGAACAGCAACAATGGCCAGGCCAGCGCAAAGATGCGCTGGAACAGCGACAATCCGCAGCCCTCGGTCATAAGCAGGTAAAGGTCGACGCAGACAATCAGCCCGCCGGTCACGGCGCCCACGAGCGGTAGCCGCCACAGGACATATTTGCGAGGGTGAAGCGCGGGAAGCGAGCGCCAGTACAACCCGGCGGGTAATGTGCGGATGAGCGCGGGAATGCGACCATCAGCTCGCACGGTCAGCAATCGCGCGATGAACCAATAGGCGCCGAGCAGCATAAACTGTGCGGCGGTGGCTCCGAAATTGCTCACTCCAGCGGCACGCCCGGTTCGTACTTCGCGGTGCGGATCGTCAGCGAGGTCTTCACGCTTTCCACATTGGGCGCGGGCGTGAGCTTGCTGGTGAGGAATTCCTGGAAGCTCTGCAGGTCCTTGCTCACCACTTTCAGGATGAAATCGATCTCGCCGTTGAGCATATGGCACTCGCGCACTTCGGGCAGCGCCTTCATATGCTCCTCGAATTCGCGCAGGCTGGCTTCGGCCTGGCTCTTCAGGCTCACCATCGCGAACACGGTGATGGCAAAGCCCAGCTTCGAGGCGTCAAGTTCGGCGTGATAGCCCTTGATCACGCCCTCTTCCTCGAGCCCGCGCACACGCCGCAGGCAAGGCGGTGCCGTGAGGCCCACGCGCTGCGCCAGTTCGACATTGGTCACGCGGCCTTCGCGCTGCAGCTCTGCGAGCAAACGGCGGTCGATATCGTCTAGACTGGCCATGGATTGCGCCCTTTGCTCAGAAAACCCTTCCGGAACGGATCGGAAAGTAACGCCGCACCCCTCAATGCGGGGTAAAAGCTAATATTATTGTTCCTGCCAGCAATTGTCCCGCTTTGCAACGCATCGAGAAACCCTCTCCGCAAGCGGGGCCGCATACTGATAGGACAGGATCGGGCGAAACCTGCGCCTGCCTGATACACCCGATTCGTGCCTGCCCGGAGAAGCGATGTTCTTTGACGACCGCCTTGCCACTGTGTTGCGCCACCGCGCCACCAGCGAGCGGGCGGCGCGCACGCAGTTCCGCCAGCTGCTGGACCTCCTGGGCAACCGCAAATACGGGCGCGACGACAGCCTGCTGGCCGCCGCCTGGCTGCGGCTGGGCGCGCTGGGCGAGCAGATCCCCGCCGCCGAACGCGCGCGGATGATCCGCGAGCCCGGCTGGCGCTTCCGCAATCCGCAGCTGGCCGCGCATCTGGCCGAAGACGAGCCCGAAGTGGTGGCCGCCGCCCTGTCGCGCGCCGATCTCGAGGAAGGCGACTGGGTGGCGCTGATCCCGCGCCTGCCGATCCGCGCGCGCGGCTTCCTGCGGCTGCAGCGCGACCTGCCCCCTGGCGCCCAGGAGCTGCTCGAACGGCTGGGCATCCATGACCGCGGCCTGCCCGATCCGACCCGGGTGGCAATCGAACTGGATATCGAGGTCGACGTCCGGCCGGCCCCGCTCGATCTGTCCGACGATTTCGAAGCGCCGCCGATCCCGCCGTCCGAGCCTGAGCCGGAAGCAGCACCCACGCAAGGCGAAGCGCCGGTGCGCCGCCCTCGGCCCGTGCCGCCTACTCCCGGAACGAGCGATGAGAAAAGCGAAATCGCCGCTCTGGTCGAACGGATCGCGCAGTTTCGCCGCGACCGTGGTTCCGAACCAGCCGCGAGTGACCTTTCCCCGCGCCTCCCGCTGGGGGAACATGCCGCGGTGCCTGACCCTGCCATCGCCGGGTTCGGCTTCGGCTGCGACGCCAGCGGCAGGATCGAATGGGCCGATCCGGAAGTCGCGCCTATGGTGGTGGGCCAGCGCCTGTTCGACCGCAGCAGCGGCGATGCGGGCGTGCTCGCCGCACCGATTGCAGCCGCTTTCGCCCAGCAACAGCCGATCGAGGGGCTGATCCGCCAGTTGGAAGGGGCCCAGGCGATCCGCGGCGAATGGGTGGTGGACGCGCACCCCCGCTTCTCGACCACCGGCGGGCGCTTCCACGGCTATGTCGGCCGCTTCCGCCGCCCGTTCGACCCGGGCCGCCTGGGCGCGGGCGAGCCGAGCCAGGCTGACCGGATCCGCCAGATGCTGCATGAATTGCGCACGCCGGTGAACGCCGTGCAGGGCTTTGCCGAACTGATCCACCAGCAGCTCTATGGACCGGTGCCCAATGCCTATCGGGCACTGGCCGCGACCATCGCCGGCGACGCCGCGAGCATCCTGGCGGGCTTCGACGAGCTCGAACGGCTCGCCAAGCTGGAAAGCGGCGCGCTGTCGCTGGGCGGCGGCAAGACCGACCTGCTCGACCTCGCCCGTCGCATGACGAACCAGCTAAGCCAGGTGCTGGCCCCGCGCATGGCAGGGATCGACCTGGCCGAGGGCCCCGAACGCGGGCTGTGGGTCGAGATCGATCCGGACGAAGCCGAAGCGCTCGCCTGGCGCATGCTCGCCACACTGGCGGGGGCGGTCACGGCTGGCGAAGTGCTTGCCGCCGAGATCGAGATGGATCAGGACCGTGCGCGGCTGTGGTGCCAGATCCCGGCGCAGCTGATTGCCGAGGACGATGTCTTCACCGCCGAGATCAAGCCCGGCACCAGCGGCCTCAACAGCGGACTTTTCGGAGCGGGCTTCAGCTTGCGGCTGGCGCGGGCCGAAGCGCGCGGCGCAGGCGGCGATTTGCAGCAGGTCGAAGAGCGCATGTGCCTGTCGTTGCCGCTCACCGCGGTTGCGCTGGGCGAACGGCCAGAGGAAAGCGCCCGGGGCAGCGACGCTGGGTGACAGCGCGCGATCCGCGCTTGTCTCGCACCCGCAGGCAATGTAGGGGCCGGTTCGCATCGCTTGCCGCAGCACGGGCCTGTAGCTCAGCGGTTAGAGCTGGCCGCTCATAACGGCTAGGTCGCGGGTTCGAATCCTGCCGGGCCCACCAGCGGCGGCGGACAACGCCCGGCGATGCGCGAAATCGGTCGGGGAGTGGCGCAGCCTGGTAGCGCACCTGTTTTGGGTACAGGGGGTCGCTGGTTCGAATCCAGTCTCCCCGACCAGTTTTGGCTAGACAAGTCTGTCCGGGGGGCAGACTCGCGCGAATACTCCCAACCGTCAGGGTGGGAGGACGCAAGGAGCAACGCCCATCTCCGCCCCTTCGACATCGACCCGGTTGGACAATCGTGCGATCTGGGCGATTGCGCTGCCCGCGATGCTGACCAATGTCGCCACCGCGCTGATCGGCATCGGCGACATCTGGATCGCCGGGCGGCTGGAGGACGCTGCCACGCAGGGCGCGGTCGACCTTGGCGCACGGCTGTTTGCGGTGCTGTTCACCGTGATGAACTTCCTCAAGACCGGCACCACCGGCATGGTGGCGCAAGCGGGAACCCGAAGCGGCGAAACGGCGCAGGCTGCCATGCTGGCACGCGGGCTTACAGTGGGCCTGGCAATCGCCGCAGCGCTGCTGCTGCTCAAGCCGGTGCTGATGCCGGCCATGCTGGATGCCCTGGGGGCAACCGGCGAGGTTCTGGTTGCCGCCCGCACCTATGCCGAAATCCGCTACTGGACCGCGCCGGGCGTGATGCTCAATCTCGCGCTGATCGGGTTTCTCGTCGGCCGCCGCCAGATGGGCACGGTGCTGGCGATCGAAGTGATCTACAACGCGATCAACGTGGCACTGGGCCTGCTGCTGGCGCTGCGGATGGAGTGGGGCGTCGCCGGTATCGGCTGGTCGAGCTTCATCGCGGAATATGCCAAGCTGGCGCTGCTTGCCGTGCTGGTGCTGCGCGGCGCCACGGGCCGCGAACTGATCGCTGCATCGCGTGACCGTGCGACCCTGGGCTGGGCCAGCCTGCGCCCCTTCCTGTCGGTCAACCGCGACCTGTTCCTGCGGACTCTGGTGCTGACCGTGGCGCTGGCCGCGATCACCCGTCTTTCGGCCGAACGCGGGCCTGAAATGCTCGCCGCCAATGGCATCTTGTACCAGATGTTCATCTTCACCGCGCTGCTGCTCGACGGGTTCGAAAACGCGGCGCAGGTGCTCAATGGCGAGCGGCTGGGCGCACGCGACCGGGCGGGGTTTGCGGCCTATGCTCGCGCGATCCTGTGGCGCGGACTCGGCGCGGCGGCGCTGGTGGCGCTGTGCTTTGCAGCCCTCGCCGATCCGCTGCTGGCCAGCTTCGCGGCGACGCCCGAAGTGGCGCGGCTGGCGCAGGAACACGCGCTGTGGCTGGTGGCAATCCCCTTTGCCGGTGTCGCCAGCTTCGTGTTCGACGGGGTGTTCGTGGGCGCAAGCTGGACCCGCGCCATGCTGCTGTCGATGGCATGCGCTGCGGCGGTCTTCGCGCTGGCGCTGTGGCTCACCTGGCCGCTCGGCAATCACGGGCTCTGGGCGAGCTTCGTGCTGTTCCTTGCCAGCCGTGCGGTGATGCAGGCAGCACTGCTGCCACGCCTGATGCGCCGCAGCTTTACCTGAAGAAAAAGGGGCCGCGCACCGCCTGGCGCGCGACCCCTGCTATGCCTCGTCGGGCCGGATCAGAAGGTGATGCCGAGCTCGACCCCGTAGATGCGCGGTTCGTTGACCATCGCGGTGAGGTTGTTGAAGTCGATCCCCGAAACAGCCGAGACATCGTTGGTGATGTTGCGGCCGAACAGCGCCAGATCGTAGCGATCGGTGCGGTAACCGATGCGCAGGCCGCCCTCGAGCATGGAATCGTCGCTGAACTCGACCGATTCATACAGGAAGAACTGCACCTTCGAGCGATAGGCCCAGTCGGTGAAGAGGTAGATCTCGCCAGCCATGCCGGGGATGTCCTCGCTCAGGCCGAGCGACCAGTTGGCAGTCCACTTGGGAGCCTGCGGCAAGCGGTTGCCGTCGATCGAGAAGATGTTGCTGCCGGGCGTGCGCTCCGGATCGAGCACGGTACAGGGCGCGCCGCAACCCGCGACGAAGGCACCGGAATCGTTGATCTCGGTGTCGTTGTACGACAGGCCAGCCGCGAACTCGACGCCTTCGATCGGCCGCGCCTGAAGCTCGGCCTCGAAGCCGAAGCCCTTGACCTCGTCAGCATTGAGCAGCGTGGTGAAGTTGTTGGCGCCGCCCACAGCGGTCAGCTGCAGGTCTTCAGTGGTGAAGTAGTAACCGCCAAGGTTGAGGCGCACCTTGCCATCGGCCAGGATCGACTTGATCCCCGCCTCATAGCTCATGGTGGTTTCGCTGTCGGCGACCGACAGTTCGCGGCCAAACAGCAAGCGGCCCTGAACCGAAGGCGCGCGATAGCCCTTCGCAACACGGGCATAGAGATTGACGTCTTCCGAAGCCGGCATGGTCGCCGCCAGGTCCCAGGTCAGCACTTCGTCGCCAACGTCGGTCGACACCGGGGCAACCGGGCCGCCGAAGCCGAGGGAGCCCGGGCGGGTATCGGTCGGCCGCGAAGCGGTGAAATCGCGGTTGTCGTCATTATAGCGCACACCGCCCTGCAGCCGCAGGCCGTTGTCGAACTGGTAGAACAGCGATCCGAACACGCCCCAGGCCTCGCTCACCTGGCGTTGCAGCGCGATCGCATCGGGCGAGGTATCGGTGGGCGAACCGAAGTCGAAGCTTTCGATGTCGAGCTTCTCGTTGAAGTAGAACAGGCCCGCCTGGTAACCCAGCGCGCTGTCGCCATTGCTGGCGATGCGCAGTTCCTGCGTGAACTGGTCAAGGCTCGGCACATTGTCCTGCGACTGCGCCGAGAACGGGATAAAGCCAGGCCCCATGGTGGGCGCGAAGGCATTGCCGAAGCCGCCGTCGATATCGCCGCGGCTGTAGAGGTTGGCGTTCCAGTAGCTGGTCACCGAAGTGATCGTGGCCGCGCCCAGATCATATTCGAGCACGGCTCCCAGATTGTAACTCTCGAGCTCCTGGAAGTTGATCCCGTCAGCGCGGGTTTCGCTGCGCTTGAAATCGGTTGAGGGGCCACCCAGGCCGATCAGCTTATTGCTGCCAGGAGCGAAGGCATTGGCGCGGAATAGCCGCGCGGTGCCATCGAGGTTCCGATACTGGCCGATCAGGCGCATCGACAGCGCTTCGGTGGGGTCGAACTGCAGCTGCAGGCGCAGCGCGTATTCGTCGAAGCCCTCAAGGTCGTTGCCGCCCGGATCGTCGAGATTGTCGACCCAGTCGCTACGGCTCTGGTAGATGCCCGAAGCGCGCACCGCCACAGTGTCGGACAGCTGCGCGCCGACGCCGGCTTCGAGGTTCACCGTGTCGTACCGGGCATAGCTGCCGCGCACGAAATTCTCGCCCTTGCCCGGCTTCACCGTGTCGAACTTGACGATGCCGGCCGGCGTGTTGCGGCCAAACAGCGTGCCCTGCGGACCGCGCAGCACTTCCACCCGGTCAAGGTCGAACACCGGGAAGCCCTTCAGTACCGGGTTTTCCAGCACCACATCGTCATAGACGAGGCTGACCGGCTGCGAGGCGTTGAGGTCGAAATCGGTGTTGCCGAGCCCGCGGATGTAAAAGCGCGGGAAGGTTCGGCCGAACGAGCTTTCGATATTGAGGCTGGGCACGCGGCCCGAAAGGGCGCGGATATCGGCCCCTGCGCCGCTTGCCACCTGCAGCGCTTCACCGCCCAGCGTGCCGACCGAAACCGGCACTTCCTGAAGGTTTTCCTCGCGCCGCTGTGCGGTGACGATGATGACGCCTACGCCCTGGTCTTCGGCGGCAGGATCGGCGTCCTGCGCCAGCGCGGGCGCGGCGGCGCTGAACAGCGTGGTGGCGATCGCGGCACTGGCCGCGGTGGCAAGAAGATGTCTGGTACGCATGGTCTGGATACCCCTTGTTGCGGGACCGGCCAGCCGAGGGAGAGGGCAGGCGCGATCCGGGTTGCTGGACCCTTTGGTTGTGCTTTGAAACCGGGTTCCTCTTGCCGCAAATCGCGCCAAGGTCAATTTCGCCGGGCCTGCCCGCGCCATTCCCCGTTCGGAGCGTTGCGCAATGGCCACGTTTGCGGCCCCAAAGCCAGCTTGCCCTGCACCGCGCGAGCCCCTATCTGCGCAGCCAATTCCCTTTCGATCGAGATTCCCCGAAGGACGACCCGATGGCCGCGCAATACGCATATGTCATGAAGAACATGACGAAGACCTTCCCCGGCGCGCAGAAGCCGGTGCTGAACAACATCAATCTGCAGTTCTACCAGGGCGCCAAGATCGGCATCGTCGGCCCGAACGGCGCGGGCAAGTCCACTCTGATCAAGATCATGGCGGGGATCGACAAGGACTTCACCGGCGAAGCGTGGCCGGGCGAGAACATCACTGTGGGCTATCTCGAGCAGGAGCCCGAACTCGACCCCACCAAGACCGTGCTCGAAAACGTGCGCGAAGGGGCTAAGGAGACGGCTGACCTCGTTGCCCGGTTCAACGAGATCAGCGCGCTGATGTGCGAGCCGGATGCCGATTTCGACGCACTCGGCGCCGAGATGGGCGAATTGCAGGACAAGATCGACGCGGTCGACGGCTGGACGCTCGACAACCAGCTCGAAGTGGCGATGGAAGCGCTGCGCTGCCCGCCGGGCGACATGGGAGTGCAAACCCTGTCGGGCGGCGAGAAGCGCCGCGTGGCGCTGACCCGGCTGCTGATCCAGAAGCCTTCGATCCTGCTGCTGGACGAACCGACCAACCACCTCGACGCCGAAAGCGTCGATTGGCTCGAAAACCACCTCAAGGAATATGCCGGCGCGGTGCTGATGATCACCCACGACCGCTACTTCCTCGACAATGTGGTGGGCTGGATCCTCGAACTCGACCGCGGCTCCTACTATCCCTACGAAGGCAATTACTCGACCTATCTCGAGAAGAAGGCCAAGCGGCTGGAACAGGAAAGCCGCGAGGAATCGGGCAAGCAGAAGGCGCTGCAGCGCGAACTGGAATGGATCCGGCAGACTCCGGCCGCGCGCCAGACCAAGAGCAAGGCGCGTATCCGCAAGTTCGAGGAACTGCAGAACGCGCAGGACAACCGTCAGGTTGGCAAGGCCCAGATCGTGATTCAGGTGCCCGAGCGGCTGGGCGGCAAGGTGATCGAGGCCAAGAACATCTCGAAGGCCTATGGCGACAAGCTGCTGTTCGAAAACCTCAGCTTCACTCTGCCTCCGGGCGGGATCGTGGGCGTGATCGGGCCGAACGGCGCGGGCAAATCCACCCTGTTCAAGATCCTCACCGGCAAGGAACAGCCCGACAGCGGCACGGTGGAGATCGGCTCGACCGTGCGGCTGGGCTATGTCGACCAGAGCCGCGACCATCTCGATCCGAAGAAGAACGTGTGGGAGGAAATCTCCGACGGGCTCGATTACATGAAGGTCAACGGCCAGGACATGAGCACGCGCGCCTATGTCGGCGCGTTCAACTTCAAGGGGCCGGACCAGCAGAAGAACGTTGGCAAACTGTCAGGCGGCGAGCGCAACCGCGTGCACATGGCCAAGATGCTGAAGCAGGGCGGCAATGTGCTGCTGCTGGACGAGCCGACCAACGACCTCGACGTCGAAACGCTCGCCGCACTGGAAGACGCGATCGAGAACTTTGCCGGCTGCGCGGTGGTGATCAGCCACGACCGCTTTTTCCTCGACCGCCTTGCTACGCATATCCTGGCGTTCGAAGGCAACAGCCATGTCGAATGGTTTGAAGGCAATTTCGAAGCCTATGAGGAAGACAAGCGGCGGCGGCTGGGCGATGCCGCCGACCGCCCGACGCGGCTCGCCTACAAGAAGCTGACGCGGTGACGTGATGCAGCGGGTTGCCTGATGGTCAAGCACCCGCTGGCGTTGTAGCTACGCCGCCCAACAACCCGTGCGCCCTGAGCCTGTCGAAGGGCTGCACTTTTCTTCCAATTCGCGCCTGAAGAAGGATAGGGCTTCGACAAGCTCAGCCCGAACGGGAATGGCGAAAGCACAGCCCGAACGGAACGGCCCATTTTCCTACACGCCCCACGCCCGCTAGACCGGGTGCATGTGCTGCGCGAACACTCTGACGTCGCCGCAAGGGTGGGCCCGGTTCCGGCCCTTCACCGTCCGCATGTCTCGCGGCGGATTTTCGGCATCAGGGCTGCGGTGCATGCGGTGCGTGGTTCAGCTCCATCTAGCCGAAGCTGAACGCGGCTCAGGCGTCCGAAGCGAATCAGCAAGCCGCTTGCGCCCCGATTGCCCGCGGCCCATGGCTCAAACCTCGTGCAGCTTCAGTTCGACCTCGATCGGGGTTTGCGCAACGGCATGGCGATAGGCGGGTTCTTCGACCATCCACGCGAGGAATTCGTCAAGCTGCGCAATACTGTGGCACCAGCGGTTGCCGCTTCCATCGAGCGCGGCCCCCGCGTCAGGCGAGAAACGGTAAGCCAGCGACAATTGCATGAACACGGGCTCTCCCTCCTCATCGTCCGGATCGGCCAGATCAAGCCAGATGACTTGCCGGGTGAGGTCAACCCAGATGCCGTCTGGCTTGCTGCTCCATTGGAACAGCAGCATGTCGCCATCCTGATCCATCGGCTCGGCATCCAGCGGGCGCTCGCTGCGGTACCAGTCAACCATGGCGGAAAAGCCATCGCGCGGGCCGGTGCGTGCGGGATCGCCGCCCGCAAAGTCACGGAACGCGGCTTCCATCCGGTCACGATCGAATGGCATACAGCAGTCCTCCTATGGCGTCACCCAGCGCCCTTCCCAGCCCTCGTCGCCGCTACGCGCAAACTGCGCGCGGATATGGCCGGTATGCGCCAGGTGGAACCAGTCGAGGCGATCGAGCTCGATCAGCAGCACAGCGAAATTCGCGCGCGCGGGGACGAGTTGCAGATCATCC
>JBMSNZ010000057.1:0-12881 GCA_049421965.1 Erythrobacter sp.
TGCCGTTCAACGTGATCGGGTTGCTGTTCGAGCCGCTCGGCAATGAATTCGGCTGGTCACGCCTGCAAGTGAGCGCCGGGGTGACAGTGTTCGGTATCACCGCGGCCCTCCTCGCCCCGCTGTTCGGCGCGGCATCGGACCGGTTCGGGGTTCGCCCGGTGACGCTGGTCAGCGTGTTCCTGTTCGGCCTGACCTTTGCCTCGTTCTACGTCATGCCCGGCTCGCTGTGGGGCTATTACGGGCTGTGGTTCCTGGTCGGGCTGGTCGGAATCGGCTCGACCCCGGTCACCTGGAGCCGGGCGGTCAATCTGTGGTTCTTCCGCAACCGCGGGCTGGCCCTGGGGATCATGCTGCTCGGCACCTCGCTGGCTGCCATGGTGGTGCCCAAGCTTGCTGGCGGTATTCTCGCCAATGGCACCTGGCGCGACATGTTCCTTTACCTTGCCGCGCTGCCGCTGCTGGTTTCGCTGCCGATGGCGGTGCTGTTCTTTCGCGAACCGAAAGAGCATGAACGCCCCGCCGGAGTCGCGCAGCAAGGCGGCAACAGCACGGGAATCAGCTTCGCAAGCGCAATTCGTGACCGCCGGTTCTGGTTGATTTTCGCCTCGATCATGCTGATCGCAGCAGCCTATGGCGGGGCGCACATCCACATGATCCCGATCGTGATGGACCACGGATTCGGCCTTGCCGAGGCGACCTCGGTCATGGGCGTGGTCGGGCTGGGCATTCTGGCCGGACGGGTCATCACAGGCTTTCTGCTCGACCGGTTCTGGGCCGGACACGTCGCCTTCCCGCTACTGTGCCTGCCGGCCGTGGCATGCTTCATGTTGACGGGGCAGGACAGCACAATGCCCATCCTGCTCTCAGCCGGGTTCATGCTCGGCTTTGCGGCAGGCGCGGAGAGCGACCTGATCGCCTATCTTGCCGGGCGCTATTTCGTAATGGGTCACTACGGCAAGATCTACGGCATGCTTTATCTGCCGTTTGGCCTGTTCTCCGCGGTTTCTCCGATGGTCTATGGCGCGGTGCGCGATTCCACCGGATCTTACGATGGCATCCTGATGGTGGCAGCACCAATGTTCGTGGTGGGCGGCGGCCTGCTGTTGCTACTCGGTCGATACCCGGAAAGTTTCCCGTCGATTGAACCGCAAGTGCCCGAGGCCGCGTGATGGCGACGCGGTCGCAGCCTTCGCTCACAGGATCGCTGGAGGCGTCTGGCGCGCTTGTCCTGACCGATCCAGGCAGCCTCGAGTTCTACGGCTCCGACATCTACGCCGCCGGCGCGCCGCTTGCCGCCGTGGTCCGTCCTGCAGACAAGTACCAGCTCGCCGCCGCCATCCGTGCCGCGACCGATGCCGGCCATGCGGTAATCCCGCGCGGCGGAGGGATGAGCTACACCGGGGGGTACACCGCTGATGCCCCGGGGGCAGTGCTGGTCGACCTCGCCCGGATGGACCGCGTGCTCGCGATCGACGAAGCCAGCATGTCGGTGACGGTCGAGCCCGGCTGCACCTGGGCCGCGCTCTACGCTGCGCTCAGGTCTCGCGGGCTGCGAACACCAATGTGGGGCACGCTCTCGGGCCTGAAGGCGACCGTTGGCGGCGGGATGAGCCAGAACGGGATCTTCTGGGGCACCGGGCGGCATGGCACCGCGGTGCAGAGCTGCCTCGCGCTCGAGGTCGCGCTGGCGGACGGCACGCTGATGCAGCTCGGCAAGCGCTTTGCCCGGCCTTACGGCCCTGACCTGACCGGCCTGTTCCTGGCCGATACCGGCGCGCTCGGAATCAAGGCTGAGATCACGCTCAGGCTGGTGCGCGAGGCATCCGCGCACGGCTACGCCAGCTTCGCGTTCGACACCTACGAACAGGTGCTCGATGCCCTGAGCGACATCGAACGCGCCGACATTGCCACCGAAGCGTTCGGGTTCGATCCCAATCTCAATGCTATCCGGATGAAGCGTGACAGCCTTGCGGCCGATGCCCGGCAGCTTGTCGGCATGATGAAGCAGCAAGGCAGCGTGCTGGGCGCGCTCAAGGAAGGCGCCAAAGTAGCGCTGGCCGGGCGTGATTTCCTCAAGGACGCGAATTTCTCGCTCCATGTCCTCGCCGAAGGCCGCAATCAGCCGAGCGCCGATGCCGACATTGCCGAAGCCCGCTCCATTGCCCTCGCCCACGGAGGGCGCGAGGTCGAGAACACGATTCCCAAGATCATTCGCGCCAACCCGTTCGGGCCGCTGAATTCGATCCTCGGCCCCGATGGCGAACGCTGGGCACCGATCCACGGGCTGCTGTCGCACGCGCAGGCCAAGCTGTTCTACGGCGCGGTGACCGCGCTGTTCGCCCGACATCAGGCGCAGATGGATGCGCTCGGCGTACACCACGGCACGCTGGTCGCCGCTGTCGGCAAGGCGGGTGTGGTGATCGAGCCGTGCCTGTACTGGCCCGACGCACGCAACGCGGTGATCGAGGACACGATCGAACCGGCGCACCTCGCCCGGTTGCCGAAACTGCAGCCCAATCCGGCCGCATGGGAGCTGACCCAGACACTGAAGCGTGAGATCGTCGATCTGTTCCATGAACACGACGCGATCCATTTCCAGATCGGGCGAACCTACCGGTACCGCGACAGCCTCGACCCGGTCGCTGAAGCGCTGCTCCGGGCGATCAAGCGGCAGGTCGATCCGCGCGGACTGATGAACCCGGGCTCGCTCGGCCTGTGATCCGGTTCCCCCTCGACCGCAGGCGCGCGCTTGCCGCAGGGATATGCGCCGCGCTTGCTCCGCAGATGGCAGCAGCGAAAGGCAAGGGAGAGACGATGAGCAATACCGCAACCTATTCCGCCATGGCGATGCAGCTGACCGCGCGTTCGCTCGAGCGACTGCCCGATGCAGCAGCAGCACGCAGCGCAATGCTGGCCCACATCGCGGATGTCGAGGCCCAGATCCGCACCAGTTCGATCTTCGTGGCGCAGTATTCGGGGCGCCCGGTCAGGCTGGCGGTGCTGCCCGAATACCTGTTCACCTCCTACCCCGGGCGCATTTCGATCCCTGATTTCGCCGCGCGGGTCGGCTGGGCAGCAGATGGCCCGGAATATGCCGCGCTCGGCGCGATGGCACAGCGGCTGGGGATGTTCGTCGCGGGCAATGCCTACGAGGCCGATGCGGCTTTCCCCGACTTCTATTTCCAGACGAGCTTCGTCGTCGCGCCCAGTGGCGAGGTCGTGCTGCGCTATCGCCGCCTGCTGTCGATGTTCGCCCCCAGCCCGCACGACGTTTGGGAGAAGTATCTCGACCTCTACGGGCTCGACGGGGTGTTCCCCGTAGCGCGGACCGAGATCGGCACGCTCGCCTGCATCGCCAGCGAGGAGATCCTCTATCCCGAGATCGCCCGCGCCCTGGCCCTGCGCGGGGCCGAGGTGTTCTGCCACTCCTCCAGCGAAATCGGCTCGCCGCTTGCGACCCACAAGGACATCGCGAAGCAGGCCCGCGCGTTTGAGAACCTCGCCTATGTCGTCAGCGCCAACACCGCCGGGATCAGCGGCACCGCGATGCCCCTGTCGAGCGCAGACGGCAACAGCCAGGTGGTCGACTACAAGGGCCGCGTCGTGGCGCAATCGGGTGACGGGGAGACCTTTACTGCCTTTGCCCCGATCGACCTTGCTTCGCTGCGTGAGACCCGCCGGGTGCCGGCAATGACCAATTACCTCGCTCGCCAGCGCCCGGCCCTGTTCGCCGCTGCCTATGCCGCTGCGGCCGAACCGTTTCACGGCGCTGACGGGATGATGCAGCAAGGCAAGGCCGCCGTGCCAGATCGCGATTACTTCAAGCGTGCTCAGGAACAGGTGATAGCGCGGCTTGATAAGGCAGGAGTGATCTGATGCAGCATCGCACCGTCAGCGGGAAAATCCGCTACAGCTCGATGAAGCCGGGCCGCGAGGGGCAGGAGCGCGGGCGCGAGTGGTTTACCTTTACTCACCACATCGACGGGTCGGTGATCATGCGCGCCCGGTGCGAGATCGAAGAGCCCGATCCCAGTGTGCTGCGCGATATCGTCTGCCACATCGGGCCTGACCGCAAGCCGCACAACCTGCTGGTCCACCTCACCTTGGGCGACGAATTCCTCGGCTCGGGCTGGATGCGCTACGATCAGGCAGCCGACGAGATCACCTGCGAGAGTTTCGGCCCGTCGATCGGGCGCAATTCGGAGTCGCGCGCGGCGGGCGCATTCGATGCCTTCGGCACGCATCCGGTAGTCGGCGACGGGTTCACCACCCGGCTGATGGACGCGGGGCGCGGCCCGCATCGGCGTCGCCTGCGCTTCTTCCTCCCCTCGCCCGACCACCGTGGCGCCACCCCGCCCCAGATCGCCGAGGTTGAAATGGTGATGGAGTATGTCGGCGAAGAGGAGAAGACCGTTGCCGCCGGCACTTTCCAATGCCGCCATTACCGCTACGTCGATGACAGCGATGACGGCATGGGCGGCACGCGGCACCCTGACTTCGACATGTGGGTGACGGCCGACGAGGACAGCGTGCTCGTCTATGGCTCAATCGACGGGTACATGATGAACCGATACGAACTGGTCGAACTCGACCGCTGATGCGGGTGCTGGTCATCGGCGCCGGTCTGGGCGGGCTGGTGACGGCCATCGCGCTCCGCCGCCACGGGTTCGATGTCGAAGTGCATGAAGCCGCCCGGCAGATCGAGCAAACGGGCGCAGGGCTAACCCTTGGCCTTGGTGCCCAGCATGTCTTCCGGGCGCTGGGCGTTCAGCATGCGGTGGCGCGCAGCGCCTGCCCGGCCGGAGCACTACCGTTCCTGCACTATCGGACCGGCGGTCTGCTGCTCGGCGCGCACGACCACGGTGATGGCTTGCCCGACACCGGTGAAGCAAACATCGTGCGCCATATTTACCGCGCCGACCTGCAGCGGGTCCTGCTCGACGCGCTCGAGGCAGGCGGGGGCAAGGTCCTGACCGGACATCGCCTCCGCGGGCTCGAGCAGGACGACAGCCGGGTGTACGCCTCGTTCCACGATGGAACCCGTGTCCGGGGTGACCTGCTGGTGGGGGCGGACGGGGTCCGTTCGGTGGTGCGGACGCATCTTGTGCCGAGCGATGTACCGCGCTTCACCGGGCACGTGGCTTACCGCTTCCTCGTTCCGATCGAGCGGGCGCGGCCGTTCATGGGCCTCGGCCGGAGCGCGATCTTTATCGGGCCGGGCCGAACCTTCAACCGTTACACCATGGCGCAGGGCCAGATCGTCAACGGCGCGGCGCTGGTCGAAACGGAAGATAAGGTCCCGGAAGGCTGGTCCAACTCTGCTCCGCTCGAGGAACTGCGCGATGCCTTTGACGGCTGGCATCCGGATGTGACCGGTCTGATCGACCACGCGGGCAAGGTGATCAAGTGGGGCCTTTATGACCGGGCACCCCTCGACAGCTGGAGCGATGGCCGGGTGACCATGCTCGGTGATGCGGCCCATGCCATGCTCCCGTTTCTCGGCATGGGCGCGGCGATGGCGGTGGAAGACGGGTACGTTCTGGCACAGACGCTCGCCGGCCATGGCGACATCGCCCGCGCGCTGGCCGAATACGAGGCAAGGCGCATTCCGCGCACTACGCAGGTCCACCAGGCATCCAAAATCCAGGGCGAGATCACGCAGAGCATCGACCCGGACAACTTCGCCTTGGGTGCGGCGCCGGTCAACAACCGGGCTATGATGGAATTCGACCCGACTGCCGAATTCGTCTAGTCGGCGACGCGGACCAGAACCTTGCCCATATGCGCTGCGCTGTCGAGGTGCTGGTAGGCGGCTGGCGCATCCGCAAAGGCAAATGCCCGGTCGACCACCATGCGGATGCCTTTGCGGGCGATCACTTCCAGCGCGGCGGCCAGCATCGCTCTGCTTCCGCTGGCGATGCCCTTTATGGTCACGTTCTTGCCGATGATCTCCCCCTGGCTGGCGCTCGCGGTATCCTGCGGGCTGCCTGAGAGCGCGCCAAGCGTGCCGATCCGGCCATTCACGCCGGTGGCGCGCACAGTCTCGCCCAGCGCGGGGAAGCCGAGCGTATCGACCACCACGTCCGCCCCGCGACCACCTGTCGCTTCCAGCAGGGCGGCAGCCCAGTCAGGCCGCTCGCGGTAGTTGACCGCGTAATCCGCCCCCAGCGCGCGTGCGCGAGCCAGCTTGTCCTCGCTCGACGACGTGATCGCGAATTGCGCGCCGAGCGCCTTGGCCATTTGCAGCGCGAACACCGAGACCCCTCCGGTGCCCTGCGCGAGCACCAATTTGCCCTCAGCCGCGCCGCCAAACGCGACCATCGCATGCCATACCGTCCCGCCAACCACCGACAGCGTCGCCGCCGTTGCATCGTCGACTGCATCCGGAACAACGATCGCGGCAGTGGCAGGCACGACCAGCCTTTGCGCCAGCCATCCATCGGCAGTCACACCCATGTCGCTGGCGAAGATCGGGAACCCATAGCCAGCGTCATCGAGCCAGGTGAGGAAGTGCGGCGCGATCACCCGGTCGCCAACTCTGATGGCGGTCACGCCTGCGCCGACCGCTTCAACCACTCCCACGCCATCGGACAGGGGAATGCGCGTCTCGGGCAAGTCAGAACCGTATTGCCCGCGCAGAACCATCAGGTCGCGATAGTTGAGCCCGGCGGCGGTGACTCTGACCAGCACCTCGCCCGGCCCAGCGACCGGATCGGGCCGCTCCACCATCCGGAGGCTGTCAATCCCGCCACGCGGGCCGATTTCCCAGGCCTTCATCGCCTCAGGCCCCACGGATCGGGGCAAACACGCGGTCGATGAACTGCTTCACTTTCGCCTCCCGATCGACCGCTTGGCTACCCTTCGCCTCCTCAAGCGCGAGCAGGCGCTCCTCCTGCACCCAGACCTCCTGCGCGAGGTTCATAACCACGGCGACGAACCGGTCCATCGCTGGTTCCGCGAAGAAGCGCGGGTTGCCGTGGTCGTCGTAGAGGCTTGGCGGTGCGTCTTCCGGTCGCAGCGGCGGTTCACTCATGGTCCTGTCCCTAATTCTTCCACGCGCCGAATCCGAACCACATCACCCCTTCGGCGAGGCGGCCGGTGGTCTGCTGGCCGACCGCCTCGGCACGGTCGCCATGCGCGGCATCGGCCACGGCCTGCTCGCCGTAAATACCGATCGAAGGGACGACGAAATCGAAATAGTCGTCCTCTGCGAACCCGGCCCGGGTGCACTGCTCCTTCGGAACTTCGTCTCGGAAGCCTTTGTAATAAGGCTCGTTATTATAGTAGCTGTCCCAGTCGAGGTAGAACCCGTCGAAGGCACCCATCTGCGCGTTGGGGGGCAACTCCATGTGCAGCATCAGCCCGCCAGGACGCAGCACGCGGTACGCTTCCGCAAGCGCCCTTGCCCGCTGCTTCTTCGACAGCTCATGCAGGAACATGCTGCTCCACACGACGTCGAAGCTGGTATCTTCGAATGCGAGATCGTCGGCACACATCTGGCGGAACTGCACCGTCTGGCCCTGCATCTTCGCCCGGGCCGAACCATAGGCGAGCGGCCCCGGAGCCGCGTCGATCGCGATCACCTCGGCCTGCGGATAGGCCTGCTTCCATGGCAATGTGTTGTGACCAATGGTGCAACCGGTATCGAGGATCCGTGCCGGCGCGAATTCGGGAAAACGCTGCTTCACGTACTGGCTCATCGACAGACCGATATCGTCAAGATTGGCGCCCATCAGACCCATCGAGAATACCGCGAGCCCGCGATCGTAGACCGCCCCCGCTTCGAGGCTGTCGGCGCCGCGGGTATAACTGCCCGGCATCAGGTGCACGTCGATCGCGTGGACATTGCGCGGCACGTCGAGCGCCGGGTCGAGCTTCAGACTGCCGGGAGCATCGGCCACCGCCTGCGCATCGCGCGCCAGCCGGTCGGCCTCGCGTTCAACGCTGTCGGCCACGCTCGCCCAGACCATCTTCTGCGCCTGCACGCGCATCGCCGAGTAGATGTTGAAGGCCGGATCGCCGCGCAGCGCCTCGTGCGCTTCGCGGCTTGATTGCGGGTCGCGACCCTTCGCCTTGCGGAATGCTGGCGCCGCGCGCCGGTCATAAGCGCTGCGCATGTCTGCGGCGAGATCGTTGAGGATCAGGCTGCGCATGCCTGACACGAACCGACCGCGCGCCACCTCGTCGGGCGTGGAATGCGGCTTCATCGGGTGTTTGAGCTCCACGGTCACGGTCTCTCTCCTTCGACCTGTTCGACACCGCCGGCGGCGAAGTCGGCGCGGTAAGCGTTGTCCGCGACCTTCCCTACCATATCGCCGCGCAGGGGCGCCTCGGCATAAATGGTAACGAGGTAGTCGCCCGCACTGGGATCGAGCCGCAGCGGGCGGATATTCTCCTGGTATTCACGACTGTACCAGAATGCGCGCGCGTTCTCGAGGCACGGGAAGCGCACGATCAGGGTCACGTGGCCGGTCGGCCGGTCGCCCTCGAAGGTCGCGAGCGGCTGCGGCAAGTTGACGTAATAGCCGCCGAGCTGCTCGTAGAGTTTGCTGTCGGCGATTGCCTTGCCATAGGCCAGCATGCGTGCGCGATCATGCGTGGGCCCGGCCACCACCATGTAGACCGGCTGGTCGCAGGTCGATTGCGACGGCGGTGGAGGCGGTGTGGCGGCGGGCAAAGCCTGCGCAGCCAGCGCGATTGCGGCCATCATTGCTCGATCCTCCATTCGTCACACAGCGTCCGCTTCCACGGTTTGCCATCCTTGAACCACTGCCAGGTGCGCGCGCGGCTCTGCCCGTCAGGCGCAATGGCGATCATCTCGATGTAATAGGCTCCGGGAACGTCGAGCCGTTCCAGCCGCAGCATCAGCACGTCCTCGCCAGTTTGCCAGCCGTGGCCGTGGAACCGGTCGGTCGACCACACGAGCCTGTCGCCTTCAAGCTTGCCGCCGAATTCATAGGTCGCGGTGCGCCCGTCGTCCCATTTCAGCCAGTTGTGCTGGACGTAATGCCACTCGCCGTTGTCTGGGAATTCGCATTGGGTCTTTACCCGATGGGCATCAATTTGCGTCCCGTCGGCGTCGTAATGGCGATACCACCCATCCCACCACCCTTCATGGAGAAGCATCGCCGGCATGGCAGCGGAAAGCTGATTGCGGTTGCCCATCAACCCGCTCCGCGCTCGGCATAGGCGTCGAGTGGCAGCGGCTGGCCGGTCTGGCGGATGAAGGCCCGCTCACGCAGAAAGCGCAGCATACCGCTGTCGCCCATCCGGCTGGGGCCAAGCCCCGACCCCTTGCGCGACTGGTTGGTGGCGTCCCCGACCATGCTGGTGAGCGCCCCGTCCTGCAACGAGATCGCCCCTGCATCGAGCCGCGCGCCGACCGCAGCTGCCTCGTCCAACGATCCGGCGAGTACCGCAGCGGAGAGGCCGTAGGCGCTGTCATTGGCCATAACGACCGCCTCGTCCAGATCATCGTACACCGTGACCGGGATGACGGGCCCAAAGGTCTCTTCGCGCATCACGGCCATGCCGGGCGTGACATCGACCAGCACAGTCGGGCGCAGGTATTTTCCACCGCCCAGCGTCTCAACCGTTCCGCCTGCCAGCACGCGCGCACCTTGCGCCACGGCGGCGTCGATCTGCGCCTGCACCTTGTCAGCTTGCGCCGGGAAAATGAACGGGCCGAGGTGCCCGGCCGCCGGATCGGGGTAGGTCAGTCCGACGCGGTCAGCCTCCTCGACCAGCGCTGCCAGAAACGGCTCGGCAATGGCGCGGGCGACGTAGACCCGCTCGATTGACTGGCACGCCTGCCCGGTGGCGACCACCGATGATCGAAGCGCCACCTGTGCCGCCCAGACCGGGTCGGCGCTGGCGGTGACGATCATCGGGTCCTTGCCGCCGAGCTCGAGATTGGCGGGGATCAGATGCCGCGCGGCGGCTTCGGCAACTTTGCGGCCGGTCGCGGTCGAGCCGGTGAAGCAGACATAGTCAACCTCACCGATCAGCGCCTGCCCGACTTCGGGCCCGCCCATGACATAGGCCAGCGGCAGTTCCGGCACCTGCGCCAGCACGCCCCGCATCGGTTCGACTAAGCGGGGGGTGACCTCGCTCGGCTTCACCAGCGCCGCGCAGCCCGCCATCAGCGCGGGCACGGCGTCGATATGGCTGAGGATGACCGGGAAGTTCCATGGGCAGATCGCTCCGAACAGCGGAAACGCGCTATAGTCGATCACGATCTCGACGCCGGGCGTGGCGGACGGTCTCGGGCCGCGGTCCAGCCCAGAAAAAAGCTCCGGAGCGCGCGCTGCCCAGCGGCGGATATTACCGACGCAGCCCTGCACCTCGATCCACGACACTGTGCCCCGTCCGGTATCGACCGCCAGCGCGCCTGCAATCTGTGGCGCAGCGGCTTCGATGGCATCGGCAAAGCGCAGCAGCACCTGTGCCCGCCCCTCCGGCCCAAGCGCTTCCCACGCTGGTTGCGCCATGCGCAGCCGTGCTGCTTCGTCGGCGATTTCGTCAGCTGAGTTCTCGACGAAGTTGTAGTCCTCCTCGCCAGTACGGGGATTGCGCGCCATCATTGCTGGTTCTCCCACGAGGCGACGATATCACAACCACGTGCGAACCAGGCTTCCGCCCGCGCAGCAAGGTCACCCAGCAAACTTTCGAGTGCGCCGATGCGGTAAGGCAGGCCCATGATGTATGGAGTCAGGTGGATCGGCAGCATCCGCCCGCCGCAGCTGGCCTCGGCCTCCCGCGCCAGCCAGTCGAACGCATCACGCATGCTTTCCGCCCAACTGTCAGCGCATTTTTGCTGCACGGTAACGATCTGGCGATCACTCAGTTCGTGATTGAGCGGCAGGTTGGTGAGGCCATTGGCAAAGCGATAGGGCAGTTCGTCGTTCACCCAGTCACAGCAATAGCCCAGACCCTCATCCTTGAGGATATCAAGAGTGCGCCAGCTCTGCTGTCGGGCGATAGACAACCAGCCTGCTGGCCGCGATCCGGTGGCAGTTTCCAGCCGCTGCATCGCTTGGCCGATCAGCGCGCGCTCCTCCGCTTCGGGCAGGGTTGAATCGATTGTGCCGTTCATGTCGGTCGAGTGAGCGATGATCTCGTGCCCGCCCGCCTGCACCGCCGCGACCAGTTCGGGATAACGTTCGGCGATGGCGGCGTTGGTGGCGAAGCTGGCCTTGACCCCGGCCTTGTCGAACGCCTCCAGCATGCGCCATGCGCCAACCCGGTTGCCATAGTCGCGCGCGGTATAGTGGCGATAGTCGGGATAGGCGGTTTGCATGTGCCCGGGCGCCTTGAACGGCCCGCCGGGGGTGATCGGGAACCACTCCAGACTGACGCAGAGCCACACCGCGACCGAGCCCTTGGGCCACGTGACCGGTGGCCGCTGGTGCATGGCGGACCACGGGTAGAGATCGTGGTCGTAACCCTCGCGGCGTCTCGGGTACTCGGTGTAGCTGTCGGGCAGCACGGTCATTGCTTCGCCCTCCACGCGTCCACGATCTCGCCTGCGGTGGCGATCCACGCCCGACCATCCTTGGCGATATGCTCCAGCGCCTGCTCGAACGGGCCGATCCGGTGCGGCTGGCCGATCAGGTAGGCGTGGAGCGGGATGCACATGACCGTGCCCGACCGCTCGCCCTCTGCCGCCAGCCGCTCGAACTGGCGCACCAGCGTGTCCGCATATTCGCGCCCGCTCATGTTGTAGACGAAAAAGCCGTAATGGTCGTTGACCTCGAGGCTGTAGGGGATCGAGGCGAGCCTGCCGGAGGCGACCTTGACCTCCTGCACCTGATCGTCGTGATAGAGGTCGCAGGTATAGTCGAGGCCATGCTCCGCGATCAGGTCAAGCGTGCGCGGGGTGTGGGTGAGCGCCGGGGCGCGCCAGCCGCGGATCGTCTGCCCGGTCGCCTCGCGCACAGTGCGGATCGAATCCGCGATAATCGCCCGCTCCTGTTCCTCTGACATCTCATAGGCATAGCGGGTATTGTAGATACCGTGGCTGAAGAATTCCCAGCCGCGCGCCACCCCGTCCGCGACGACCTCGGGATGGTGCTGGCACAGCGCGACCGACAGGCTGACCGAGCCCGGGAAGCCGTGCTTCGACATGACCTCGGCCATGCGCCAGTGGCTGACCCGGTTGGAATGGTCGCGGTGCGAGTACCCAACCACGTCAGGATGAGGGCGTGGCCAGGCGGCGCGCTTCGGGTGCGGCGGCGGGTCGATCTCGTAGTATTCGAGATTGGGCGCGACCCATACGGCGACGGTCTTTCCGCCCGGCCAGACGACTTTCGGACGATCTGCATACCCTTGGTAATCGTAGAGTTCCGGGTCAGCCGAGCCCTGGCGCATCACCGCGCCTCCAGCCAGTCGATCACGGCCTGCACCGGCTCGACATCGGCATACTTGAGCTGAAGGTCGGTCAGGTTGGCGAAGTGGTAGCTTTCGTGCTTGTCGGCGCAGGTCTCGATCGGAACGATCGTGCGATAGCCGTGGCTGAGCGCATCGACGGCGGTCGCACGCACGCAGCCGCTGGTCGATCCGCCTGTGACCACCACCGTATCGACCCGGTGGAAGGTCAGGTAGCTCGCCAGCGGGGTTTCGAAGAACACGCTGGGCATGCGCTTGGTGAACTGAAGATCGTCGGCGTGGATTTCGCATCGCGGGTCGAACGCATGGCGCTCGGTGTCATACTTGATGTTCTGAAGCGAATCCTCGGTGTCGGTGCGCGTGCCCCATACGCCCGCGTCGCCCGCGTCAGCCTTGTAGGCGACCCGGCTCCAGATCACCGGCATGCCGCGTTCGCGCGCCAGGCGGCTGATCGTGTTGAGGTACTCGATCTGGCGCGGGTCGGTTTCGTAGGC
>JBMSNZ010000058.1:0-12592 GCA_049421965.1 Erythrobacter sp.
GTTCAAGCACCGGGGCCGGCCCCGGTGCTTGAACTCAACGAGCAGGACATTCTGGCGATCGGCGCCACCTCGGTCCAGGAACTGATTGCCGCCATCGGACCGCAGACGGGCTCGTCGCGCGGGCGCGGGGGCGGCCAGCCGGTGTTTCTGGTCAACGGCATCCGTATCAGCAGCTTCCGTGAAATGCGCAGCTACCCGCCGGAATCGATCGCCAAGGTGGAAGTCTTGCCTGAAGAAGTGGCGCAGCGCTTCGGCTTCCCGCCTGACCGGCGGGTCGTGAACATGATCCTGAAGGACAAGTATTCCAGCCGCGAGATCGAACTCGAACTCGAGGCGCCCGAACGCGGCGGCTATTTCCGTAACGAGCAGGAATTCACGCTGCTGCGCATCCGCGACGGCGGTCGGCTCAATATCAATCTTCAGGCGAGCGATGTGTCGTTGCTGACCGAGGCCGAGCGCGATGTGATCCAGACCCCGGATTCGGTGCCGGATGTCGCCACTGATCCCGATCCGGCGCGGTTCCGCAGTCTGGTGGCGGACAGCCGCGCGTTCGAAGCCACTGCCAACTGGGCCAAGGCCTATCTCGAGAGCGGCGCTTCGCTCAGCTTCAATGGCACCTACGAGCGCGAGGAAAGCCGCAACCTGTCGGGCCTCAACACCGTGTTGCTCACAGCACCTGGCGGGACAAGCGCGTTGCGCAGCTTTGGCGAGCAGGATCCACTCGAGCGCCGCAGTGCCAGCGACACCTTCTCGACCGCTGCAACCTGGACCAGGCCGCTCGGCATATTCCAGATGACCGCGACGCTCGATGCCAGCCATGCGCTGAGCACGGTGGAGATTGACCGGCGCGCCGAGACCCAGGCACTGGTTGATGCAGCCGCCGCCGGGACCCTCGCGCTCGATGCGCCGCTGGGCAATGCGGTCGACAACGGGTTTGACACCGCGCGCACCAAGACCTGGGCGGGGCGCGGCAAGGTAACGGCAAGCGGTGCGCCCGTGTTCCTGCCAGCGGGCGAACTCACGACCACGCTCGACCTTGGTTATGAATGGGACCGGATCGAGAGCAGCGACACGCGCAGTGCCGCCGATGCCCGGCTGACGCGCGGCGATTTCGAGGCCGGCATAAACCTCGTGATCCCGCTCACCAGCCGCCGTGACATGGTATGGGATGCGCTCGGCAGTTTTGCGATCAATGCGCAGGCAGGACTTAACCACCTTTCCGATTTCGGAACGCTGACTGACTGGAGCGCCGGGCTCAACTGGTCACCGTGGGACAATCTCGATCTGCAGGCGACCTATGTCTGGCGCGAAGTCGCACCGTCGCTGGGCAATCTCGGCAATCCCCGGGTCGAGACGCTGAACGTGCCGGTGTTCGATCTTGTTAATGGCGAAAGCGTGCTGGCCACGGTAATTTCGGGCGGCAATCCTGACCTTGTGGCAGAAACCCAGCGTGACTGGCGCTTTAACGCGACCTGGGAACTGCCCTTCATCGACGATACCCAGCTTTCGGCCGAATACATCCGCAACCGCTCGCGCAATGTCAGCGGCGAGTTTCCTGCGCTTTCGGCGGAAATCGAAGCGGCCTTTGCCGATCGCGTGACGCGCGATTCGGCAGGAACGCTGATCGCGCTCGACCGGCGCCCGATCACCTTTGCCAGCACGAAGAATGAACGGCTGGTGTTCGGACTTACCACGCGCGGCACCCTCGGTGCTCAGGCCCGGGGCGAGCGTGGCCCCGGTGGTAGTGGCGCGGCCGGCGGACCACCTTCGGCCGGGCGCGGCGGCCCTGGCGGCGGCATGCCGGGATTTGGCGGAGGGGGCGGGGGACGCTATTTCTTAAATCTCACGCACACAGTCGAGCTCGACAACCAGATCCTGATTGCGGAAGGTGGCCCCTTGCTCGATCTCTTGGACGGCGATGCGCAGGGCGATTTCGGCCTGGCCAAGCATTCGACCCGTATAGAAGGCGGGCTATTCCTCAATGGCAAGGGCCTGCGCCTGTCGGGAACATATACCGGCAACGCACGGATTGACGGCAATCTCGCAACCGGGACTAGCCCGCTGTTCTTCGGGGACCTCGTGCGGCTGGACCTGCGGATGTTCGCCGATCTCGGGCGGCTGACCGGCTCGAACGAGGGTGTGCTGAAAGGGCTTACGTTCTCGCTGGTCGTGGACAATCTGCTCGACACCCAGCGCAAGGTGCGCGACGCCGATGGCAATACGCCGCTGCGCTACCAGCGCTTCCTGCTCGACCCGGTTGGGCGATATTGGGGCATCGACCTGCGCAAGATGTTCTGAGGTGCCAGGGTGCGGGCCCTGGCCTCAGTTGAACCCCGTCGAAGGATACATCCACTTCTGCGCCAGCGAAGGTTCGAACGGCGCCCATTCGCCTTCGGGCTGGGCCAGCCGGTCGGCGATCGCGATCATCACGCTGGGGTTCACGCCAAGGCCCAGATGGCTGGCATAAACCTCGATATTCTCGCTGGGTGTAAGCGTGGGCTTCTGCACCGAACCGCGCCAATGCACCACGCCATCGGTCTTGCTCAGGATCGAGGTTGTCGGCACCGGTGGAGCATCGCCTAGACCCGAAAAGCGTCCGTCACGCATCGGCTCGGGCTCCTTGCCGTTCAGCAGTTCGAACAGCCGGCGCGCATTGGTATGGCCGCGATCGTCTGAAATCGGGCTGCCCAGCGAGATCACCAGCCGCACCCGATCGGGATGCAGCTTGGCGAGTTCGCGTGCCAGCACCCCGCCAAGGCTCCAGCCGACCAGAGAGACCTTGCGGCCGCTGTTGTCATTGAGCCGTTTGAGTTGGTCCTCCAGCCGCTGGATCAGCGCATTGTCGACTCGCACATTGCGGCCGCTGGCCCAGCCATGGGCGTCATAGCCCAGCTCGCGCAGCAGGTTGCGCAGCGGCATGGTCGAATTGTTCGAGGCCATGAAGCCGGGCAAGACCTTGACCGCATGGCCATCTCCGCGCGGCAATTGCGCCAGCCACGGCCGCATCAGATAGAACGCCCCCAGCTCGAAAACGGCGCGGCCTTCCGCCAGTGCCCAGAACGGGCTGGGCGGGCGCGCGGCCTGGTCCAGTTCCGCTTCCACCATCGCCAATGTGGCCATCCGTGCTCCCCTTGCCTTGTTCTTCTTGTCGGTGCGGGCCATCAGGCCGGCTTTCTTCCCTTCGGCGCCACGCTCTTGGGCTTGGCAGCCGGCTTGCGTGTTGCCTTTGAGGCCGCTGTCTTTGCTGCCTTTTGCTTGGCTACAGGCTTGGCGGCCTTCGGTTTGGCTGGCGGCTTTGCAGCGGCCTTGGCGGGCGCAGCCTCGGCCGCTTTCGCGGCAGCCAGCAATTCGGCAAAGCTTTCCTCGATGCAGCGGATATAGACATCCGGATCGGGCAGAAGTTCGCGGCAAGCGGTGAAGGAAATGGTCGCCTCGTCGCAATAGCTCTGCACCACATGGCCCAGGCCCAGCCCGTCGGTAAGGCAGAGCAGGCCCATCATGCTCTCGAGCCGGGCACCGCTCGAATAGATCGGCACTGGCGGGCCGGGCACATTGGTGACCACGGTCGAGAACGGTGGGGCGACGCCGCGATTGGCGAGCCCGAGCCGCGTATAAAGCTGTGCCCCGAGTGCCATGAACAGCGCCGGGCTGACCTTGCTCATCTCGGTCATGTTGCGCGCGCCGAGCGCGTCGGACATCGCCTTGCTGTTGGTGGTCTGCGAATGGACATAGCGCAGCCGCTCGATCGGATCGGCCAGATGCGTGCCCAGCGGCGCGATCATGGCCGCAACCTGGTTGCCCATATCGCCCTTTTCGTCGCCCGAGCGGACCGAAATCGGCGCCATTGCCGTCAGCGTCTTGGCCGGAAGATCGTGCTTGGCGAGCAGATATCTGCGCAGCCCGCCACCGATGATCGCGAGGAACACGTCATTGACCTTGCTACCCGGCGCGAGCGAGCGGATGGCCTTGATGTCAGCCAGCTTGAAACTGCGCCCTTCGACCACGCGGTGGGGCGAAATGCCCTTGTTGAAGCGCGTGCGCGGCGCCAGCATTTCGCCTGAAAGGTTGAATTCCTTCGACACCAGCCCTTTGATCGCCTTGGCGAGGCCGGGTGCAGCCTTGGCCGCAACTTCAAGCTGCTTGAACGGGTTGGTCACCGCGTTGAAATAGCTTTTGCCCAAAAGTTCGATCGCGTTGGGGATCTTCTCCGGCTTCCAGCTATCAGCCTTGGCTGGTGGCGGGTCGTCCGGTTTCAGCGTGTGCATCGCCTCCATCAGGTCGATCCCGCTCATCCCGTCGATCGCGGCATGGTGCACCTTGGTGACCATGGCGAAGCTGCCCTTGGCAACGCCAGGCACATTGTCGAGCCCTTCGACCACAGTGAATTCCCACGGCGGGCGATCAAGATCGAGCGGCCGGGCAAAGATGCGAGCGGCCTGGATGCACAGTTGGCGCCAGTCGCCGGGCCGCGGCAAGGCGACATGGCGGACGTGGAATTCCAGATCGAAATCGGGATCCTCGATCCAGTAGGGATAATCCAGATCGAACGGCACCCGCACCAGACGCTGGCGGATCGTGCGCGACAGCTGCATCCGGCTTTCGAAAAAGGCGAGAATATCCTTGAACCGGACGAAGCCGCCGGGCGCCGTTTCCGGATTATAGATCAGGATTGAGCCGATGTGCATCGGCGAATTGCGCGTTTCCAACGCAACGAAGCTGGCATCCATGCCCTGCAACTGGCGCAAGCGGGCTCTCCTGCTGGTGCCGCGGCTTTCGCGGTCTCTTGCTGCAGACGCTAACAGAGTGCGCCCGCCGGTCAACATGCCGCGCCCGTCAAAGCATTCCGCAAGGGCAGGCGGGTTTCGCTACAGCGTGTCGCCTGCCGCGACCGCGCTCGCCCAGGCCCATTGAAAATTGTAGCCGCCGAGCCATCCGGTCACATCCACCGCTTCGCCGATCGCGTAGAGCCCCGGCACCCGCCGGGCTTCCATCGTTTGCGAGGACAATTCGGCAGTGGAAATGCCGCCCACCGTCACCTCGGCCTTGGCGAAGCCTTCGCTGCCATTGGGGCGAAAGGTCCACTTCGCCAGGCGCACCGCGGCCGCGTCCAGGGCCTTGTCCGGGGTGTTGCCCAATTCCGAGGCAAGGCCGATCTTTTCCGCAAGAATATCGGCCAAACGGTCAGGCAGGGCGTCGCGCAGCACCGATTTCAGCGTGGCGCGGGGCGTGTGGCGTTTGCGTTCGACCAGCCAGCCGCTTTCCTGGCCGGGCAGGAAATCGATGCTCACCGGATCGCCCGGGCGCCAGTAGGAGCTGACTTGCAGGATCGCCGGGCCGGACAGCCCGCGGTGGGTGAACAGTGCGGCTTCGGCAAAGCTGGCCTTGTTTGCCTGCGCCACGACCGGCGCTGATACGCCGGAGATTTCGCGGAACAGCACTTCCTCGCCGCCCAGGGTCAACGGCACCAGCGCAGGGCGTGGCTCGACCACTTTCAGGCCGAATTGCTGCGCGAGATCATAGGCAAAGCCGGTTGCCCCCATCTTGGGGATCGAGGGCCCGCCGGTCGCAATCACCAGGGCAGGAGCGGCGCATGTGCCGTTCTGCGTTTGCACTGCGAACACGCCATCGGCATGCGCCACCTGCGAAATGGTCTCATCGCAGCGCAGCGTCACGTCACCTTTGGCGCATTCGGCCAGCAGCAGGTCGACAATCTGCTGGGCCGAGCCATCGCAGAACAGCTGCCCCAGCGTCTTTTCGTGCCAGGCGATGCCATAGCTATCGACCAGCTCGACAAAATCGCGCGGGGTATAGCGGGCCAGCGCGCTCTTCGCGAAATGCGGATTGGCCGAAAGGTAATTGGCAGGGCCGGCGCCGATATTGGTGAAGTTGCAGCGCCCACCGCCCGAGATCAGGATCTTCTTGCCCGGCCGGTCGCTCTTTTCGAGCACCAGCACCCGCCGCCCGCGCTGCCCTGCGCGCGCCGCGCACATCAGGCCCGCCGCGCCTGCACCCAGAATGATCGCGTCAAAATGACTGTCCACGCCCGCCCCATCGCGGCTTTGCCATTTGCGCGCAAGGTTTCTATCTGGCGGGAATGTCGCGCAGCAAGGCCGGTTCCCCCCACGATCCGCGAGGTGCGGCCCGCTTCAACGAGGAGCGGGCGACCTATACCGTTGCCAGTGCCCAGCCCGACCTAGAGGCCGGGATCGAGGCGATCCGTGCCACGGTGAAGACGCTCAGGCCCGTGCCCGGTGTCTACCGCATGCTCGATGCGCGCGGCGATGTGCTCTATGTCGGCAAGGCGCGTGCGCTGAAGAACCGGGTTGCCAACTACACCCAGGTCCAGGGGCTCACCAACCGGCTGCAGCGTATGGTCAGCCAGACCCGCGCGATGGAAATTGTCACCACCAATTCCGAAGCCGAGGCGTTGTTGCTCGAAGCACAGCTGGTCAAGCGCTTCCGCCCGCCGTTCAATGTCCATTTGCGCGATGACAAGAGCTTCCCGTTCATCCTGCTGCGTGCCGAGCACGATTATCCGCGGATCATGAAGCATCGCGGCGCGCGCAAGGCGAAGGGTGACTATTACGGCCCCTTCGCCAGCGCAGGCAGCGTGAACACCACCATCAATGCGCTGCAGAAGCTGTTCCTGCTGAGAAGCTGCACCGACAGCTTCTTCAGCCGGCGTGACCGGCCCTGCCTGCTCTACCAGATCAAGCGTTGCAGCGCGCCCTGCGTGGGTCGGATCGGCCAGGACGACTATGCCGCGCTGGTCGAGCAGGCGAAAAGCTTCCTGTCGGGCCGGTCCTCGGCGGTGCAGGCCGATCTCGAGCGGCAGATGGCGGATGCTGCCGAAGCGCTCGATTTCGAGACCGCAGCGATCCTGCGCGACCGGTTGCGTGCCGCGACCTTCATCCAGGGCAGCCAGGCGATCAATGCGCAGGGCGTGGGCGATGCCGATGTCTTCGCGCTGGCGGCCAAGGGCGGACAGGTCGGTATCCAGGCGTTCTTCATTCGCGGCGGCCAGAACTGGGGCCACCGGGCCTTCTTTCCGAGCCACACGAAGGAAGTTGAGGAAGCGCAGGTGCTGGCCGATGTCCTGCTGCAATTCTACGAGGAAGTGCCGCCACCGCCGACAGTGCTGGTCGATCGCGAACTGCCTGAAACCGGGCTGATCGAACAGGCGCTGGGCGAACTTGCCGGCCGCAAGGTCACGCTGTCGGTGCCGCAACGCGGCGAGCGGCGCCGGCTGATGCAGCAGGCCAGCCGCAACGCCGGCGAGGCACTCGACCGGCGACTGGCGGAAAGCGGCACCAGGGCAAAGGTGCTGCGCGAGCTGGCAGAATTCCTCGAACTGGACGGCGTGCCTCAGCGGATCGAGGTCTATGACAACAGCCATATCCAGGGCGCCAAGGCGCTGGGGGCAATGGTGGTCGCTTCACCTGAGGGCTTCCTCAAGAACCAGTATCGCAAGTTCAACATCCGCGAAGCGCGCACCGACGATGATTTCGGGATGATGCGTGAAGTGATGCGGCGGCGGTTCGGACGCGCGATCGAAGAGGATCCCGAACGCGATGGCGGCACCTGGCCCGATCTGGTGCTGATCGACGGAGGCAAGGGCCAGATGTCCTCAGTGCGCGATACGCTTGAGGAACTCGGCATTGAGGATGTGCCACTGATCGCCATCGCCAAGGGCCCGCACCACGGGCGCGAAGGGCGCGAAGTTTTCCATTTCCCCGATGGGCGCGAGAAGACGCTGCCGACCAATTCGCCGCTGCTGTTCTATCTCCAGAACCTGCGTGACGAAGTGCACCGCTATGCCATCGGGGCGCACCGCGCGAAGCGCAGCCGCGCCATTTCCGCTTCGCCACTGGACGAGATCCCGGGGATCGGACCGGCGCGCAAGCGTGCGTTGCTGTTGCATTTCGGTACCGCCAGCAAGGTGCGCGCAGCGGCGCTGGAAGATCTGCAGCGCGCACCCGGGGTGAGCGAGGCGGTGGCGCGCAAGATCTACGATTTCTACCACGCCGGGGGCTGACCCCGGTCAGCCGCGCGGCGGCTTGCCTCCGGGCTTACCCTTACCGGCGAATTTCCTGCCGCCACCTGGCCCCTGCTTGTGCGGCGGTTTGCTGCGAGGCCCCGCTTTAGGCCCGCGGCCTTCCTTGAACGCAGGAGCGCCATGCGGACGCTCGCCACGCGGCTGGCGGCGCTGATCGGCGTGCGGTTTGTCGCGCCGGTTCTGGCGAGCCTCGACCCGCGGACCCTCCGGCGCTTCCTCGATCACGATAGCGTCCTGCTCGTCCTCGCCCGAGGCGGTGCGTGCCAGCGCATTGGCGAACTTGCCCGCCACGGAGCGCGGCACCTGGAACCAGGTCTCGTGCTGGCCCACCCGGATCGCCCCGATTTCGTTGCGGGTGATATGCCCGCGCCGGCACAGCAGCGGCAGGATCCAGCGCGGCTCCGCATTCTGGCGCCGGCCGACGCCGATCCTGAACCACACCACATCGTCGAAGCCCGGGCGATGGCGCTCGGCCTTGGCTTTTTCGCGTGCCTCGGGCGTGTTGGCGAGCAGTTCCTCTGGCTGCGGCAGCCGCGCCCGGTAGGTTTGCACCAGTGCGGCGGCGATGTCTTCGGGCGACAGTCGCGCCATGAGGTCGGCGGCGAGTTCGCGGTCACTTTCGTCGAAGTCGCGCGGTTCGGTGAGTTTCTCCATCAGCCGCGTGCGGTCCTTGGCGCGGATCGCTTCGGGCGTGGGTGCGTCCATCCACTCGGCCGCGATCCCCGCCCCGCGCAGCATGCTTTCGACCCGCTTGCGCCGGTTGAACGGCACGATGATCGCGGCGGTGCCCTTCTTGCCCGCGCGCCCCGTCCGGCCCGAGCGGTGCTGCAGTGTTTCGGCATCGCGCGGAATCTCGACATGGATCACCAGGCTCAGTGTCGGCAGGTCGATCCCGCGCGCGGCGACGTCGGTTGCCACGCATACCCGCGCGCGGCGGTCGCGCAGCGCCTGCAAGGCCTGGTTGCGTTCGGACTGCGAATGCTCGCCCGACAGCGCCACGACCCCGAAGCCGCGTTCCTGCAGCGTTGCATGCAGGTGGCGCACATTGTCGCGCGTGGCGCAGAACAGGATCGCGGTTTCGGCCTCGTGGAAACGCAGCAGATTCACCACCGCGTGCTCGACTTCCGAGGGGCTGACCGCGATCGCCTGATAGCTGATGTCGCCATGGCCGCGATCCTCGCCTACCAGCGAGAGCCGCAGCGCGTGGTTCTGGTAGCGCTGCGCCAGCGCCACGATCGGGCGCGGCATGGTGGCGGAAAACAGCAGTGTGCGGCGCTGTTCCGGCGTGGCGTCGAGGATTTCTTCCAGATCGTCGCGGAAGCCCATGTCGAGCATCTCGTCCGCCTCGTCGAGCACCACGCCGACCAGGCCCGACAGGTCGAGCGCGCCGCGCTCCAGATGATCGCGCAAGCGCCCGGGCGTGCCCACCACGATGGCTGGCCCGGCCCGCAGCGCGCGCCGCTCCTTGCTGGCGTCCATCCCGCCCACACAGGTCGCGATCCGCAGACCGGCCCCGGCATAGAGCCAGGCAAGCTCGCGGCTTACCTGCAGCGCCAGTTCGCGCGTGGGGGCGATCACCAGCGCCAGCGGCTTTTCCATCAGCGCAGTGCCACGGATTTCGCCCAGCAGTTCGCCAGCCAGCGCAAGCCCGAAGGCAACCGTCTTGCCGCTGCCCGTCTGGGCCGACACGATCAGGTCGCGTCCGACAGCGTCGGGGGCAATGACGGCGGCCTGGACCGGGGTGGGGGCAGTATAGCCGCGCTGGGCCAGGGCTTCGCCAAGGATCGGCGGCAGGTTTTCGAACGACATGCAGACTCGCAGGGGGTGGCCGCGCCGGATCAGGGCGAGGGCAGGAAAAATCAGGAGAAATGCGCGCTTGCTGCGCTCAAGTCAGGGCGGGCGACGGCTTGCACCGGCAGCGCCATGGCGCAGGCCCATAGCGGCAAAATGCCGGCTTGGCTTGTTCTATTTTGCAGGTGCGAAATGAACCCTGCTTGTCAGCTGGCTGCCAGCATCGTCCGTTCGACCCAGGTCGAATGCACCCCGCTGCTGATCTTGTGCGGCAGCGCCAGCCGCGCGATCGGCCCCTTGGGCACATCGCTGGCATCGAGGATCGCGAATTCGCTGGTGCCGCGGTTCTCGTCGATCAGGAAGGTCACGAGGTAAGCCTGATCCTCTGACGTCGCACCCTTGCGCGGCACCACCGGGCTTTCGCTCGCATAGATTCCGTCAGGCAGGGTATAGACCTGTTCCTCGCCGGTTTCGGTGTCGTGCCGGCAATAGCCGTTGAACAGGAACCAGCCTGGCCGCGAAGTGGTGGACCAGACATAACGGCTCTTGCGCATCGCATAGTCCGGATTGATCATGCCGAACTCGACGATCCGCTCGCTCAGCCGCTCCTCGCGCGTTTCGCCGGTTGCGAGGTTGAAGCGCCAGCGGTGCAGTCGGCACTGGAAACTGTGCTCGTCGACATAGGCCATCATATGCGCATAGCGGCCGTGTTCGGCCAGCGGCGCGGGCATCGGGCAAGCCTGGTGGTAGCCTTCGAGCACCACTTCGTCGCCTTCTTCCCAGGCATTGGTCCAATGCAGCACATAGGTCGGCTCGGCCTCGAACCAGCGGATCTCGTGCGGCTGGCCATGGCGCGGGATCAGCGCGAAGCGGGTGGGCAGGCCCTCGTGCAGCCGCGCGGCATGGATGTCGCGCTTCAGCGCCTCTTGGTCCCAGAACAGCGGCATGTCGTTGAGGATCGACCAGTTCCTGGTGATCGCCATGTCATGCGGCAGGCGCGGCCCGGGCAGCGGGATCGGCACGTAATGCACCAGCCGCCCGGCCCGGTCGACCACGCCGTAATGCATGTAGGGGGCGTGCACGCCATAATTGAAGAACATCAGTTCGCCGGTCTGCTCGTCCACCTTGGGATGGGCCGACACTCCGTCGAGCGGCGCCCACGGCGCCTTGCCAAGGTTTTCCAGCGTGACAGGATCGAGCATCCATGCCTCGCCGCACTGGTAGAAGGTGGCATAGGCTACCCCGCCATGCACCACGATGTCGGTGCTGCCAGTGTCCTTCAGCCCGCCATGCGCGCCAAAGCCGGGGCGCAGCGAAGTGCCGGGCGGATCCATCAGACCACCCCACAGCGCTTGCCCCGCAAGTTGCTCCTCGATGAAGCAATGCGTGCGCACGAAGCGGTTGCGATAGCTGACCTTGCCGTTCCGGATATCGACCTGGTGCACCATCGCGTCGCCATCGAAGGGGTGGTGGCGTCCGAGCGGCTGGTGCACCGGGTTCTCGGTGTTGCGCAGGTAGATCCCGTCAATATCGGCCGGCACTTCGCCTTCGATCAGCTCGAGCTGGTCGACCGTCACCTCCTCGTGCAGCGGTGTCCATGCACCTGACAGATAGGGGTGGTTGCTCGGCTCGAGCGTATATCTCAGCGCCGGTTCGCGAGTGATCTGCATGGCGTTCCTCTCTCGCTCGAAGGATGCGCGCGCCGGGCAGCGGATGCAAGGGGGAGCGCGCTGGGCATATTCCGCATTTGATCGAGATCAATGCAGGTGACGCGCTTCAATCTAGCCTTAATCATGTGACACAACCTGATTCGAAGCACAGGAGGGGCTGATGAAATCGATCTTGCTGCACATCAATGACGATGCCGGGCTTGAGGCGCGCACTCAGGCCGCGCTTGACCTTGCGCGCACCTTCGACGGTCATGTCACCTGCTTGCAGGCATTGACCTACGAAGTGTTTGCTCCGGGCGATTTCTACGGCTCGGCCATCGCTGCGGCGATGCCGATCCTGCGCGAGAATGCCGAGGCATTGCGCAAGCAGGTAGAGGATGACCTCGCCAACGAGGACGTGTCGTGGAGCTACCGCTTCCAGTTCGGCATGGCCGAAAGCCGCCTGCTCGAACAATCCGCGATCAACGACGTGGTGGTACTCGGCCCCAACGATATCGGCGTTGATGGTCCGCGCCCCTCACGCATGGTAGGCGATCTCCTGCTGCATTCGCGCACGCCGGTTCTGGTGGTGCCCAAGGATCTGCAACGGGTCGACTGGACCGGGCCGGCACTTGTGGCATGGAACGGTTCGACCGAAGCCTGCGCTGCCTTAAAAGCCGCGCTGCCACTGCTGCAGAAGGCGAGCAAGGTCTACCTGGCGAGTGTGGCGGAGAAGAAGCCGCGCGTGAAGCACGATTTGCCGCCGGTGGAAGGCGCGGAATACCTTAGCCGTCATGGCGTCCATGCCGAGATGTTTGAACTGTTCCCGGGCGAAGACAGCGTGGATGAAGCGCTGGTCGCGGCAGCGGGCGTGCGCGGTTGCGCCTATATGGTGATGGGCGCCTATGGCCATTCGCGGCTGGCGGAATTCCTGCTGGGCGGCGTGACACGCCGGGCGCTGACCAATCCGGAGATTCCGGTGCTGTTGGCGCATTGATTTTTTCGCCTCAGCCGCCGGCGCTCGCGTCCGCTCGCTTGGCTTTCCTCGCGCCTTCGGCGCTGCGGGCGGGCAGTCGCCCTTGCGGGCCTGGGGCCC
>JBMSNZ010000059.1:0-12575 GCA_049421965.1 Erythrobacter sp.
CGACCGAGAACACCCGCTTCGCCATGCCCGAAACCGGGATCGGCCTTTTCCCCGATGTCGGCGGAGGCTGGTATCTGTCGCGCCTGCAGGGGCGGGTCGGGCAGTTCCTCGCACTCACCGGTGCGCGGCTGGATGGCGCCGAATGCCTCTGGGCAGGGCTCGCAACGCATTACCTGCCCCACGCCGCGCTGGAAGAAGCGAAAGAGCGGATTGCTCACGGCCATGAGCCCGGCGGTGTTCTCGCCGCGCTTTCCGAGCATCCGCCCGAAGCGCGGCTCGAAGGCAATGCCGCGGCGATCCGCAAGCATTTCGCCTCGGATCGCTACGAAGACATCCTCGCCAGCCTTGAGGCTGACAACAGCGAATGGGCCGCGAAGGAGCTGGCCACGCTGTCCACCAAGTCGCCCCAGACCTGCAAGGTTGCACTGCGCCAGTTGGCGGCCAGCGCCACGCTGAGCGATTTTGCCGACAACATGCGGATGGAATACCGCATCGCCAGCCGCGTGCTGGTGCGGCCAGATTTCGCCGAAGGCGTGCGCGCGGTGATCGTGGACAAGACCGGCGATCCCAATTGGAGCCCGCCAACGCCAGAAGGCGTGAGCGAGGAATTGCTCGATGCGATCTTCGCCCCGCTGCCCGCCAATGAGGAATGGCAACCCCTATGACCTACGAAACCATCACAGTCGAAACCGATGCTCGCGGCACGAAGGCCGTGACGCTCATCACCATCAATCGGCCGCAGGCGCTCAACGCGCTCAATTCGCAGGTGCTGGCCGAACTGATCCAGGCCTTCGCCACCTATCAGGCCGATTCGAGCCAGCTCTGCGCGATCCTGACAGGTTCGGGCGACAAGGCATTTGCGGCAGGAGCCGACATCAAGGAAATGGCTGACAAGCCGGCCGCGGATTTCTTCCTTGATGATTTCTTTGCGCCCTGGACCAGCGAGATCGTGAAGAAGACCCGCAAACCGTGGATCGCGGCCGTCAACGGCTTTGCCCTGGGCGGCGGGTGCGAACTGGCCATGATGGCCGATTTCATCATTGCATCGGACAAGGCGAGATTCGGCCAACCCGAAATCAAGCTGGGCGTGGCACCGGGCATGGGCGGGTCACAGCGGCTGACCCGTGCGATCGGCAAATCGAAGAGCATGGAAATGTGCCTGACGGGCCGGATGATGGATGCAGTGGAGGCCGAACGGAGCAATCTGGTCGCGCGCGTGGTTCCGCATGACGAGTTGATCGCCGAGACGCTCAAGACCGCCGCCGCCATCGCCGCAATGCCGCCGATGGCCGTGATCGCTAACAAGGAAATGGTCAATTCGGCCTTCGAGATGACGCTCGACCAGGGGTTGATCGTCGAACGTCGCATCTTCCAGATCCTTACCGCGAGCGAGGACAAGCGCGAAGGCATGGCCGCCTTTATCGAAAAGCGCGAAGGCCAGTGGAAGGGACGCTGACATGAAAATCGCATTTATCGGCCTTGGCAACATGGGCGGCGGGATGGCCGCAAACCTCGTCAAGGCGGGGCACGAAGTGCGGGCCTTCGACCTTTCCGAAGCGGCGGTAGCGGCTGCAAAGGCGCAGGGTTGCGACACTTTTCCGAGCGCAGCACAGGCCTGCGAAGGCGTGGATGCGGTCGTCACCATGCTGCCCAATGGCGCCATCGTCAAAGCGGTCTACACCGCCGACGTGATCGGCAAGGCGCCCGCAGGCGCTGTCCTGCTCGACTGCTCGACGATCGATGTTGCCACCGCGCGCGAGGTGATTTCACTGGCCCAATCAGCAGGTTACGAGATGGTTGATGCTCCGGTTTCGGGCGGCATCGCTGCCGCCAATGCCGGCACGCTGACTTTCATGGTGGGCGGCACTGAGAGCGCCTTCAAGCGGGCAGAACCGATCCTGAGCGCGATGGGCAAGGCCGTGATCCATGCCGGTGACGCCGGCAATGGCCAGGCCGCCAAGATCTGCAACAACATGCTGCTGGCGATCCACATGATCGGCACCTGCGAAGCCTTCAGCATGGCGCAGAAGCTGGGCCTTGACCCACAGACCTTCTTCGACATTTCCTCGGTCTCATCCGGCCAGAACTGGTCAATGACCTCCTACTGCCCGGTGCCCGGGGTTGGCCCGACCACGCCGGCCGACAACAATTACCAGGGCGGCTTTGCCACCGCGCTGATGCTGAAGGATTTGAAGCTGGCGATGGAAGCGGCGCAGGCTTCGGGTGCCTCCACTCCGCTCGGCAAGCATGCACAGGAACTTTACGAGGCTTTTGCGAAGGATAGCGGCGGGCTCGACTTTTCGGCGATCATCAAGACGCTCTGATCTCGTCAAGGATGCGGGCCAGCCATTGGCGCGGCGCCTGCCTGCGGCCCACCTCGGCCACGAATTCCTGTCCCCGCGCCACGCTGCGCAGCCGCCCGCCTGGCAGCCAGCGATCAGCCCGGTCGTGGTAGCTGAGTCCGCCGGGAGCGAGCCAGCCCGGCCTTTGCCACAGCGTTGGCGGACCGCCCGGCACCGTCAACCGCAGCGCCGCACTGGCGCGCGCGGCTCGGCGACCCCGCCCGCGATAGACCACATCGTTGCGGTGATGCAGCGCCAACGCATGCGGATGGGCCAGCTCGACGAGCCCGCGCGGCGCGCCATCTGACAAGGGTATGACCTCCTCCACCTCAAGATAGCCGAAGATGCGGTGATGCGCTTCGCCGCCTGCTCCCTCGCGGAACAGACCGAAGAACAGGAACACATCGCCCGGCCCCACGCCCTGCCGCTCGAGGTGCGTCTGCGCCGCGCCACACTGACCGAACAGGCATGTTCCGGCTTCCGGACCGCTTTCGAGAAACATCGGATCGTGGTGGCAGAGATCGTGCGGGCCAAGCCGCCCCCGGCTGGCGCGCTGCACGTGTTCGCCCAGCCCCAGCGCGCCATAGGTGGTGGTCGAGGCCGCCCCCGCCGGGATCGGCAGGCTAAGCGGGCACCCATCAACGATCGGCGAAGGACCGCCGCCCGCCGCGCTGTCAAACCCCTTGCGGCTGAAGATGATACGCATCGCCTATGCCGTCACCAAGCCCGGCGCGCGGCCGGTCACTCCTCCGCGTCGCTCCACGCTAGCCTGGGCTTGCGGGCGGCCAGCGTCTCGTCGAGCCGCCGCCGCGGCGCGTAATAGGGAGCCTGCTTCATCGTCTCGTCCCCTTCCCGCGCGCGCGACGCGACATGACGCAGCGCTGCGATGAACTGGTCGAGCGAGGCCTTGCTCTCGGTCTCGGTCGGTTCGACCAGCATGGCGCCGTGCACAACCAGCGGGAAATACATCGTCATCGGATGATAGCCTTCGTCGATCAGCGACTTGGCCAGGTCGAGCGTCGACAGCCCGCCGCCGAACCCGGCATCCGAGAACAGCGCCTCGTGCATGCAGGGGCCGCTGGCGCCGAAGGGCGCATCGAGCAGGTCCTCGAGGCTGCGCAGGATGTAGTTGGCGTTGAGCACCGCGTCTTCCGCCACCTGCTTCAGGCCATCGGCCCCATGGCTGAGGATATAGGTCAGCGCGCGGGTGAACATGCCCATCTGGCCATGGAACGCGGTCATCCGGCCGAACGCCTGCGTATGGCCGAATTCGGCCACGCCTTCTTCCTCCACCAGGTGCACCACACCATCGGCGGTGCGCGCCGTGAACGGCAGCGGTCCGAAGGGTGCGAGCGCTTTCGACAGCACGACCGGGCCCGAGCCCGGCCCGCCCCCCCCATGCGGAGTGGAAAAGGTCTTGTGCAGATTTATGTGCATCGCATCGACCCCTAGGGCTCCCGCACGCACCTTGCCGACGATCGCGTTGAAGTTCGCTCCGTCGCAATAGACGAACCCGCCGGCCGCGTGGACTGCATCCGAGATCGCCTTGAGGTCGCGCTCGAACAGGCCGCAGGTGTTGGGGTTGGTGATCATCACCCCTGCGACATCGGGGCCCAGCCGGGCCTTGAGCGCGGCCAGATCGACCCGCCCCTCGGGCGTAGCGGGAATGTCTTCCACGCGGTAACCGGCAAAGGCGGCAGTGGCAGGATTGGTGCCATGCGCGCTTTCGGGCACGAGGATCACCTCGCGCGCGTCACCACGTGCCTCAAGCGCAGCGCGGATACACAGGATCCCGCACAATTCGCCGTGCGCACCGGCCTTGGGGCTCATCGCCACGCCGTGCATGCCAGTGAGTTCGATCAACCAGTGCGCCAGTTCGTTCATCACTTCGAGCGCCCCCGCCACGGTCGAAACCGGCTGAAGCGGATGGACATCGGCGAAGCCCGGCATCCGCGCGACCTTTTCGTTGAGACGCGGATTGTGCTTCATGGTGCAGCTGCCGAGCGGGAACAGGCCAAGGTCGATGGCATAGTTCTGGCGGCTGAGGCGGGTGTAATGCCGCACTGTTTCAGGCTCGGTCAGGCCGACGAGACCGATCGGCGCGCTGCGTTCCACCCCGCCAAGGCGGTTGGCGCCGCCGGGCGCCGGTTCAGGCAGGTCGACCCCGGTCACATCGGCGCGGCCGATCTCGAACAGCAGCGGCTCTTCCAGCATCAGCGCACGGTTGCCGGTGACGGTGCCCGGGCCATTGTGCAGGCCATCCTCGGAAGCGGGGGTCATCTCGGGCTTCCAGCCCGATGCGTTGGGCGCGTTCATGCCAACACCTCCTCAAGCGAGGTCGCAAGCGCCTCGATGTCCTCCTCGCTGGTGGTCTCGGTCACCGCAACCAGCAAGCCTTCAGCCAGGCGGCTGACGCCGGGGTAAAGCCGGCCGAGAGACACCCCGCCCAGCACGCCGCGATCGGCCAGCTTGCGCGCCACGGCGCGGGCATCCTGACCCAGCATCAGCGTGAATTCGTTGAAGAAGCTTTCATTGAGCACCCGCACGCCTGGCACCTTGCCCAGCCGCTCCGCCGCATGGCAGGCCAGACGATGGTTCTCTGCGGCAAGCTGGCGCAAGCCCTTTTCGCCCAGCAACGTCAGATGGACCGTGAAAGCCAGCGCGCAGAGGCCGGAATTGGTGCAGATATTGCTGGTCGCCTTCTCGCGGCGGATATGCTGCTCGCGCGTCGAAAGCGTCAGCACGAAGCCGCGCTTGCCTTCGGCATCCACGGTCTCTCCGCACAACCGGCCCGGCATCTGGCGCACATGCTTGGGATCGCGCACCGCGAACAGGCCGAGGTAGGGCCCGCCAAACTGCAGCCCGACACCGAGCGACTGCCCTTCGCCCACCACGATGTCTGCTCCCTGCTCGCCGGGGCTGCGGATCGCGCCAAGCGCCACCGGTTCGGTGTTCACCACTACCAGCAGCGCGCCCTTGGCATGGGCTGCCGCAGCAATTTCGGAAAGATCGGTAATCCGGCCCAGGATGTCGGGATATTGCACCACGACGCAGCTGGTGTTCTCGTCGATCCGCGCGATCAGCCCGGAATTGTCGGGCGCAGGCTGGATCGCCGGTTCGGCATCGGCGATCTCGTCACCGGTGAACTTCGCCATGGTCCTGACCACTTCGGCGTAATGCGGGTGCAGCGCGCCTGACAGCACTGCGCGCTTGCGCCGGGTGATCCGCCCTGCCATCGCCACCGCTTCCCAGCACGCGGTGGAGCCATCGTAGAGCGAGGCATTGGCCACCGCGCAGCCATAGAGCCGCGCCACCTGCGTCTGGAATTCGAACAGCATCTGCAGCGTGCCCTGCGCGATTTCGGGCTGGTAGGGCGTGTAGGCGGTGAGGAACTCGCCTCGCTGGATGATGTGATCGACGCTGGCGGGCACATGGTGGCGGTAGGCACCTGCCCCCAGGAAGAACGGCGCATCGGCTGCGGCGAGGTTCTTCTTTGACAGCGTGCGCATGTGCCGTTCGACCGCCATCTCGCTCATGTGCAGCGGCAGGCCGCGCACCGGCCCGTCGAGCCGTGCTTCGGCCGGCACGTCGACGAACAGATCGTCGATTGAGCCGGCACCGATTGTGGCGAGCATCGCCTTCCGGTCGCTATCGGTCAGGGGGAGGTAACGCATCGGTGCAGGTTCCTGTCTGGAAGTCAGAGGCTGTCGACGAACGCCTTGTAAGCCGCCGCATCCATCAGCCCGTCGAGCTCGGAATGGTCGGCGATCGTCATCCGGAAGAACCAGCCGTCCTCTTCGGGCGAGGTGTTGACCAGCGCCGGATCGTCCTCCAGCGCGCCATTGGCTTCCATCACTTCGCCGCTGATCGGCGCGTAGACATCGCTGGCGGCCTTGACGCTTTCGACCACGGCAGCGTCCTTGCCCTTTTCGACCATGGTGCCGACCGACGGCAGTTCGACGAAAACAATATCGCCCAGCTGACCCTGCGCATAATCGGTGATGCCAACCGTGGCACTGTCGCCCTCGACATCAATCCATTCGTGTTCGTCGGTAAAGTAACGCGGCATGGTGATCAGCTCCCTCGAAAATAGCGGTGCGGCACAAACGGCATGGGTGAAACACTTGCGGCAAGGCGTTTGCCGCGCACTTCGATTTCCAGCGTGGTGCCGGGCGCGGCATACGCAGCCTCGACATAGGCCATGGCGATGGGGTGGCCCAGCGTGGGCGAAAAGCCGCCGCTGGTGACGGTCCCGACCTTCGCGCTGTCTGCGAACACCTCGGCGCCTTCGCGCGCGGGCAAGCGCCCGTCGAGCGTGAGCCCGACCCAGCGGCGCGCGGTTCCCTTCGCGATCTCGCGCAGGATCCGCTCGGCCCCGGGAAAGCCGCCCTCCTGCCGGCGGCGCTTGTTGATGCCGAACAGCAGGCCGGCCTCAACCGGGCTGGTGTCAGGCGAAAGGTCGTGGCCATAGAGCGGCAGGCCCGCTTCCATGCGCAGGCTGTCGCGCGCGCCCAGCCCGATCGGCTTCACTTCGGGTTCGACGCACAGCAGGTCAGCGATCGCGGATGCTGCCTTGGCAGGCAGCGAGATCTCGAACCCGTCCTCGCCGGTATAGCCCGAACGGCTGATGGTGACGCTGTGACCCGCAAGGGTGAAGTGACCAAAGCGCATGAAAGTGAGCGCGGACAGCGGATAATCGCCGCTGGCATGGCGCGCCAGCGCCTCGGCCGCCTTGGGCCCCTGCAGCGCGAACAGCGCCTGGTCGCCAAGGTGGTTGAGCGTGATCTCGTCAGGCAGATATTCGCGCAGATGGCCGATATCGTCCCATTTGGTCGCGCCGTTGACGACAAGATAGAGATGTTCGGGCCAGCGCGAGACCATGAGGTCGTCGAGCACGCCACCATCCTCGTCGAGCAGCAGCGAATAGCGCTGCATGCCCAGTTTGAGCGTGGCAAGGTCGATCGGCAGCACGGCTTCGACCGCTGCGTCGAGCCCGGGGCCGGAGAGCAGCAATTGCCCCATGTGGCTGACATCGAACAGCCCGGCGCTGGTGCGGGTCCATTCGTGTTCGGCGACGATTCCTTCGTACTGGATCGGCATTTCGTAACCGGCGAACGGCACCATGCGTGCGCCCCGCGCCCTGTGCCAGGCGTCGAGCGGCAGCTTCTCCAGCGGCAGTTCCTCGATGGTGTCGTCGTCGCTCAAATGTTTGGTCCCCGAACAGCAGGCATACAGCAGGCGCAAGGCTCCGCAGCGAAGCCCTGATCCATACCCCCTCTGTCGGGTGACCTGAGAGCTTACCCGCGCGCTTCCAGGCGGAATGCGCGGCCTTCCCCTTCGGTGGTTCCTGCCAGCCGCAAGAACGCTTTCCAGAGTGCCGACACGCGCCGCGGTCCGTTTGCCTGAGAGTTTCCGGGGCGGTTGCTCCTTCGGCGTCGCTTGGCCCTGGGGCCGCGCGAACTCTCCCGCTGGCGCGCCCGCAGAATCGCTTCTGCGGCAGCGCAATCGCCTTGCGCGATTAGCAACGCCGGGTCAATCGCCCGCGCCCGCGCCGTGCCGGGTTCTCAACCGGCGGGTTCAAGCGCTTCAAGCGCGCGACGCACAATAGCGTATTCCGCCGGGGCGATGGCATCGGCATCCGCCCCTTCGATCACCGGCACTTCAGTGACAAAGAACGCGATCCCGCGCCCGGTCACAGGATCGACCCACAAGCCGGAGCGCAGCGCATAGGCCTCACCGGCATGGCCGATCCTCGCCCGGCCATCGCGGAAGAAATCGTCGGCGCAGGCCGGGTCTGTGCCGGTGATCTGCATTGACAGGCCGAAGCTGCAGAAAAAGCTCTCGCCATCGGGCCGTGGGCCGGCCGGTCGGGCGAGTTCATCCCACGAGCTGGTCGAGAGGAAGCCAGCCTCGCGCCGCGCAATCGCCTGGCCGATCCGCGCGAGATCGAGCATCGAGATGCGCAAGCCACCCTGCGGCGAGAAGATCGAAGCATTGGTGCCGGGAACATAGCGCGCAAGGTCGCAGCTCCCATCGCGCGCGGCGACCACAGTGCAGGGCGGGATTCCGGCCGATCGATCATCAGCAGCCACTTCGCCGCCGTGGCGATAGAGTGTTACAGCGCGGCGCGCGAAACCTTCCGAACAGCCGGTCCAGTTGAAGCAAGCTTCGACACCCAGCGGGGCGAACACCAACCGCTCCATTGCCCGATCAAACCGTTCGCCCGTGGCGCGTTCGACCACGGTCGCGATCACAGGTGTGTTGAGATTGGCATAGGCGAAGGGCGCCTCGCCCGGAGCATGCGCGGGATCCCAGCGGTCAGCCTCCGCCATCCATTCGCGCAGCGTAACATCGAAGGGGATCACATAACCCGCCCCGTCGACCACACCCGCACGGTGCGCCAACAGCATCCGCAAGGTCACCGGTGCCTTTGGAAACGCCGGGTTGCGCAGCTTCCAGCCGAGATAATATGAGACGTCGCGGTCAAGTTCGAGCTGGCCCGCCTCGACCAGCCGCATCACGCCCAGCGCCACCACCAGCTTGGAAATGCTGGCAATCCGCACCGGATCGTCAAACCCCACCGGGCGCGCTTCGGGGCGGCGGGCGAAGCCTTGTGCAAGCAGCGGCTGGAGCTGTTCGCGATCAAAGCCGACCGCAACCGCCGCTGGCGGAGCGGCCGCAGCTGTTGGCGCCAAAAACACCCCGGCCAGCCACAGCAGCGGCGTCGTGATGGCAAATGCGCGAGGGAAATGGCGGAACCCCATGCCCTCCCTATTGCCACAAATCGCGGCCTAGGCCATCCCCGCGGCAAGTAAGGGGACGCAATGACCATCAACGAAGTCTATCTGATCGCGCTGCTGATCATCTTCACCGTGCCGTGGCTGGTATGGCGGCTGTTGCGCACCGAGTATTATGCCCCGCTGGTGGTGGTGCAGATCGTTGGCGGCATTTTGCTTGGCCCGGGCGTGCTCGGCGCAGCCTACCCTGATTACTATGCCTTTGTGTTCCGCCCCGAAGTGATCGGCATGCTGAACGGAGTAGCATTGTGGGCGGTGATGCTGTTCGTGTGGATCGCCGGGGTCGAGCTGGACCTTTCGCAGGCCTGGAAGCACCGCCGAGAGACGACGGTGACCGCTGGGCTGGCGCTGGGAATGCCACTGCTGTTCGGTTCGCTTGCGGCTGTCATCATGCTGCGCTGGCCGGGCTGGCAGGGGCCGGAAGCGGCGACATGGCAGGTAATCGTGGGCTTTGGCATGGCCTGTGCGGTCACCGCGTTGCCGATCCTGGTGCTGTTCATGGAGAAGCTGGCGATCCTGCGCGAGCCACTCGGCCAGCGAATCCTGCGCTATGCCAGCCTTGACGATATCGCGATCTGGGGCGTGCTGGCGCTGATCCTGCTCGATTGGGAGCGGATCGGCCGGCAGGCGGCTTTCCTTATCGGCTTTGCGGTTCTGGCCTATCTGATGCGCAAGCTGATGGTGCGGCTTCGGAAGGAGGACCGCTGGCCAGTGGGCCTGATCTGGTTGGCGGCCTGCGGGCTGGCAAGCGACTGGGCTGGCATGCATTTCATGGTGGGGGCATTCCTCGCCGGGGCAGTGCTCGATTCCGAATGGTACGGGCACGAGGCGATGGACCGCTTCCGCAACATTGTGCTGCTCACCATCATGCCGGTGTTCTTCCTTTCGACCGGCCTGCGCACCCAGTGGGAATCAGGCGGGCTGATCGTGTTTGGCGCGGCCGCGCTGCTGTTGATTGCCGCCGTGAGCGGTAAGCTGCTGGGTGTGGCGATCGCGGGCCGGATTCTCAATTGGCGCAAGGGCGAGGCGCGGCTGATTGGCTGGCTGCTGCAGACCAAGGCGCTGATCATGATCATCTTCGCCAATATCCTGCTCGACAAGCAGGTCATCACCAACACCGCCTTCACCGCGCTGCTGCTGATGGCGGTGGCCAGCACCATGCTGACCATTCCAATGGTGACGCCGCTGCTCAAGCGGCTGGACGAGGTGCGTAGCCGCGACGCCTAGTCGAGATTGGGCCGCAGCCAGCGCTCGGCCTGGTCGAGGCTCACCCCTCGCCGCCGGGCGTAATCCTCCAGCTGGTCGCGCCCGATCCGCGCCACGCCGAAATACTGGCTTTCGGGGTGGCCGAAATAGAACCCGCTGACCGCGGCCGTGGGCCACATGGCGAAATTCTCGGTCAGCGACAGCCCGGCGTTGGCCGGGGCATCAAGCAGCTCGAACAGGATCGGCTTGAGGCTGTGATCGGGGCAGGCTGGATAGCCAGGTGCCGGGCGAATGCCACGATACTGCTCCCTGATCAGTGCATCGTTGGTGAGCTGTTCGTCCGGCGCATAGCCCCACAGGTCGGTGCGAACATGCTGGTGCAGGCGCTCGGCAAAGGCTTCAGCCAGCCGGTCGGCCAGCGCTTTCAGCAGGATGTCGGAATAATCGTCCTTCGCCGCCAGGAAGGCTTGCGAATGCGGCTCGATCCCGTGAATGCCCACGGCAAAGCCGCCAATCCAGTCGCCCGCCGGATCGATGAAATCCGCAAGGCACATATTGGCGCGGTCGCGGCTCTTTTTCACCTGCTGGCGCAGGAACGGCAGCACCATATGCCGCTCCTCCTCGACCAGGTGGATCGTCACATCGTCCCCGTCGCGCGCGCAGGGCCAGAACCCTGCCACACCGCGCGCGGTGAGCCATTTTTCTGCGACAATCCGGTCGAGCATGGCATCGGCATCGGCCTTGAGCTGGCGCGCGGTTTCACCCACCACTTCATCCTCGAGGATGGCCGGATAGGTGCCATGCAGTTCCCAGGCGCGGAAGAACGGGGTCCAATCGATGTATTCGCGCAGGTCAGCCAGGCTCCATTCCGGAAAGGCATGGACACCGGGCTGCAGCGGCGGGGCCGGCTTATCGCTGAGATAGGCGTCGTAATAGTTGGCGCGCGCCTCTTCGAGCGTCAGCAGCACGCTTTGCGCCTTGCCTTCGCGCGCATCGCGGATCTGCGCATATTCGCTGGCGGTGGTGGCGACGAATTCCTCGGCCTGGGTGTCTGACAACAGCCGACTGGCAACGCCCACCGCGCGGCTCGCGTCGAGCACATGGATCACCGGCCCGGTATAGGCCGGGTCGATCCTGAGCGCAGTGTGCACCTTGCTGGTGGTTGCGCCGCCGATCAGCAGCGGCAGCGCCAGCCCGGCGCGCTGCATTTCCTCGGCCACGGTCACCATCTCGTCGAGCGAGGGGGTGATGAGGCCCGATAGCCCACTCATGTCGGCCTGGTGGTCATGCGCGGCCTTGAGGATGTCCTGCCATGGCACCATCACGCCCAGGTCGATCACGTCATAGCCGTTGCACTGCAACACCACGCCCACGATGTTCTTGCCGATATCGTGCACATCGCCCTTCACGGTCGCCATCACGATCCGGCCCTTGGACTGGTCGGCGAGGCCGCTCGCTTCCTTCTCCGCCTCGATGAAGGGAATCAGATGCGCCACCGCCTTCTTCATCACGCGCGCCGATTTGACTACCTGCGGCAGGAACATCTTGCCGCTGCCGAACAGGTCGCCGACGACGTTCATGCCGTCCATCAGCGGGCCTTCGATCACTTCGATCGGGCGCGCATATTGCTGGCGCGCCTCTTCGGTGTCGTCCACCACATGCGCGTCGATGCCCTTGACCAGCGCATGTTCGAGCCGCTTGGCGACCGGCCAGAAACGCCATTCCTCGGCTTCCTTCTCGGCCTTCGCGTCAACGCCCTTGTAGCTTTCGGCCAGCGCGATCAGCCGCTCGGTCGAATCCGCGCGGCGCATCAGGATCACATCCTCGCAGGCTTCGCGCAGGGCCGGATCGATATCGTCATAAATGTCGAGCTGCCCGGCATTCACGATCGCCATGTCGAGCCCGGCGGGGATCGCATGATAAAGGAAAACCGAATGCATCGCGCGGCGCACCACCTCGTTACCGCGGAAGCTGAAGCTGAGGTTCGACAGCCCGCCGCTGGTGCGGGCATAGGGGCAGGCCGCCTTGATCTCGCGCACGGCTTCGATGAAATCGAGGCCATAGCGGTCATGCTCCTCGATCCCGGTCGCCACCGCGAAGATATTGGGATCGAAGATGATGTCTTCGGGCGGGAAGCCGATCCCGGTCAGCAGGCGATAGGCGCGCTGACAGATTTCCACCTTGCGCGCCTTCGTGTCGGCCTGGCCGGTCTCGTCGAAGGCCATCACCA
>JBMSNZ010000060.1:0-12558 GCA_049421965.1 Erythrobacter sp.
TGTCGTGGCCGGCGGACATCTATGTCGAAGGCAGCGACCAGCACCGCGGCTGGTTCCAGTCCTCGCTGCTCCATTCCTGCGCCACCCGCGGCCGCGCGCCCTATGACCGGATCCTCACCCACGGCTTCACCATGGATGCCAAGGGCATGAAGATGTCGAAGAGCCTGGGCAATACGATCGATCCGCTGAAAGTGATGGAGAGCTTCGGCGCGGATATCATCCGGCTGTGGGCGCTGTCGGTCGATTTCACCGAGGATCACCGCATCGGCGACGAGATCCTGAAGGGCGTGGCCGACCAGTACCGCAAGCTGCGCAACACTTTCCGCTACCTGCTGGGCGCGCTCGACGGGTTTGACGAGCGCGAGCGCGTGGCTCCGGCCGACATGCCCGAGCTTGAGCGCTATGTGCTGGCACTGCTGGGCGAGCTTGATGCGAAGCTGCGCGAGGCGGCGGAAAGCTATGACTTCAACAGCTACACCCGCGCGCTGATCGAGTTCTGCAACGAGGACCTGTCGGCCTTCTTCTTCGATATCCGCAAGGACAGCCTCTATTGCGACGCGTCGGAAGATCCGAAGCGGATGGCCTATCGCAGCGTGCTCGATACGCTGTTCCACGCGCTGGTGCGCTGGGCCGCACCGGTGCTGGTGTTTACCGCCGAAGAGGTGTGGGGCACGCGCTATCCCGAAGGCGGCAGCGTGCACCTGCTCGAATGGCCGGAATTGCCCGAAGTCGGCGACGAGCAGTTGATGCAAAAATGGTCGCATCTTCGTGAACTTCGGAACGAGATCAACGAAGGGATCGAGCCGTTGCGGCGCGACAAGGTGATCCGCTCCAGCCTGGAGGCCATCGTTACAGTACGGACTAAAGACGCATTTCTAGCGCAGCGAGCGGCGTCAGTTGACATGTCTGAGATCGCCATTGCAGCACAGGTTAATGTGATGGGCTTTACGGACGACACCGTTCCTGAAGTAACCATTGTGACCGTGACCAAATCCACCGACCACAAATGCGGCCGTTGCTGGCGCCTGCTGCCCGAAGTGGCCGAAGACGGCGCGCTGTGCGCGCGCTGCGAGGATGTGGTGGGCGGGGAGGTTGCCGGTGGGTAATCCCTTCACCCGCAACCGCCTGATCGGGCTTGGCATCGCCGCGGTGATCTTCGCCGCCGACCAGTTCGTCAAATGGCTGGTGATCGGCCCGCTGCAATTGCGCCAGCGCTATGTGATCGACCTGCTACCGTTCTTCGACCTGCGCTATACCGAGAACCGCGGCGTATCGCTGGGCATGTTCGAGGCGACCAGCGCGGAAATGCGCTGGATCCTGGTGGGTGTGACCGCGCTGATCGCGCTGGTGGTGGCGGTGTGGCTGATGCGCGAAAAGCTGCTCGGCGATATCCTCGGCCTCGGCCTGATCCTGGGCGGCGCGCTGGGCAATATCGTCGATCGCACCAAGTTCGGCTATGTCATCGACTATGCCGATCTGCATATCGGGGAATTCCGCCCCTTCCTGATTTTCAACGTCGCCGATGCCGCTATCACCATCGGCGTGGTGATAATCCTTGCCCGGTCCTTCTTCGTCAGCGAAAAGGACGATACGAGCGTTTGAGTGGCTGCCGCTGCGGCCGATGGAGAATGATGAGATGCCGAGCCTGAAGACCCCGATCCTGCTGATCGCCACCAGCGCCATGCTGGCTGGATGCGGCGGCACCGGCATTTTCAACCGCGAGCGGCCTGACGAATTCGCCGTGCAGCGCCAGGCGCCGCTGGTGGTTCCGCCCGATTTCAACCTGGTGCCGCCCGCCCCCGGCGCGCCGCGCCCGGCCGAAGGCACTGCGTCCGAGCAGGCGCTGCAGGCGCTGTTCGGCGGCCCTGCCCCGCGCAGTGCGGTGGAAACCAGCGCGCTTGACCGCGCAGGTGCAGCCGCTCCTGGGATCCGCTCCTCGGTCGGCGATCCGAACACAAATACGGTGGCCAAGGGCGGCGTGACGCGGGACATCGTTGCCGCACCCGAAGGTGACGGCGCCTCGGCCCAGGCGGTTATTCCGGGCTAAGCCCCGGCGCGGCTGACGAGCAGCTTGTCGATCCGGCGGCCGTCCATGTCGACGACCTCGAAGCGCCAGCCCTGATCGGTGAAATGCTCGCCTTCGACTGGCAAGTGCTTGAGCACTGACAGCACATAGCCCGCGGCGGTGCCGAATTCGCGGCTGTCGTCATATTCGAGGCCAAGCCGGTCGGCCAGCACATCGGCCGAAAGCGCGCCCGAAACCAGCAGCGAGCCATCCTCGCGCTCGACCATCAGTGGCCCGTCGCTCTGGTCCTGGTCGCTGACGAATTCGCCAACGATCGCGGTCAAGAGATCGACCGGCGTCACCACGCCTTCAAGGTGGCCATATTCGTCATGGACCATGGCCATGGCGACTTCGGATTGCTGCAGCACCCGCAGCGCGTCCATCGCGTCGAGCTGGTCGGGTACGACTTCAGCCTTGCGCAGCAGTAGCTTGAGCTCGACTTTCTTGCCTGCGACCAGCGTGGCCAGCACGTCGCGGGTCTTGACCACGCCCAGCACCGCATCGGGCGATCCGTCGGCCACCGGCAGAAGCGAATGCGGGCTCGCCTCGATCGCGGCGCGCAGCGCCCCTTCATCCGCATTCACGTCAAGCCAGTCGAGCTCGGTGCGCGGCGTCATCATTTCGCGCACCGGGCGTTCGGCCAGGCGTACAACGCCGGCCAGGATCTGGTGCTGTTCCGCCTCGATCACGCCCGAGCGCGTGGCATCGGCGAAAATCATCTGCAGTTCTTCCGCGGTCACCGAGGACTGCCCGCCGGGCCGCACGCCCATCAAGCGGATCAGCAGGCCCGAGGAACTGTCGAGCACCCACACCAGCGGCGCGGCCACCCGCGCGATCAACGCCATCGGGCGTGCCATCACCAGCGCGATCGGCACCGCGTGGCGCAGCGCCAGCTGCTTGGGCACCAGTTCGCCCACCACCAGGCTGAAATAGGTTGTGAGCGCGATCACCAGCGCGAAGCCGGTATCGTCGGCCAATTCCGGGCGCAAGCCCATCGCCTGAAGCCGCTCGCCCACTGGCCCGCCCAGGCTGGCGCCCGAATAGGCACCGGCGATGATCCCCACCAGCGTGATGCCGATCTGGACGGTCGACAGGAACTTGCCGGGATCGGCCGCCAGCTGCAGCGCCACCTGGGCGCTGCCCGAACCACGATCGCGCTTGGCGCGCAGGCGCGCGGATTTGGCCGAGACGATCGCCAGCTCGGACATGGCAAACACGCCGTTGAGCACGATCAGCCCGACAATGATGACAACGTCTGGCCAGGGGAAGGGTGTCACAGCTGCTTGCGCTAGCACAAATGCGCCGCCTTGCCAGCTTCATTGCGCAGCAAGGTGCAACGCCCTAGAAACATTGCCATGGCAGTCCGCCACCGGGGGGTGACGCGGATATTCGGGGGGCGGTGCGGTGCGATTGCGCGCCGACCAGAGGGAGAATGCAAATGAAGACATCACGGATTATCCTCTCGAGCGTGGCAGCGGCCTCGCTGCTCGGGACGAGCGCCTGCGTGACCGACCCCAACACCGGCGAGAAGAAAGTGTCGCGCACCGCGATTGGCGGGGTCGGCGGCGCCGTGCTCGGCGGGCTGCTGGGCGGCGCGATCGGCGGCAAGACCGGGCGGATCGTGGGCGCGGTCGCTGGCGGCGCGGCAGGCGGCTACGTCGGCTACCGCATGGACCAGCAGATCAAGGAGCTGAAGGAAGAAACCGAAGGCTCGGGCGTCGATGTTACCGAGGTCGACAATGGCCAGGCGATCCTGGTCAATTTGCCCGATGGCGTGACTTTCGATGTCGGCAGCGCCACGCTCAAGCCGGCCTTCCGCGACACGCTGAACGGCGTGGCGGACAGCCTGATCAAATACCCCAACAGCATTGTCGACGTGTATGGCCACACCGATTCGACCGGGTCGGATGCCTTCAACCAGAGCCTGTCGGAACGGCGCGCGCAGACGGTGGCGAACTATCTGACATCGCGCGGTGTGTCGCAGGCGCGGCTGCGCTGGCAGGGCTTCGGCGAGACCATGCCGGTGGCCGACAACACTACCGAGGAAGGGCGTGCCCGCAACCGCCGGGTCGAGATCAAGATTATCCCCTTCACCGAAGCGGAGGCTCGCGCGGCCCAGTCGCAACAGGGCAACTGAGCTTCGACTGACGGAATGGAAATGCGGGGGCTGGCTTTCGGGCCGGCCCCTTTGCATTTCAGCCCTTTGTTTGCGGGGCCAGGACTGCTGCGCGGCTCGCGAGCCGTTCGACAGCGGCGCCGTGAATTTCGGGGGCGCAAACCAGCAGGCCAAAGGCGCGCGGATCGCGCTTGTTGTAACGCAGCTGGTGGCCGAAGGCGTCAGTAACCTCGGCACCGGCCTCGCGCGCGATCAGCGTGGCAGCGGCGATGTCCCACTCGTAACCCCAGCGCAAGGTTGCGACCAGGTCGGCTTCGTCAGCCGCGACCATGGCGATGCGCAGAGCGATCGAGTTCGGCTTGTCGACCAGCGTGAGGTCGCTGTCCGCGCGCGGCAGATGATCGGCCGGCACCCGAGAGCCGCTGAACACCGAGCGACGCGAGGCCGCGAGCGGTTTGCCATTGCGCCAGGCACCCTTGCCCGCTTCAGCCAGCCATTCCTCGCCGCGCGCCGGCGCGCAGAGCATGCCGATCAGAGGCCGCCCGGCACTGACCAGCGCGACCGAAATCGCCCAGCCGCTGCGGCCGCGCACAAAATCGCGGGTGCCGTCGATCGGATCGACCAGCCACACCAGATCGCGTGGCAACCGCGAATGGCAATCGGCGGTTTCCTCAGACAGCCAGCCTGCCGAAGGCAGCAGCAGGCCAAGTTCGCGCTTGAGGAACGCATCGACCGCCAGATCGGCCGCCGACACTGGCGAGCCGGGTTCCTTGTCCCAGCTTTCGACGACATTGCCCGCGCCGGGCCACAGGTCGTGCGCCATGCGCCCGGCTTCGCGGACGATCGCTTCCAGACGCTGCCGATCGATCACCTGAGTCCAATGCCCCTCATTTTGTCAGGCCCAGCCCTGCACGGGGATTGGCTACTTTTCAAGGCGATCAAACCGTGCTTAGGCGCGGGGCGAACACCAGCTCAGCTTTTGCAGCCAAAGGACGCGCCCTTCCCATGAATATCCATGAATACCAGGCCAAGGAACTCCTCGCGAAATATGGCATCGGAATCCCGGCAGGCCATGCCGCGCTGACGGTGGAGGAAGCGGTGGCCGGGGCAAAACAGCTGCCCGGCCCGCTTTATGTCGTCAAGGCGCAGATCCATGCCGGCGGCCGCGGCAAGGGCAAGTTCAAGGAGCTTGCTGCCGATGCGAAGGGCGGCGTGCGGCTGGCCAAGTCGATCGACGAGGTCGAGGCAAATGCACGCGAGATGCTGGGCAACACGCTGGTGACGGTGCAGACCGGCGAGGCCGGCAAGCAGGTCAACCGGCTCTATGTCACCGACGGCGTCGACATCGCCCGCGAATACTATCTCTCGATGCTGGTTGACCGGGCCAGCGGCCGCGTTGCCATGATCGTGTCGACCGAAGGCGGGATGGACATCGAACAGGTCGCGCATGACACGCCCGAAAAGATCGCCACGATCGCGATCGACCCGGCGCAGGGCTTCATGCCGCACCATGGGCGCGCGGTGGCCTTCGCGCTCAAGCTGTCAGGCGAGCTCAACAAGCAGGCGCAGAAGCTGGCGAAGCAGCTCTATACCGCCTTCATGGAGCTCGACTGCGAGATGCTCGAGATCAATCCGCTGGTCGAAACCAAGGACGGCAACCTGCTGGTGCTCGACACCAAGATGAGCTTCGACGGCAATGCCATGTTCCGCCACAAGGACATCGAAGCCCTGCGCGACATCACCGAGGAAGACCCGGCCGAAGTCGAAGCATCGGAATATGACCTCGCCTACATCAAGCTCGACGGGAATATCGGCTGCATGGTGAACGGCGCGGGCCTCGCCATGGCGACGATGGACATCATCAAGCTGAACGGAGCTTTCCCGGCCAACTTCCTCGACGTGGGCGGCGGCGCGAGCCGCGAGAAAGTGACCGCGGCGTTCAAGATCATCCTCAAGGACCCGGCGGTGGAAGGCATCCTGGTCAACATCTTCGGCGGGATCATGAAGTGCGACGTGATCGCGGACGGGATCGTCGCGGCGGCCAAGGACGTCAATCTTTCGGTGCCGCTGGTTGTCCGCCTGGAAGGCACCAATGTCAACGAAGGCAAGGCGATCCTGGCCAATTCGGGGCTGGCGATCGTGCCGGCCGACGACCTGGGTGATGCCGCGCGCAAGATCGTGGCCGAAGTCAAGAAAGCAGCGTGAAGAAAGCGGCCTGAGCGCCGCTTTCAGCCCGTGGGCAGGATCACTGCAACCGCTTGAACCGGAACAGCAATTCCTGCGGCTCCGGTTTCTCGCTTTTCATGCCCACGGCAATAACGAGCCCGCCATCGTCATCGCAGCGATAGGTTAGCGCGCTGAAATAGAGCGCGCAGGGCTCTGCCGCGAGCAGGCGGAAGGTCACCATTCCGTCCTTGTCCTCCCAGCCGGTGAGATCGGCATTGAAGTGCTTGAGCTTCACCACCAGGCTGCCGCCCTGCTCCATCAGATACATATGCTCGGTGAACATGATGCCGCCCTCGGCGGTTTCCTGGACGAAGCTGCCCACCATGGTGCTGCCCGATGGCGCGAGCCAGCTTTCATGCGCTTCCGCCCCGCCTATGCCGCTGCCGCTCCATTGGCCGATTAGAAAGGCAGCCTCGCCAATCGTCGCCGGCGGCGAGACGAAATCAGCCTCGCCAACGCGGGTTTCCTGTGCGGCCAGCGGCGCCGCTACCGCGAGCAGCGCCAGCGCTGCCAATAGAGGTGCTGCCTGCATCCGATCCTCCCTGAATGAGGCGGCAGGCTAAGCCTGCACAAATGACTAGTAAAGCCGCGGCACATGGCCCCTTGACCTTGCGCGGCTTGAGCGCGAGTGACCGAAGCCGATTGTTCGATTCCGCGAGTCCCGAAGCTTGACGTTTACGTAAACGCAAGATAGGCGGTCGCAGCGTTCTTGAGGAAGGAAGTACCCATGAAAATCCTCGTGCCCGTGAAACGGGTGATCGATTACAATGTAAAGCCGCGGGTGAAGGCGGATGGCTCGGGCGTGGACCTCGCCAACGTCAAGATGAGCATGAACCCGTTTGACGAGATCGCGGTGGAAGAAGCGATCCGCATCAAGGAAGCCGGCAAGGCGACCGAGATCGTCGCGGTGTCGGTGGGCCCGGCCAAGGCACAGGAAACGCTCCGCACCGCGCTCGCGATGGGTGCCGACCGGGCGATCCTGGTCGAGGTGGAAGACGGCGTCGAGGTCGAGCCGCTCGCGGTCGCGAAAATCCTCAAGGCCATCGCCGATGAAGAGCAGCCCGGCATCGTGATGCTGGGCAAGCAGTCGATTTCGGACGACAGCAACCAGACCGGCCAGATGCTGGCGGCGTTGATGGGTCGCCCGCAAGGCACTTTCGCCAACACCGTCGAAGTCGGTCCGGACAGCGTGACCGTGAAGCGCGAAGTCGATGGCGGCCTCGAAACGGTGAAGCTGGCGCTGCCCGCGATCGTCACCACCGACCTGCGCCTCAACGAGCCGCGCTATGCCTCGCTGCCCAACATCATGAAGGCCAAGAAGAAGCAACTCGCGACCAAGGCTCCGGCCGATTACGGGGTCGATATCGCGCCGCGCCTCAAGACCACCAATGTCTCTGAGCCGCCGGTTCGCCAGGCCGGCATCAAGGTTGCCGACGTCGACGAACTCGTCGCCAAGATCAAGGCCCTGGGGATCGCGTAAGCGGCCCGGATAAGGACTAAGGATTCGCACATGAAAACTCTCGTTTGGGTCGAACACGACAATGCCGCGATGAAGGATGCCACGCTGGCTGCGGTCACCGCTGCGGCGAAGCTGGGTGAAGTGCATCTGCTGGTGGCCGGCAGCGGCTGCGGCGCGGTGGCGCAGCAGGCCGCAAAGGTGGCAGGCGTCGCCAAGGTCCATGTCGCTGACGATGCCGCCTATGCCCACGCACTGGCCGAGAACGTTGCCCCGCTGGTGGCGCAGCTGATGGCCGACCATGACGCCTTCGTGGCGCCTTCGACCACGACGGGCAAGAACGTCGCGCCGCGCGTCGCCGCGCTGCTCGACGTGATGCAGATTTCGGACATCCTCTCGGTCGAGGGCCCGAATACCTTCACCCGTCCGATCTATGCCGGCAATGCGATCGCGACGGTCGAAAGCTCGGATGCCAAGCTGGTAATCACTGTGCGCGGCACCGCGTTCGAAAAGGCTTCGGCCGAAGGCGGCAGCGCGGCGGTGGAAGCGGTGAGCGGCCCCGGCGATGCAGGTCTCTCGAGCTTCGTCGGCGCGGAAATCGCCAAGAGCGAACGCCCCGAACTCACTAGCGCGAAGGTGATCGTATCGGGCGGCCGCGCGCTGAAGGACGCCGAGACCTTCGAAGCCACCATCACTCCCCTGGCGGACAAGCTGGGCGCGGGCATCGGTGCCAGCCGCGCTGCGGTGGACGCAGGCTATGTGCCGAACGACTACCAGGTCGGCCAGACCGGCAAGATCGTGGCGCCTGAAGTCTATATCGCGGTCGGCATCTCGGGCGCGATCCAGCACCTTGCCGGCATGAAGGATTCGAAGACCATCATCGCCATCAACAAGGACGAGGACGCCCCGATCTTCCAGGTGGCGGATATCGGCCTTGTCGCCGACCTGTTCAAGGCAGTGCCGGAACTGACCGGCAAGCTCTGAAACTTCCTGATTTCTGAAGGTTAAAGCGAACCTCCGGCGGGCTAAGGGCCTGCCGGAGGTTTTTTCTCGGACGCCTCACATCAAACCCGTAATTGCATGCAGCGTCATGCCCACCAGCCCGCCCACGATCGTGCCGTTGATGCGGATGAACTGCAGGTCGCGGCCCACCGCATTCTCGATCCGGCCGGTGATGGTGACCGCGTCCCAGCGCTTGACCGTTTCCGACACCAGCTGGACGATCTGTCCGCCGTAGCGGGTGGTGACGCCGGCCATGGTGCGCCGCGCCAACCGGTTGATCTGCAGCTGCAGCCGCTGATCCTGCTGGAGCGCATGGCCCATCTCCACCAGCAGCTTGCGCATCTCGCCACCCAGCGCGTTTTCCGGATCGCGCGCGCGGCGGATCATCGAGCAGCGGATCCGCTCCCACACGCCCATCCACCACTCGGCCACCGCCGGGTTCTCGATCAGGTCCCGCTTCAAGGCTTCCACCCGTTCGCGCGTCACCTCATCATGCTGCAGGTCATGCGCCAGCTTCTCCAGACCCTCCTCGATCTTGCCGCGCAGGGGATGTTCGGGGTCGACCAGCACTTCAGCCAAGAGCTTGTAGAGCCCGTCGAGCACCGAACCTGAGATCCGCTCGTCGAGCCCGGTCCAGCGCAGCACGGCGTTGGCACGCGATTCGATGATCTGGCGCACCGTCTCCTCATTGTCTTCGAGCGTCAGACCCGCCCAGCGGATGAAGCCATCCATCAACGGCATGTGGCGGCCATCGGCGATCGCGCCCTGAAGCATCCGTCCGGCAAGCGGGGAAACGTCGATCTTGGCAAACTGCGCGCCAAGGCCTGCGCGCACCTGGTTGCCGAGCCGGTCAGGATCGAGCGATTCGAGCACTTCAGCCAGCAGTTCGGCGGCGCCGCCTGCCAGCCGCGACGGTCCGTCACCTTCTGCCGCGCTGCGCGGAGCAGTGAGATATTCGCCCACCGCGCGCGCTACATTCATCCCCGCCATGCGCCGTGCTACCACGGCAGGCGTGAGGAAATTCTCGCGCAGGAACTGCGCCATGGTGTCAGCGATGCGGTCCTTGTTGTCAGGAATGATCGCGGTGTGCGGGATCGGCAGGCCGAGCGGGTGCCGGAACAGCGCAGTCACCGCGAACCAGTCGGCCAGGCCGCCCACCATCGCCGCTTCTGCGAAGGCGTTGACATAGCCCCACGCGGGATGCGTGCCGACGAGGCCATGAGTGGTGACAAACAACACCGCCATCGCCGCGAGCAGCCCTGTCGCAGTCCAGCGCATCCGCCGCGCGCGATCGGCGGTGAGCGGCTCGCCGCCGAAGCGATAGGTCAGGTGCGCAGTCGATGCCATGCAGCAGCGCCTAGCACAGTTCCGGCGGAATTACTCCGCCGGTGTTGCAACCGGGGCGAGGCCCCCGCCATGCTCGTCACCCGGCCGGTAGGTCAGGAACTTGCGCCGCAGCCACGGGCCGGCGCGCTTCTCGAACCCGTCAGCCAGGCTGAAACCGGCCGGCACGATCAGCAGCGTCAGCAGCGTCGAGAGGATCAGGCCCCCGATTACCACCGTGCCCATCGGCGCACGCCACGCTCCGTCACCCGAACCGGTCAGGCCGGAGATCGCGGTCGGAACCATCCCGGCGGTCATCGCCACAGTGGTCATCACGATCGGTTGCGCGCGCTTGTGGCCCGCTTCGAGGATCGCGTGCAGCTTGCGCGTGCCGCGTTCCATTTCCTCGATCGCGAAGTCGATCAGCAGGATCGAATTCTTCGAGACGATGCCCAGCAGCAGCAATATGCCGATATAGACCGGCATCGATTGCGACTGCCCGACCAGCCAGATCAGGAAGATCCCGCCCAGCGGCGCCAGCGCCAGCGAGGTCATGTTGACCAGCGGGCTCATCAGGCGCTTGTAGAGCAGCACCAGCACCGCGAATACCAGCAGCACGCCCGAGATGATCGCGATGATGAGGTTCTGGATCAGCTCCTGCTGCCATTCGTCTTCGCCCACAACGTCGCGGATCACGCCGGCCGGCAGGTCCTTGAGGATCGGCAAGGCATCGACCTGCGCCTGCGCTTCGCCCTTGATCACGCCGCTGGCAAGGTCTGCCCCCACCAGCACACGGCGGTTCTGGTTGTAGCGCTGGATCGTGGTTGGCCCCGATCCGAAGCGGATCTCGGCCACGCGCGAAAGCGGCACCGAACCGCCCGTGCTGGTCTGCACGGGCAGGTTCTCAATCGTGGTCAGATCGGTCCGATCTTCGCGCGAGAGCTTCACGCGGATCGGGATCTGGCGATCGGACAGCGAGAACTTGGCCGCGTTCTGCTCGATCTCGCCCATGGTCGCGATGCGGATCGTCTGGCTGATTGCCGCCGTCGTGACGCCCAGTTCGGCGGCGAGATCAGCGCGCGGGGTGATGATGATCTCGGGCCGGTTGACGTCAGCGCTGATGCGCGGCGCCACCAGCATGTCGATGCCCTTCATCTGCTCGACCAGCGTCGCGGCAGTCTGCTCAAGCAGCACAGGATCGGAGCCCGCCAGCATCACCGTGAGGTCGCGGCCCGACCCGAACCCGCCCGATTGCGACTGGAAGCGCACCCGCGCATCGGGGATCTGCGCCAGCACCGGGGACAGCTCGCGCTCGAACTCGATCGAGGTCTTTTCCCGGTCTTCCTTGAGCGTGATGTAGATCGTCGACTGGCCTTCGCGCACCCGCTCCAGCGCCAACTCCACTTCAGGCTGCTGGTACAGCAAGTCAGCCACCTGCCGTGTGACGCGCTGCGTGGTCGCCAGGGTAGTGCCAGGCACCATCTCGATCTCGATCTGGCTGTTGTCGTCATTGATAGTGGGCTGGAACTGCGGCGGCACATTCATGAACATCAGCACCGTCAGCAGGAGCGAGAACCACCCAACTCCCAGCATCCACACGCGGTGATCATAGTAGCGCGCGCGCAGGTAATGGATTGATTGGCCGAACCTACCGCCCACAACACGCCCCAGCACGCCCAGAAGTGCCAGCAGCCCGATCGACAGCGCGAGCGTGACGCCGACCACGAGCAGCAGCTGGACAATCTCGACCAGTTTCTCGACCACCTTGAACAGGGTGCTGTTGACGTCGGCGGCAAATATGCCGGCCAAGGTCTTGGGGATGCCTAGCCCTGCAAGTGCGCCATGCCCGGCAACCATCACCACGCCCGACACTGCCAGCAGCAACAGCGTGACCAGCAGCAGCGAGATCGCATAGAGCCAGCGGTGCTTCGGGCCCGGCAGCCCTTCGCGAATGGCATGCATCCGGCCGCGGTTGAGCGACCAGGCCAGCACCGCCATATAGCGGTCCATCCACTTGCCGCCGCCGTGATCGGCATGACCCTTCGCATGGAGGAAATAGGCGGCCATCATGGGCGTGATCATGCGCGCGACGGCGAGGCTCATCAGCACCGCTACCACCACCGTCAGGCCGAAATTCTTGAAGAACTGGCCGGAGATGCCTGGCATCAGGCCGACGGGCAGGAACACCGCGACGATACAGAAGCTGGTGGCCACAACCGGCAGGCCAATCTCGTCAGCGGCGTCGCTCGAGGCTTGGTAGGCTGATTTGCCCATGCGCATGTGACGAACGATGTTCTCGATCTCGACGATCGCGTCATCGACCAGCACCCCGGCAACGAGGCCCAGCGCCACCCTGAGGGGCTTACGGCG
>JBMSNZ010000061.1:0-12475 GCA_049421965.1 Erythrobacter sp.
TGCGGGTCTTCATCCTGCCACCCAGCCTCGCCGAACTGCATCGCCGGCTGCAGAACCGCGCCACTGATAGCGCGGAAGTTATCGCCGCCCGGATGGAGCGAGCACGCGCTGAAATCAGCCATTGGGACGGCTACGACTATGTCGTGATCAACGACGATGTCGATCTGTGCTTCGAGAAGGTGCGCGAGATACTCGATGCCGAACGGATGAAGCGCCAGCGTCAGACCGGGCTCATCCCCTTTGTGCGCGAACTGATGGGACAGGCCGCGCCCGGTAGTGCCGCGAAGGGATAACCTCCGCTCCGCCGTCGCCGTCAGGCCCTAGGATGGTGGCCCATTCACAGTCACTCTGAAGAACAGCCGTTTGATCACGCGCCGCGCCCACAGTAACAGCGCAACGACCAGACCGAGAAGCGCTAGCGCAATCAGGCCGGCGGCGATAGGGTACTCGAAGGCGAGGTAGAGCAACCCGGCGGAAGCGACGTCTTCGATCGTCGACACGGCTATGTTGCTGACCGGTTCGGGGCTGGTGTTCACAACCGCTCGCGCGCTTGCCTTGCCGCCATGCGCGAGGAAACTGGCACCGCCGCCCAGCAGGAAGGCCAGCACCTGCGTCACCGGATCGGCCGGATCGATGATCGCCAGCGCCAGCAAGGCGCCGCCTACCGGCCGCACCAGCGTGTGGACCGTGTCCCACAGGCTGTCCAGCCACATGACCTTGTCGGCCAGCAGCTCAGCCAGCGCGCCCAGCAGCGCGACGCCCATCACCCAGGGGTTCGCAAGCACGTCGAGCGCGGCCAGGTGCTCGGGCAACGGCAGCGCACCCAGCCGCATGGCGAGCCCGGTCGCGAAAATGCAGAGATAGAGGCGCCAACCCGCTAGCAGGCTGACGCTGCCCGCTATGCCGATGATCTCCATGATGCCCATCGCGGCCCTCCCCGGCAATTTTGCCGCAGGATGGGCCGGATGGAATGCTTAGGCAAGCTGGCTCAGAATACCTCAAACATCCCGGCCGCGCCCATGCCTCCGCCCACGCACATGGTGACGACGACATACTTCGCGCCGCGGCGCTTGCCTTCGATCAGCGCGTGGCCGACGCAGCGCGCACCTGTCATGCCATAGGGGTGGCCGATCGAGATCGAGCCGCCGTTGACGTTGAGGATCGAATTATCGATGCCCAAATGGTCGCGGCAGTAAAGCACCTGGACGGCAAAAGCCTCGTTCAGTTCCCACAGTCCGACATCGTCCATCTTGAGACCGGTCTGCTGCAGAAGCTTGGGAATGGCGAACACCGGGCCGATCCCCATTTCGTCCGGCTCGGTTCCGGCCACCGCCATACCAACATAGCGACCAAGCGGCTGCAGGCCCTTCTGTTCGGCCAGCTTCGCTTCCATCAGGATCGCGGCAGAGGACCCGTCCGACAGTTGCGAGGCATTGCCGGCGGTGATCACCGCATCGGGGCCCATCACCGGCTTGAGTGCCTGCAAGCCCTCCAGCGTGGTATCCGCTCGATTGCCTTCGTCCTTGGCGATCGTCACCTCGACATCGGAGATTTCGCCGGTTTCCTTGTTCTGCACCTTCATGGTGGTGGTGACAGGCACGATCTCGTCATCGAACTTGCCCGCCGCCTGCCCGGCAGCAGTGCGCTGCTGGCTCTGCAGCGCATATTCGTCCTGCGCATCGCGGCCGATGCCATAACGCCTGGCAACGGTTTCCGCCGTCTGCAGCATGGGCATATAGACGTCCTTGTGCATCGCGATCAGCGAGCGATCAGGCGCCACACGCATTTCCGGCGTCTGCACCAGGCTGATAGAATCCTGCCCGCCAGCCGCGACGACATTCATGTTGTCGACCACGATCTGCTTGGCTGCAGTGGCGATCGCCATTAGGCCTGACGAGCACTGGCGGTCGATCGTCTGTGCCGCCACGGTCACCGGACAGCCCGCCCGCAGCGCCACCTGGCGCCCGATATTGCCGGCCTGCGTGCCTTGGGTCAGCACCGCACCCCACACCACATCGTCGATCTCTCCGGCGTCGATCCCGGCGCGCGCGATCGCTGGAGCGAGTGAGAACGAACCGAGCGTCGCCCCCGGTGTGGCGTTGAAGCCGCCCTTATAGGCCCGGCCGATCGGAGTGCGGGCGGTGGAAACGATAACAGCGTCGCGCATGGGAATGCCTTTCAGGTCGATTAAATTCGGCGGGCCTGGCCCGAACGGCTCACGCCCGCCGGATTGGGAGTGGGATCAGACGAAGAACTGCATGATCCATTCGGTGATCAGCGCGGGCTTCTCCTCGCCTTCGATCTCGATCGTGATTTCGTGGGTCTGCTGCCACTGGCCGGGGCGCTTCTCGACCAGTTCGAGCAGCTTCCAGTGGCCGCGGATCCGCTTGCCGGCGCGTACCGGCGCGATGAAGCGCGTCTTGTTGCCACCGTAGTTGACGCCCATCTTCACGCCATCGACCTTGGGGAGGTTTGAATTGGCGCTGAGATAGGGGATCATCGACAGCGTCAGGAAGCCATGCGCGATCGTGCCACCAAACGGCGTCATCTTGGCCATTTCCTCGTTGACGTGGATGAACTGGTGGTCGCCGGTTGCCTCGGCAAACAGGTTGATGCGCTCCTGGCTCATCTCCACCCATTCGCTTGTGCCGATGTTTTCGCCGGTCCGCGCTGCGATCTCTTGCGGGGTCATACGCCTCTCCTCCGTTTTCCGGCGAGACTCGCCGGGTCGAGCCGGTTCATGGCGCATCGCGGTTCGCAAGGCAATCAAGTTTCCGTAAACGTCAACCTGCCGCTACGGCATCGCCTCTCCACGCGCTGCGCCGGGGCACAATCGAAATAGCCAATGGGCTGCGCGGCGGCGCGCGAATCGCGAGGATGGCCCGGATCCTCGCCTTAGCATCTGCTTTACCAAACCGGGTTAGCCTAGCGCCCTCCCCTTTGGATCGCACCGGAATGATGCGCACCCCTGCCTCCAGACAAGCGCCGCTGAGTCAGCACCAGGCCTTCGTGCCACTGGTCACGCTGTGGCTGGCGGCTCTGTTCGGCGGCTGCTTGGCGGCAAGCGGGCTTTCGCCAAGTCTCTGGAGTGGTGGCAGCTGGGCATTTGCCGGAGTTGCCACGTGCATCGGCGGTGCGATCGGCTGGGCCGCCGCCCGCCTCTTTGCCAGATCGCAGCGCCGCAAGCGCCCCGCCGCTTCCGTCGTACCCTCTGCCTATGTCGACAACCTACTCGGCGGGATATCGAACACGCCGCGACCCTGGCTCAATCCGGAGCCGGAGCAACCCGACCCGCGCCACGGCAAAGCCGTGCACCTGCTCCGTACACGCAATCCGAACGAGCTGGCGATGCCGCTGCTGATCGAACGCTTTGCAGTAGCGCTGGAGGAGCACCAGTCGCCGAAAGGCACTTTGCCTGTTGAGCTGGGCTTCGAGCTCTATGCCCTGCGCAATCACTTCAGCAAGGCCGTAAGGACAGGTGCCGATTCGCTTTCTGGCGAGGCCTTTGCGCTGTCCGCGCCGAGCGACCTTCCGCACGAATAGCTATTCCATACAGCGCCCAAAGTTTGCTCCGCTCTTCGCGGTTGCAAAAATCATTTCATGTCGCCATGAGGTCTGCGAGCGACTGAAAAGCTGCGCAATGCGGCGTGGTTGATTGCGCTTAATTGCCGGGCGGTGCCGCAGGGGCGGCCTCCAGCCTGGCATCTGGCAGAATGGACTTTGGTAATGGGATACCCCGCGCCCCAGGGCTTGTATGATCCACGCAACGAACATGACGCCTGCGGCGTCGGCTTCGTCGCGCATATCAAGGGCGAGCAATCGCACGCGATCATCACCCAGGCGCTCCAGATTCTGCACAATCTCGATCATCGTGGCGCGGTGGGGGCCGATCCGCTGCTGGGCGACGGTGCCGGCATCCTGCTCCAGATACCTGATCCGCTGTTCCGCAAATGGGCCAAAGCCGAAGGCAAGACGCTGCCAGCCCCCGGCGACTATGCCGTAGCGATGTGCTTCATGCCGCAGGACGCTGCCGCGCGCGCCTTTGTCACCGAACAGTTCGAGAAGTTTACCGAAAAAGAAGGGCAGCGGCTGATCGGGTGGCGCGATGTGCCGGTCACGCTTGATGGCCTGGGCAAAGCCGTGGTGGCATCAATGCCGGTGATCCAGCAGGCGATCATTGAGCGCGGCGAGAACTGCCCCGACCAGGACGCGTTCGAGCGCAAGCTGATCGTAATCCGCAAGCAGGTACAGAACCCGCTGAAGAAGCTGGAGGAAAAGCACGGCCTGCCTGGGTTGGCCGATCTCTACATCCCGAGCTTTTCGAGCCGCACGATTGTCTACAAGGGGCTGCTACTGGCAACACAGGTGGGCAGTTTCTACGACGATCTGCGCAATCCGGACTGCGTCTCGGCGCTGGGACTGGTGCACCAGCGCTTCAGCACCAACACGTTCCCCAGCTGGCGGCTGGCGCACCCCTATCGCTTCATGGCGCACAATGGCGAAATCAACACGGTGCGCGGCAACGTCAACTGGATGAATGCCCGTCGCCGGACGATGGAATCGCCGCTGCTGGGGGCTGATCTCGACAAGCTGTGGCCGATCGTGCCGCATGGCCAGTCTGACACCGCCTGCCTCGACAATGCGCTCGAGCTTCTGCTGCTGGGCGGATACAGCCTTGCCCATGCAATGATGATGCTAATGCCCGAAGCCTGGGCCAAGAACGAGCTGATGGATCCGGCGCGGCGGGCCTTCTACGAATATCATGCTGCGTTGATGGAGCCGTGGGACGGGCCGGCCGCGGTCGCATTCACCGATGGTCGCCAGATCGGCGCGACGCTGGACCGCAACGGGCTGCGCCCGGCGCGCTTCTGCGTGACGAAGGACGATATCGTCTGCCTGGCATCCGAAAGCGGCGTATTGCCGTTTGCCGAAGAAGACATCGTGCGCAAATGGCGGCTCCAGCCGGGCAAGATGCTGCTGATCGATTTCGCGCAAGGCCGCATTATCGAGGACGAGGAGCTGAAGGCAGGCCTGGCCAATGCCCAGCCCTATGCCGAATGGCTCGAAAAGGCGCAGTACAAGCTGTCCGACATCGAGCACATCGAACCCGAGCTGAGCGAAGTCGCCAGCCATGAAACCTCGCTGCTGCAACGCCAGCAGGCCTTCGGCTATACTCAGGAAGACATCAGCCGCTTCCTTGAGCCAATGATGGTGCAGGGTGACGATCCCGTCGGCTCGATGGGCACCGATACGCCGATCGCCGTGCTGTCCAGCCGGTCGCGGCTGCTCTACGATTACTTCAAGCAGAACTTCGCGCAGGTCACCAACCCGCCGATCGACCCGATCCGCGAAGAACTGGTGATGAGCCTTCTGTCGATGATCGGGCCGCGCCCCAACCTGCTGGGTATGGAAGCCGGCACGCACAAACGGCTCGAGATCAGCCAGCCAATTCTGACCAATGACGATCTGGCCAAGATCCGCTCGGTCGAAGTGGCGCTTGACGGGGCGTTCCGCACCGAGACGATCGACATTACCTGGCGCGCCAGCAAGGGTGCCAAGGGCCTCAAGATGGCGCTCAAGGAAATGTGCTGGGCCGCCACCGAAGCCGTGTTGCAGGACAAAAACATCCTGGTCCTGTCAGACCGTGCGCAGGGGCCGGACCGGATCCCCATGCCCGCGCTGCTGGCCACTGCCGCGGTGCACCATCACCTGGTGCGGCAGGGTTTGCGGATGCAGACCGGGCTGGTGGTCGAAACCGGCGAAGCGCGCGAGGTGCACCATTACTGCGTATTGGCCGGCTATGGCGCGGAAGCGATCAACCCCTATCTCGCCTTCGAGACGCTAGAAGACGTGCGCGCCCGCAAGCACCCCGAGCTCACGCCGGCCGAAGTCCAGAAGAACTACATCAAGGCGGTCGGCAAGGGCATCCTCAAGGTCATGTCCAAGATGGGCATCTCGACCTACCAGTCCTATTGCGGTGCGCAGATCTTCGACGCGGTCGGCCTGTCGAGCGAATTTATCGAGCAGTATTTCACCGGCACCGCGACCACGATCGAGGGTGTGGGCCTGACGGAAGTGGCCGAAGAGACCGTGCGTCGTCACGCGCAGGCCTATGGAGACAATCCGCTTTACAAGAACATGCTCGATGTCGGCGGGATCTACCAATATCGCCTGCGAGGCGAGGATCACGCCTGGACGCCAGACAATATTGCGCATCTCCAGCACGCGGTCCGCGGCAACAAGCCCAAGGACTATGCCGAGTTCGCCAAGTCGATCAACGAGCAGTCCGAACGGCTGTTGACGATCCGCGGGCTGATGGAGTTCCGCAAGGCCGATAAGCCAATCCCGCTTGAAGAAGTGGAGCCGGCCAGCGAGATCGTGAAGCGCTTCAGCACCGGGGCGATGAGCTTCGGCTCGATCAGCCACGAAGCACATTCGACGCTGGCGATCGCCATGAACCGGATCGGCGGACGCTCGAACACCGGCGAAGGCGGCGAAGAGCCCGAGCGCTTCAAGCCGCTGCCGAACGGCGATTCGATGCGCAGCAAGATCAAGCAGGTCGCCTCTGGCCGGTTCGGTGTGACCACCGAGTATCTGGCCAATTCGGACGACATCCAGATCAAGATGGCCCAGGGCGCCAAGCCGGGCGAAGGTGGCCAGCTGCCGGGACACAAGGTGGACAAGCGGATCGGCGCAGTGCGCCATTCGACGCCGGGCGTCGGCTTGATCAGCCCGCCGCCGCACCACGACATCTATTCGATCGAAGACCTGGCGCAGCTCATCCACGATCTCAAGAACGTGAACCCGGCCGCGCGGATTTCGGTAAAGCTGGTGTCGGAAGTGGGCGTGGGTACGGTGGCTGCGGGCGTTTCCAAGGCGCGCGCCGACCATGTCACCATCTCGGGCTACGAAGGCGGCACCGGCGCTTCGCCGCTGACCAGCCTGACCCATGCCGGATCGCCGTGGGAAATCGGCCTGGCCGAAACCCAGCAGACCCTGCTGCTCAACGACCTGCGCTCGCGAATTGCGGTGCAGGTCGACGGGGGACTGCGGACCGGGCGCGATGTCGCAATCGGCGCGCTGCTGGGCGCTGACGAGTTCGGTTTCGCCACCGCGCCGCTGATCGCGGCCGGCTGCATCATGATGCGCAAGTGCCACCTCAACACCTGCCCGGTGGGCGTGGCGACGCAGGATCCGGTGCTGCGCAAGCGCTTCACCGGCACGCCCGAACATGTGATCAACTATTTCTTCTTCGTGGCCGAAGAGCTGCGCCAGATCATGGCCGAGCTGGGCTTCCGCACGGTCGAGGAAATGGTTGGCCGCGTGGACCGGCTCGATATGCGCCGGGCCCAACGCCACTGGAAGGCGGCCGGGATCGACCTGTCACGACTGCTCGCCCGGGTCGAGATCCCTGCCGATGCCCCGTTGCACCACACGCTGGTGCAGGATCACGGGCTTGAAGCAGCAATGGACAACGATCTGATCGCGGCCTGCAAGGATGCGATCGCTGGCGCCAAGCCGGTGCAGCTTGATCGCGAGATACGCAACGTCAACCGCACGGTTGGCGCGATGCTGTCCGGTGAGATCGCCAAACTGCACGGCCATGACGGCCTACCCGCTGACACGGTGCGCATCAACCTGACCGGTGTGGCCGGGCAAAGCTTCGGCGCATGGCTGGCGCATGGCGTGACGCTCGACCTGACGGGCGATGCCAATGACTATGTCGGCAAGGGTCTGTCGGGCGGGCGGATCATTGTGCGGCAGCCCGCGGGTGTGGCTCGCGATCCGGGCCAGAACATCATTGTCGGCAACACCGTGCTCTATGGCGCCATTGCAGGCGAAGCCTATTTCAATGGCGTTGCCGGCGAGCGCTTCGCGGTGCGCAATTCGGGCGCGATCGCGGTTGTCGAAGGCGCGGGCGACCATTGCTGCGAATACATGACCGGCGGCGTGGTGGCGGTGCTGGGCCAGACCGGGCGGAACTTCGCTGCAGGAATGAGCGGCGGGATCGCCTATGTCTATGACCCCGACGGGCGCTTCGGACAGCTGGTCAATCCGGCGCAAGTTGACCTATTGCATCTGACCGGTGCGCGCGACGAAGAAGACGGGGCCGGCCGGCCCAGCCAGCGGCCCCGCTCGGTGCATGATTTCGGCATGGGCGACATGCTTCGCCACGATGCCGAGCGGCTGCGGATCCTGCTCGAACGGCACAAGCTGCACACCGGCAGCGCCAAGGCCGCCGCGCTGCTCGACAATTTCGACAGCGAGGTGACCAAGTTCGTGAAGGTGATGCCGCGCGATTACAAGCGTGCGCTTGAACAACTGGAGGCCGAGCGCGATGAAGCTGCTTCGGTCGCGGCGGAATAAGGGTACGGGACGCATACAATGGGCAAGGAAACCGGCTTCCTCGAACTCGACCGCAGGGATCGCGACTATCTCGATCCGAAGGAGCGCGTGCATAACTACCGCGAATTCGTGGTGCAGCCCGACGAAGGCACACTGAAGGGACAGGCGAGCCGCTGCATGAACTGCGGCATCCCCTATTGCCATAACGGCTGCCCGGTGAACAACATCATCCCGGACTGGAACCACCTCGTTTATGAAGGCGACTGGAGAAACGCGCTCGACGTGCTCCATTCGACCAACAATTTCCCCGAGTTCACTGGGCGCATCTGCCCCGCCCCATGCGAAGCCAGTTGCACGCTCAACCTCATCGACCAGCCAGTCACGATCAAATCGATCGAATGCGCGATCGTCGATCGCGGCTGGCAGGAAGGCTGGATCACGCCGCAGCTTCCCGAGCGCAAGACCGGCAAATCGGTGGCTGTGGTCGGTTCGGGCCCGGCCGGGCTAGCCTGCGCACAGCAGCTCGCGCGGGCCGGCCATGCCGTCACTGTGTTCGAGAAGAGTGACCGGATCGGTGGGCTGCTGCGCTATGGCATCCCCGACTTCAAGATGGAAAAGCACCTCATCAACCGTCGCGCGGTGCAGATGGAAGCCGAAGGGGTCGAATTCAAAACCAGCAAGGAAGTGGGCGTCGATATCTCGTTCAAGAGCCTCGCGGAGAATTTCGACGCGGTGGTACTGGCGGGCGGCGCGGAAGACCCGCGCCAGCTGCTGATTCCCGGTGCGGAAATGCCCGGGGTCCGGCTCGCGATGGAGTTCCTGACCCAGCAGAATAAGCGCATCGCAGGTGATGACGAAGTGCGCGCCGCACCGCGCGGATCGCTCCTTGCCACCGGCAAGCGGGTGGTGGTGATCGGCGGTGGGGACACCGGATCGGACTGCGTCGGCACGTCCAACCGGCAGGGCGCGAAGAGCGTGGTGCAACTCGAGATCATGCCCAAACCGCCCGAAAAGGAAGACAAGGCGCTCACCTGGCCTGATTGGCCGCTGAAGTTGCGCACCTCGTCGAGCCACCAGGAAGGCGTCGAGCGCGACTGGGCCGTGCTGACCAAGCGCGTGCTGGGCGACGGCGAGACTGTCACCGGGCTGGAATGCGTGCGGGTCGAATGGAAAGACGGCCAGATGCAGGAAGTCGCAAGCAGCGAGTTCGTGATCGAAGCCGATCTGATCTTGCTGGCGATGGGCTTTGTCGGCCCCAAGAAATCGGGCCTGCTCGACCAGGCTGGGGTCAGCCTCGATTCGCGCGGCAACGTCGCGGCGGATACGCAGAACTATGCCACCAGCGTCGGCAATGTGTTCGCCTGCGGCGACATGCGGCGCGGCCAGTCGTTGGTGGTATGGGCAATCCGTGAAGGGCGGCAATGCGCGCGCGCGGTGGATGAGGCGTTGATGGGCGTTACCGAGCTGCCCCGCTGAACCGGCGCGGCCAGCCCGCCACACTTTATCCGATTTGGGCACTCCTGTCGGATCTATACAATCCATCAGGCGTCGGCTCGACCAGACTTCGCCTTGCTTCCCAGCAACTTGGTCTAACCAGATGCGCGGGCAAGCCAAGCGCTGCACCATATCCATCTTGGTTGCAGTGTCAGAACGAGGGTCAGCCGCAGGCATGGCTCGCAGGGCGGGAGAGTTAATGCGGGTGGTGCAGCCTGGCCGGCCAAGTCGCCAGATCCGGAGGAGCTGCCAGCATGCGTGGGCCGCTGCCGTGGCAATGCTGCTTGCCGCACCTTCCGTTGCAAACGACAACGCGGAAAGCGCCGCGATCAGCCAGGGCCAGAACCCGCCTTCGATCGCGCCTGCAGGTCCCGGCGCTGCCAGCGCACTTGAAATGGACGTTGCCGGCCTTGCTCCTGCAGCCTCGGTGCCGCAGCCCCCTCGGCCGTCCGAACCGGTCAACGCCAGGCTGGTCGTCTCGCAATTCGCCGACCTTCCGGTGGCCGGAGATGCAGCCGAAACGCTGCGCTATGGCGGCCGCGCGGACGCCTATGTCGACATCAGGGGCGACAAGTTGGGAATTGATGACAGTTTCACTCTCACGATCCGGCCCGAATTCACCTGGGGCAAGACATCGAACGGCGCGGTCGGTCTGATTCCCAACAACACTGCATTGTTCCGCAGCGAGGGCGACGGTGATTTTGACCTGTCGCTGAGCGTCAGCAAGCACTGGAGTTCAGGCGCGCACCTCACGGTGGGCAAGGTCAATGTGCTCGATCTGGGCGCCAAGCTGCCGGTGGTGGGCAGCGATGGCCATTTCGGGTTCCAGAGCCTCAGCATGGCGCTGCCGCCTTCGGCGATCATTCCCAACACCATCACCGGGGCGCTGCTGGAAGTGCCGACGAAGAAGGTGCTCTATCGGCTGTGGGTGTTCGACCCGGATTCGCAATACGGCCGCACTGGCTTCGAGACCGCGTTCAAGAGCGGTGTAGGATTCCTTGGATCGGTCACCTTCCCGGTCAGGCTGGGCGGGAAGCCCGGCTTCTACGCGCTCAAGCTGTCGGGATCGACACGCAACGACATCAATGCTGATTCGCTACCCGCAGTGCTGGTACCAGCGCCGGGATCGCGCTTCGGCAACCGCCGCGGTGAATTTGCCGCCGTGCTTGCCGGCTACCAATATCTCGCAGCCTACCCGGAGGCTCCGGGCAAGGGCTGGGGCGTGTTCGGGCAGATCTATCTTTCGAACGGCGATCCCACCTTCCTTGACCGCAGCGCCATGCTGGGAGTCTCGGGCAACCCGCGCTTCCGCCCGCAGGACCGGTTCGGCGCGGCCTGGTTCCGCTATTCGCTGATCAATCGGCTGGTGGACGTGCTGAGCACCCGCCTGGCGCTGGAGGATGAGGAAGGCGTCGAGCTATTCTACACGCTGGGCCTGTCATCCCAGCTGCAGGCCACCGCCAATGTGCAGGTCATCGACAGCGCAGTCGCGGTGCGCGACACCGGCGTGCTGGCCGGATTGCGGCTGACCGCGAGCTTTTAGGTAGTTCCGCCCAGGGCGCGACCGCGAGCCTGTACCGCCGCGCGCCGCGCCTCGACCTCTTCGGGCCGAACCTGCGCATTGGCTGCCGTCGAGATTGTCGCTTCAAGCGCCATCCCTTCGCCAAACCCCAGCGCATAGCCATCGTCGATCAGCCGCTTATATTGGGCGAGGAATGCGGGATCGATATTGGCCATGTCTGTGGCCAGCTGGCGCGCCAGCGGCATCAGTTCCTCCGGTGCGGCCACATGGTTGACGAGGCCCCAGCTCAGCGCAGTCTGCGCATCGACGAAATTGCCGGTGAATGAGAGCTCCTTCGCCCGCGAAATGCCGATCACCCGACTAAGTTTCTGTGACAGGCCCCAGCCCGGCAGGATGCCGACGCGGGCATGGGTATCGGCAAAGCGGGCATTGCTGCTGGCAACCAGCACATCGCAGGCGAGTGCGACTTCGAACCCGCCGGTGATTGCGACGCCGTTGATCGCGCCAATCACCGGCTTGCGGCATTGCTCGATTGCCTTGACCGGGTTTTCCTCGGCGCTCCTCGCATTGGCGGCGCCAAGCGCCCCTTCCTGCGAACCCAGTTCTTTGAGGTCGAGCCCGGCGGTGAACGCGCGCTCGCCCGATCCGGTCAGGATCACGACACGCACGCGCTCGTCGCGGTCAACCTCCCGCATTACTTCGGCCAGCCGTGCGCGCAGCGCGCGCGACAACGCGTTCATCGCCTGTGGGCGGTTCAGGGTGATCGTGGCGATTCCATCCGCCACCTCCAGCAATACCGTGTCTTCGCTCATGTCCTGCCTCCTGCTGTCACCAATCCACCGTGCCACGCCCGTGGCGTTCAAGGAAAGCATTGGCCTGGCTGAAGGGGCGCGAGCCGAAGAACCCGCGGTGCGCCGAAAGCGGGCTGGGATGCGGGCCCTGCAGCACCAGATGGTGTCGCCCCGCGCCCAGCCCCTTCACACGGCTCGCCTTCTTTTGGGCATGGCTGCCCCACAGGATAAACACCGTGGGCAAGCCCTGTTCCACCACTGCCGCCACGCAGGCATCGGTGATCGCATCCTTGGCGGCGAGAACTTCGAGCGTGGTCATGGC
>JBMSNZ010000062.1:0-12362 GCA_049421965.1 Erythrobacter sp.
CAACAACACCTACATCGTCACGGTCCGCGCGACCGACAACAACGGCAAAACGTCGACCCAAACGATCACGGTGACGATCTCCAATGTAGACGAAATCGCGCAGAAGCTAGGAGAACTCGGCAGCAGCCTGCGCAGCGATCTGCGAAATCATGCGTTCTCCAGCCTTTCTGCTATGCTAGCCTTCAATGAACACTTGTTGGAAGCCGACGAGAGCTGTGGCGGTGGAACGGGAGGCAACGAAACGATTTCTGGTCACATAAGGGCTAATGAGCAACAAACGGCAGCTGGTGCGCGATTTGCGCAGCACCTATCAACCTGCGAAAGCAGTACCCGTCTACTTATAGATGGTGGCTTCAACATCAACCGAGTTGACGGCAATTGGATATCGCGAGGTTTGGCCTCAGCGAGGATAAAACAACGAATTGGCCATCGAACGATTCTAAGTGCCGCGCTCATAGGAACTACAGCATCCGATGATCTTGGAGCTTTTGAGGATAGCCAAATTGCTGACAAGAGCCTTCAAATCAATCTGTACGCTCGCACTTCACTATCGGATACACTTCGTTTTGCCGCCTTTGCCGGCTGGGGGCATGCTTGGTATTCGTTCGATCTGACCGAAAATGGATTCGCCTTAAACGGCAAAATCAACGGCAAGCGCCACCTCTATGGCGCCGCACTGTCCGGAGATGTAACCTTGGCCGGGGTCACCGTTACCACAGACGCAATTTTCTCTCGGGCGATAGAACGTCTTGGATCGGCAAAGCTTGATGCAAGCGTCGGAGGAGAAACCCGCGACAATATGCGATTCAACATCGGTAAGGTCGACATTACTCGGCTGAGCATTCCAGTACACATCCCTGTAGTCTTCGATCACCCGAATGACGGCCGCGAGGCAACACAACTAGACTTTCGCCAGGGCATTCTATGTCAAGACACTAGACAAGATTCATCTGCCGTAGAATGTGGTTTCCAGTTCGGCGCAAAATTGAGAATATCTCCATCACAGAATTCAGTAATGAGAGCAGACGCTTTGGTCGAATCGGTAAATGGTTATCTCCTAAATCAGTTCATGATTGGATTTGAACGGCGATTGCTTAATGATAAGCCTCTCGCACTTGGAATCGACTTAGGCAGAACGAAAAGCCAACATCAAATTGACGATAGAATCATGATACGCTTTGGAATCAAAAATTAAATATAGATTAGCTTCAAATCTATTATTGCAGATATTTTAATAAGTAAATTGACATCTTCAAAATATTTCCTGCCGCACTCAGCGAATTATGTTACTTGAAAGGCAGTTTAATAATATTGAATTCTTGATCAACTATCTGATTATTTGTTTGTAAAAGATCTGTCGTGTTCATCGCATCGTCTCATACTGGCTAAATCCTCTAGGACAAAGCGAAGGCAAGTGCGCCAATGCGCCGCCCCAATTTTCAGTTGGGCCCTCGTTATACTGTCGTCCAGCACGCTGTATGCTGGGCGACGGGCCAGAGCATCATAATCGTCGGCGGTGATCGGGATAACTCTCGGCTTTGCCCCAAGCAGCCCGAGCGTTAAGGCATCTTCGGCGATCGACCTGGCGAATTCATGCCAGCTGGTCACACCGGAATCGCGGTAATGGTGGATGCCGCAGGCGCGTAGCTCGATCAACCTCCACAGAGCCTCGGCAAGGCCACCCACCCATGTTGGCGTACCTAGCTGGTCAGTCGCCGCGCGCACTTCGCCGTCCCAAGCCATCCGATCAAGCATAGAGTGGACGAAGTTGCGCCCTTGCGCTGCATAAAGCCATCCCGTTCGCAAGATCAACGCATTCTCGCCAACGCCCTGTTCGGCCAGCAGCTTAGACCACCCGTAAACCGACAACGGATTTGGGCAATCGGTCACGCGGTAGGGTCGCCGCAGCGTCCCTTCGAAGATGTAGTCGCTCGAAATTTGCAGCAGCCGCCAACCGGTGGCTGACAGCGACTTGGCGATCGCCCGCGGCGCCTGCGCGTTAATCGCCAATGCACGCGCCTCATTGACTTCGGCCGCATCAACCTCGGTGAACGCGCCTGCATTAATAACCCAATCCGGTCGCAACTGTGCAATCGTGTGCGCGATCGCCGCTATCGGCGAGGCAGAGTTGCTGCCGATCATGCGCGACGACATCGTAGCCGGCGGGCGCGCTAGCCAAAATGGCGCGTGCCAGCTGCCCCTTGGCGCCGGTGATGAGGACCCTCATCTAGTCGAATCCTCTGATAGATCTGGTCATTCCAACTGTTCAGCGAATAGACCATCATCTTGCCATGGCCGGCAACCTTGGCAAAGCGCAGATCGCGACCAGTTTAGGGGTAATGCCCCTCCATTTGCTCAGAGTCATGCCGATTAGCCGAGGCAACGCCAAGAGTTAAGTGACAAGCCGGGTGAACTGGTAGCGGTCAAGCCTCATTGGGCTCGATTTGCAAGGATCACGGAATGGCAGGCATTATCGGTGAATAAAGTCATGACTGAATTGCTCGCGGCGCAATCCCACTTGGAAGGTGCAGTTCGGCAGCGCGGCCCGCGTGTGCTTGATCGTGACGTGCTGGACAATCTGCTGGTGCACGCGCAGGCGACCACGAGCCGCCCTGGTCAGTCCCCGTCCGGCGCCAACTGAGCCATCGCTTCGAGCACGGGCCCGGCCCATTCCCTGCGGCAGATCAGCAGATCGGGCATGTAGGTATCCGCGCGGTTGTAAACCAGCGGGGTGCCATCGGCGCAGCTGACGTGAAGCCCGTGCGCCGCTGCCACGGCCACCGGGGCACAGCTGTCCCATTCATACTGCCCACCGGTGTGAAGGTAGATCTCGGCCTCGCCGCGCACCACCGCCATCGCCTTGGCCCCGGCGCTGCCCATTGCCACCAGTTCAGCGCCGAGCGCGTCGGCCACGGCCACCGCCTCTGCCGCGGGGCGCGTCCGGCTGACCAGCATCCGCGGGGTGGCAGCCTGCGGCGACAGCGCAATCGGCGCATCGGAACGCAGCACCAGCCCCAGCCCGGGCAGCGCCACTGCCCCTGCACTCGCCGTGCCGCTGAATGCCAGCGCAACATGCACCGCCCAGTCGCTGCGGCCTTCGCCATACTCGCGCGTGCCGTCGAGCGGATCGACGATCCACACCCGCTCATGGCCAAGCCGCGCCGGATTGTCGCGCTCCTCCTCCGACAGCAGGCCGTCAGCCGGCCGGTGCTGGCGCAGCGCATCCACCAACACGCGATTTGCCGCCTCGTCACCGGCCTGTCCCAGTTCCTTGCCGGAAAAGCGGCCAGAATCGCGTATCTTCAGCAGCAACTGCCCCGCAGCTTGCGCCAGGTGCGCGGCCAGTTCGGCATCGGTCATGGAAACATCCGTCACTTGAGCGGCAGGAGTTGCCGGATGATGTAATCTGCCGCCTCCTGCGCGGACATGTCCACCGTGTTCACTCGGATTTCCGGATTTTCCGGCGGCTCATAGGGGCTGTCGATCCCGGTGAAGTTCTTGAGCTTGCCCTCGCGCGCCTTGCGATACAGCCCCTTCACGTCGCGCGCCTCGGCCACTTCGAGCGGCGTATCGACGAAGATCTCGACGAATTCGCCTTCGGGCAGCATCGCCCGCACCATGTCGCGTTCGGCGCGAAACGGCGAGATGAAGGCGGTCAGCACGATCAGCCCGGCATCCGCCATCAGCTTGGCCACTTCGCCCACGCGGCGGATGTTCTCGATCCGGTCAGCCTCGGTGAAGCCCAGGTCCTTGTTGAGCCCATGGCGGACATTATCACCATCGAGCAGGAAGGTGTGGCGGTTCATCAGGTTAAGCTGCTTCTCGACCTCGTTGGCGATAGTCGATTTGCCCGAACCCGAAAGGCCGGTAAACCACAGCACGCGCGGCGTCTGGTTCTTCATCGCGGCATGGGCCTGGCGCGTGATGTCGGTTGGCTGCCAATGCACGTTCTGCGCCCGGCGCAGCGAGAAATGCAGCATCCCGCCAGCCACCGTGCGATTGGTCAACTTGTCGATCAGAATGAAGCCGCCGAGGGCGCGGCTGCGTTCATAGGGTTCGAACACGATCGGCTTGTCGGTAGCGATTTCCGCCACGCCGATGGCGTTGAGTTCCAGTGTCTTGGCTGCCAGCCGCTCCAGCGTGTTCACATTGACCGTGTACTTAGGCTGCTGGACCGTGGCCGAAACCAGCTGTGTACCGAGCTTGAGCCAATAGGCGCGGCCGACCAGCATCGCATCGTCATCCATCCACACCAGCGTCGCTTCGAACTGGTCGGACACCTCGGGCGGATCACACGCCGCCGCGATCACATTGCCGCGCGAACAATCGACTTCGTCGGCAAGACAGACGGTGACCGACTGGCCAGCGACCGCTTCCTCGAGATCGCCCCCCAGTGTGACAATCCGGCTCACTGTCGAGGTCTTGCCTGAAGGCAGCACCCGCACCGGATCGCTCGGCTTGATGCTACCGCTGGCGATCAGCCCGGAAAAACCACGGAAGTCGAGATTGGGCCGGTTGACCCATTGCACCGGCAGTCGGAACGGGGCGAGCTGGTCAGCGGTGTTGTCAATCTCGACTGTTTCGAGATGCTCGATCAGCGATGGCCCGGCATACCACGGGGTGTTGGCGCTGCTGGTGGTGACATTGTCGCCCCGGAACCCCGAAATCGGCATGGCCGCAAAGCTGCCAAGCCCGATCTCGCGCGCGAACTCGGCATATTCAGCCACGATCGCATCGAACACCACCTGGCTGTAATCCACCAGGTCCATCTTGTTCACCGCCAGCACCACATTACGGATACCGAGCAGGCGGCACAGGTAGCTGTGGCGGCGGGTCTGCACCAGCACGCCCTTGCGTGCATCGACCAGGATCACCGCCAAGTCAGCGGTGGAACCGCCCGTCACCATGTTGCGGGTGTATTGTTCGTGGCCAGGGCAATCGGCGACGATGAACTTGCGTTTCTCGGTTGCGAAGAAGCGATAGGCGACATCGATCGTGATGCCCTGTTCGCGTTCGGCGGCAAGGCCGTCGACCAGTAACGCGAAGTCGATCTCTTGGCCCTGCGTGCCCACCCGCTTGCTGTCCGCTTCGAGTGCAGCCAGCTGATCCTCGAAGATCATCCTGGAATCGTAGAGCAGCCGCCCGATCAGCGTGCTCTTGCCATCGTCCACGCTGCCGCAGGTGATGAAGCGCAACAGGCTCTTGTTCTGGTGCAGCTCGAGATAGGCTTCGATGTCCTGCGCGATCAGGGCATCGGCCTGGTAGATCGGCTCCGACATCAGAAATAGCCCTCCTGCTTCTTGCGCTCCATCGAGGCGTCACCGGCGTCCTTGTCGATCACCCGGCCCTGGCGTTCGCTGGTGGTGGTCAGCAGCATTTCCTGGACCACTTCGTACAGCGTCGACGCAGTGCTTTCGACCGCTCCGGTCAAAGGGAAGCAGCCCAGCGTGCGGAAGCGGACCGGCCGCATGGTGATCTCGGGCCGCTTGCCCATTACCTGCTCGAGCCGGTCGAGATCGTCAGCCATGAACAGGCCGCCCTCATATTCATAGGTCGGGCGCTCCGCCGCGAAATAGAGCGGCACGATCTCGATCCGTTCGGCCATGATGTATTGCCAGATGTCGAGTTCCGTCCAGTTGCTGATCGGGAAGGCGCGGATGCTTTCGCCCTTGGCCTTGCGCGCATTGTAGAGGTTCCACAGTTCGGGGCGCTGGTTCTTCGGGTCCCACCCGTGGCTGGCGGTTCGGAAACTGAAGATGCGCTCCTTGGCGCGGCTCTTCTCCTCGTCGCGCCGCGCTCCGCCAAAGGCCGCGTCGAAGCCGTAATGGTCAAGCGCCTGCTTGAGGCCCTCGGTCTTCCACATATCGGTGTGCAGCGGCCCGTGATCGAACGGGTTGATGCCGCGCTCCTTTGCCTCGGGGTTCTGCCATACCAGCAACTCCATGCCGGCTTCCGCCGCGCTTCGTTCGCGCAGCGCATACATTTCGCGGAACTTCCAGGTCGTGTCGACATGCAGGAGCGGGAAAGGCGGCGGCGAGGGATAGAACGCCTTCTTCGCCAGATGCAGCATCACCGCACTGTCCTTGCCGATCGAATAGAGCATCACCGGGCGTTCTGCCTCGGCCACGACCTCTCGCATGATGTGGATGCTTTCGGCTTCGAGCCGCTCAAGATGGGTCAAACCGCGCGCCATGCCGGAACTCCGCAAATTGCATTGCCGCCTAGATAGGCATGGAAACGGGCTTTTAACCTCCCATTTGGGAGTATAGAAGCAAGAGATGCGGATTGACGAAGACCAGCTGGTGCAGGCGCTCCACAGCGGGATGTTCGAAACCCCGTTGTGGGCTGACTTCCTGGCGCGCCTGAAAGCCCGCAGCGGTATGCGCGCGGTGTGCTTGGTCCTGCGTGCGCCTGACAGCGGCGCGCTGTTCCCGCTTGGCGCAGGCGAGGACTGGACCGGATTGGTGCAACAGCTTTTCGCGTCGCCCAACGGTCCTGGCCAGCTGCCTTACATGTCGATGCGCGACGGGCGTGCCTATGCGCTGGAGGAACTGCTCGAGCCCGCTGCGGCATTGCGCATTCCCGGAATTGCAGCCGGACGGCTGGTACGGGTCGGTGAACAGGGCGGCACCGAGGCCTGGCTCGGATGCTTCGGCGACCGCGGGATCGGCACTCCGGCAACCGGCGCGCTGCTCACCGCGCTTGTCCCGCACCTGCGGATAGCACTCAGGTCCTTCGCCTCGCTCGAGCGCGAGCGGTTCCGCTCGGCCATGTCTGGCCAGGCGATCGCGCGGCTCAGCTTGGGGTGGATGACGCTTGATGCGCGCTGCCGCATCCTCGAGACGACCGATACAGTCGAGGAACTGTTCCAGTGGGGCGAATTGCTGCGGCGCGGCCGCTATGAGCGATTGGTCCCCGCCTCGCCCGCGATCGACCGCCAACTGACCGCGCTGGTAAAGGGCTATGCCGATGGCACCGAAAGCCGCTCGCGCGCCTTCACACTCAGCCAGGACCCGTGGTTCGACATGCTGGTCGCCCCGCTCCACGACCTGCCGGTAACCGGCGGGCCGCGGGCCGCCACTGCGATTGTCTATGTCAGCGGTGACCGCAAATCGCAGGCCGATCGCTACGAACAGCTGGCCGAACTGTTCGGGCTCCTGCCCAGCGAGGCACGGCTGGCCTGGATGATGGGCCAGTCGACCAGTATTGCCGAAGCGGCCGAGCGGCTGGGTCTGACGATCGAGACCGCACGCAATTACAGCAAGAAGATCTACGCCAAGACCGGCGCGCGCGGCCATGCCGAACTGGTGCGGATCGTGATGACGAGCGTGCTAGCGCTAGGTTAGTCTGAACCTGGCCGAGGTGCGTTTCAGGCTCGCTCAGCCGCGCTTTGCCGCCATCAGCGCGAGGCAATGCAGGCCCACCGTCGCGGCCGCAAGCGCGGTCACATCGCTGCTGTCATAGGCTGGCGCCACTTCCACCACATCGGCGCTGCGGATGTCGAGGCCGGCCAGTCGTCGCAGGATGCCAAAGGTTTTCACGGTGCCGATCCCGCCTGCGACCGGCGTACCGGTGCCGGGTGCAAAGGCAGGATCGAGAAAATCTATGTCAAAGGTGAGATAGGCCGGATTGTCGCCCACGACCTCGGCCACTCGCGCGGCGATCTCCCCGGCGTTCATCCGATCGACCTCTTCAGCGCTGAGCACGGTAAAGCCCAGCGTGTCCCGGTTGTTGGTGCGGATCCCGAGCTGGACCGAGCGCGCCGGGTCGACGATCCCTTCCTGCACCGCGCGCCAGAACATCGTGCCATGATCGACCTGCCCATCGCGCGCCGGCCAAGTGTCGCTATGCGCGTCGAAATGGATCAACGACAGCGGCCGGCCGGTCTGGCGGGCGAGCGAACGCAGCACCGGATAGGTACAGAAATGGTCCCCGCCCAGCATCAGTGTGGCTACACCCTGCGCATGGATCGCAGCGAACTGGCGCTCGATCATTCCCACCACTTCAATCGGCGAGCCATAGTCGATCACGAGGTCGCCGTGGTCGATCACGTCGAGCCGATCGAACGGGTCGAAATCCCAGCCCCACACCGCATCCCAGGCAATCATGGCAGAGCCCAGCCGCACCGCGCGCGGGCCATAGCGCGAACCGGGCCGACCGGTGGTAGCGAGGTCGAACGGGATGCCCACCACCGCCACATCCGCGCCTGCCACCTGCTTGCTGTAGCGACGGCGCATGAAGCTGAGCGCGCCCGAATAGGTCGGCTCGACGATCGTGCCGTCAGCCCCGCCAGGCCGGGTGAAGGCCAGGTCGACCGGCTGGTCCGGTAAAGCGCCGTCGTCCATCGCCGCGTCCCTAGATCGTCAGGCTGACGTATTTCAGTTCGACATACTCGTCGATGCCATACTTCGAGCCTTCGCGCCCGAGCCCGCTTTGCTTGACCCCGCCAAACGGCGCGACCTCGGTCGAGAGGATGCCCGAATTGACACAGACCATGCCGCTTTCGATCGCTTCGGCCACCCGCCACACGCGCGCCAGATTGGTGGAGTAGAAATAGGCCGCCAAACCGAACTCGGTATCGTTGGCCATGGCGATAGCTTCGTCTTCGGTCTCGAAGCGGATCACCGGGGCAAGCGGGCCGAAGGTCTCTTCGCCCGCGACAAGCATATCCTGCGTCGCATCAGCGATCACGGTCGGCTCGAAGAAAGTGCCGCCCAGCGCGTGGCGCTTGCCGCCTGCAACCAGTCGCCCACCCTTGGCCAGTGCGTCGGCAATGTGTTCCTCTACCTTGGTGACCGCATTGGCATCGATCAGCGGGCCCTGCTCTGTGCCGGCTTCAAGCCCGTCGCCCACTTTCAGCGCACGCGCCGCTGCTGCAAGCTTGTCCACGAAGGTATCGTAAATCGCGCCATGGGCATAGATGCGGTTGGTGCAGACGCAGGTCTGGCCCGAGTTGCGATATTTGCTGGCCATCGCGCCCGCCACCGCCGCATCGATATCGGCATCGTCGAACACGATGAAAGGCGCGTTGCCGCCGAGTTCAAGGCTGAGTTTCTTGAGCGTGCCGGCCGACTGCTCCATCAGGAGGCGCCCGATCTCGGTCGAGCCGGTGAACGACAGCTTGCGCACCAGCGGGTTCGACGTCATCTCACCGCCGATCGCCGAGGCGCTGCCGGTCACCACGTTGAACACCCCGGCGGGTATCCCTGCCTGTTCGGCCAGCACCGCCAGGGCCAGCGCCGAATAGGGCGTCTGCGCCGCCGGCTTGATCACGATCGGGCAGCCCGCGGCCAGCGCCGGCCCCGCCTTGCGGGTGATCATGGCATTGGGGAAGTTCCAGGGCGTGATCGCGGCTGCCACGCCGATCGGCTGCTTGAGCACCAGGATGCGCTTGTCGGCCATATGGCCGGGGATCACATCGCCATAGAGCCGCTTGGCCTCTTCCGCGAACCACTCGATGAAGCTGGCGCCATAGGCGATCTCGCCGCGCGCCTCCGCCAGGCTCTTGCCCTGCTCCAGCGTCAGCAGCCGGGCCAGCTCTTCCTGGTTCGCCATCATCAGATCGTACCAGCGGCGCAGGATCGCAGCGCGTTCCTTCGCGGTTTTTGCCCGCCAAGCGGGGAACGCCGCCTGCGCGGCATCGATCGCGCGGCGTGTTTCCGCAGCCCCGCATTTGGGCACAATGCCCATGAGGCCGCCGGTCGCGGGATTGGTCACGGCGATCGTTTCGCCGCTATCGGCGCCGACCCACTGGCCGTCGATATAGCAGGCTTCGCGAAGGAACGGGGATCCGGTCATGGCAATCCTCAGCCGATGGCTTCGAGCTTGGGCAGCGCTTCGTCGAGCGAGCGGCGGATGATGCCGACCAGTTCGTCGATCTGGGCAGTGGTGATGATCAGCGGCGGGCACATCACGATGCTGTCGCGGATTCCGCGCACCATCAGCCCGTTGGCGATGCAGATGTCGCGCACCAGCGGGCCGGCGGTGCCTTCCTTGCCGCCGAAGCGGGCTCCGGTCGCCTTGTCCGCTACGATCTCGACCGCGCCGAGCAGGCCGATGCTGCGCGCTTCGCCCACCAACGGATGATCCGCCAGCGTAGCCAGCGCTTGCGTCAGATAGGGCCCGGTTTCGTTGCGGACCTTATCGACAAGCCCTTCGCGTTCCATGATCTCGATGTTGCGCAGCGCCACAGCGGCCGCCACCGGGTGGCCCGAATAGGTATAGCCGTGCACGAAATCGCCGCCGGTCTTCATCACGCGAACGATCTCGTCTGACACGGCCACGGCCGAAATCGGCAGGTATCCGCTCGACAGGCCCTTGGCCATGGCGATGATGTCGGGCTTCACACCCATGGTCTCATGGCCCCACATGTTGCCGGTGCGCCCGAACCCGCAGATCACCTCGTCGCAGATCATCAGGATGCCATACTTGCGGCAGATCGCCTCGACCTGCGGCCAGTAATTGGCCGGCGGGATGATCACGCCGCCCGCGCCCTGCACCGGCTCACCAATGAAGGCGGCGACATTTTCCGGGCCGACTTCCAGAATCTTGGCTTCGATCGCTTCGGCGCAGGCAGTGCCGAAGGCGTCCGGGCTCATGTCGCGGCCCTCGTTGAACCAGTAAGGCTGGCGGACGTGCTCGACCCCCGGAATCGGCAAATCGCCGATCGGATGCATCGCCTTCATCCCGCCCAGCGAAACGCCCGCCACGGTCGACCCGTGATAGGCATTCCAGCGGCTGATGAAGACCTTGCGCTTGGGCTCGCCCTTCAGCTTCCAGTACTGGCGCACCAGGCGGAAGATCGTGTCATTGGCTTCCGAGCCCGAGCTGTTGAAGAAGACATGCGGCAACCGGTTCTGGGTAAGACTGGCGATCTTGTGCGCCAGCAGCACCGTGGGCGGGTTCGCCGTCTTGAAGAAGCTGTTGTAATAGGGCAGCTCGCGCATCTGCTCGGCCGCCACATCGACCAGTTCCTCACGGCCATAGCCGACATTGACGCACCACAGCCCGGCCATTCCGTCGAGGATGCGGTTGCCGTCGCCATCATGGATATAGCAGCCCTCGGCATGGGTGATGATCCGGCTTCCGCCCAGATCCTCGATCTCCTGCCAGTCGGCCTGCGCCGGAAGATGGTGGGCGATATCGAGCCGGCGGAGTTCGGCGATGTCGTAATTGCGTGGCATTGTCTGGATTCCCTGGATTGATCTTGGTGCCGCGTAGCGCGGCCGGAAGTGAAACTTGAACCTGGCGAGGCGCCGCAGCGCCCTATCTCAGGGCGTGTAGCAGAGCCGTGCGAGATAGATGTCGTAACGGCGGATGGGCAGCATCACAGCTCGCCCCTTGCCGCCTGGCCCAGCAGTCGGAAGAATGCCTGGCTGTCGCTGTTCCTTTCGGGTTCCCATTCGGGGTGCCATTGCACCGCCAGCAGCGGCGCGCCATTGGGCCGGGCGCTGAAAGCCTCGACAATGCCATCGGGCGCCTGGGCTTCCAGCGTCAGCCCTCCGGCCAGGCGCGCAACGCCCTGGTAATGCACCGAATTGACCGTGATGCTTGCCTTGCCGACTGCATTGGCCAGCATCCCGCCAGCAGCAAGCGACACTTCGTGATAATGGTCGAACATTACCGCAAGGTCGCTCTCTTCGGGCGAATGGTGGCGCAGCAGTTCGTCGTTCGAAGACACATCGCGGCGCAAAGTGCCGCCCAGCGCGACATTGATCTCCTGAAAGCCGCGGCAGATGCCGAACACGGGCTTTCCCGCATCGATCATCCGCTCGACAATGCCGAGCGACATGGCGTCGCGGGCGCTATCATACGGTCCGAAGCCTTCATCATCGCCATAACGGGACGCCTCGATGTTCGAGGGCGAGCCGGTCAGCATCACCGCATCGAGCCGCCCGATCAGCTCGGCCGCATCGACCAGGTCGGGCAGCGCCGGAACAAGCAGCGCCCCGACATCGCCATAGCGCATCGCCGCCGTGGCATAGCGGTTCATCACCGCTTGCGCGGTCTCGCTGCCGACGGTGCGATTGCAGGCGGTGATGCCGATGACTGGGCGCATGGTTGCTCTAGTGTTTGATCATCACGTGGCGTGTCACGGTATAATGCTCAAGGCAATAGACCGACAGGTCCGATCCGTAGCCCGACATCTTGACCCCGCCATGCGGCATTTCGGTGGTGTTGACCGAATGGGTGTTGATCCAGGTGACGCCATATTCGAGCCGCGAGGCAAACTCGGCCGCCTTGCCGACATTCTGGGTCCAGACCGAGCTGGCAAGGCCGTAGTCGCAGTCATTGGCCCAATCGAGCACCTGTGCATCGTCTTCGAAGCGGGTCACCGACACGACCGGGCCGAACACTTCCTT
>JBMSNZ010000063.1:0-12288 GCA_049421965.1 Erythrobacter sp.
CGGGCGAAGGCGTGCTGGGCGGTTCGCAGCTTGACCGGGCGATGCGCACCGGCACCGCGCCGCGGATCGATGTGCTGCTGGCGCAGCGGCTGGCGGGGGCTGCCGGGCGTGGGCGGCGCGCAGTCGACCTGGAATGGACCGATGTCGACCAGATCACGCCATGGCGCTTTGCGCTCGCCAATGCAGTGGGCGAGCCGATCCCCGCGAACCTGCTTGATGGCGCCGATCCCTATTACGAGCGGATCACCGCCACGGCGCCGATGTTGCCGCTGGCCCAGCGTGCGGCCGCTGCCGATCGTGCCGGACGCGAAGGCATCCTGTCCTCGCGCGCCATGGTCGATCTCTACAGCCAGATCTACGCTGACGAGAACATCACGGGCGGGCCGGCCGAACTCGCCGCGCAATTGCGCGAGGCCTATGTCGGCTCTGATCCGCAGGCGCGCATATCCGCGATGCAGACGATCTGGGGCGGCGACGTTGCGGCGGATTATGGCCGCTATGTGCTTACCGCCTATGCTGCGGCGCGCGTGCCGGCGTCCGAAGACTACCTCGGCAATGCGCCTGCGCTGCTGGCGTCGATGCTCGCTGCCGGGCTCGACCGCGATGCCGCCGCCTGGGGCCGGGTGGTCGATCCGGGCAGCGCCGCCTGGGCGCTGGTGGCGCTCTCCGCGGGCGGCGCCAACCGTATGGCGGCGGACGATGCGATCGATACCTTCATCGATGATGACGGCAGCAGCGGGCAGCGCCGCTCGCAGCTTCTGCTGGCCGGTCTGGGCGGGCTCGGCCGGATCTCCTCAGGCGAGCTGAACCAGTATGCCGAACGGGTCGGGCTGCGGCTCGGGCGCCAGACCCGCTGGACCCGCACGATCGCGCGCGCGGCGGCGGTCAACAATCGTGCGCTGGTGGCGCTGCTCGTTGGCCTTGGTATGCAAGGCGAAGGGTGGGAGCGGATGACGCCGTTGCACCTCTATTACTCGGTCTCGGCGCTGCGCCGGGTCGGGCTGGAAGCCGAAGCGCGCATGATCGCCGCGGAGGCCATCGCGCGCGGCTGATGGGCGCGGCGACAGGCGCCTTTCTCGACATGCTGGCAGCCGAGCGCGGGGCAGCGGCCAATACCTTGGCGGCCTATCGCCGCGATCTCGACGGAGCGGAGGAACTGGTGGGCGATCTTGCCAGCGCCGGACGCGAGGATATCGCCCGGCTGGCATCGGCCTGGGCCGATCTTGCCCCTGTCACTGTCGCTCGCAAGAGCTCGGCGCTGCGCCAGTTTTTCGGCTTTGCCATAGACGAGGGCTGGCGCGAGGATGATCCTTCGGGCGCGCTGCCGCGGCCACGTGCGCGCCGCCCGCTGCCGAAGATTCTCTCGCATGCCGATGTGGAGCGCTTGTTCGACCGCGCCGAACTCGAGGCTGCGGGCGACTCGCCTGCAGCAGTGCGGCAGCTTGCCTTGCTCGAGCTGCTGTACGGGTCGGGCCTGCGTGCCAGCGAGCTCGTGTCGCTGCCGCTGGCGGCGGTGCCGCGCGATGCGCCGCTGCTGACGGTTACGGGCAAGGGCGGGCAGACCCGGCTGGTGCCGGTGAGCGAGCGGGCGCGCGATGCGCTGTCGCGCTGGGTTGCCGTGCGCGCTGGCGGGGTTGGCACAGGCGTGCGCTTCCTGTTTCCCTCGCGCAGTGGACATCTAACCCGGGTGCGGCTGTTCCAGCTGCTGCGCGAGTTGGCCGCGCGCGCCGGGCTCGATCCACAAAGGATCAGCCCGCATGTGTTGCGCCACGCTTTTGCCACGCATCTGCTGGAGGGCGGGGCAGACCTGCGCGTGGTGCAGACCTTGCTGGGCCATGCCGACATTTCCACCACGCAGATCTACACCCATGTCGATGCAGCCCGGCTGGTGGCGCTGGTGAATGCGCGGCATCCTCTTGCCCGCGGCGGCACATAGGACTAGCGGGGCAAGATGATTTCCTATCTCGATTTCGAGAAGCCGGTCGCGAAGCTCGAAGAGCGGATTGCCGAGCTGCGCGTAGCGACAGAAGGCGACAAGGTCGATATCGGTGCCGAACTCAAGCGGCTCGAGCAGAAAAGCCGCGATCTGCTCGCCAGCACCTATGCTTCGCTCACGCCGTGGCAGAAGACCCAGGTGGCGCGCCATCCGCAGCGCCCGCATTTCCGTGACTATGTAGCACATGCCTTTGACGAGTTCGTGCCGCTGGGCGGCGATCGCCATTTCGGCGAGGATGAAGCGATCATGGGCGGGTTCGCGCGGCTCAAGGGCCGCCGGGTGGTGCTGATCGGGCACGAGAAGGGCCATGACACCGAAACCCGGCTGCGGCACAATTTCGGCATGGGCAAGCCCGAAGGCTATCGCAAGGCGATCCGCCTGATGGAGCTGGCCGGGCGGTTCGGCCTGCCGGTAGTGACGCTGGTGGACACTTCGGGCGCCTTCCCGGGCGTCGAGGCCGAAGAGCGCGGCCAGGCCGAAGCGATCGCCCGTTCGACCGAGGCCTGCCTGGCGCTGCCGGTGCCGATGGTGGCAACGATCGTGGGCGAAGGCGGTTCGGGCGGCGCAGTGGCGCTGGCCAGCGCCGAGCGGGTGCTGATGCTCGAACATGCGGTCTATTCGGTGATTTCGCCCGAAGGCTGCGCTTCGATCCTGTGGCGCACGGCGGAGAAGGCACCTGATGCCGCCGAAGCGATGAAAGTGACGGCGCAGCACCTCAAGCGGCTGGGTGTGATCGATCGGATCGTGGCGGAACCTGTCGGCGGCGCGCACCGCGCCCCGGCCGAAACCGCGAAGGCTCTGGGGGCTGCGATCGCCGAGGAACTCGACAAGCTGGTCAAGCTTCCGGCCGATGAGCTGAAGCGGATGCGCGAGGATCGATTTCTCCAGATCGGGGCTGCCTAGTCCCGCCACTTCCAGGCCCGAGGGTGCTTGCGGTCGGGCTCGCGATGCGCAATGCTGTTTTCCGTTGCAGGGGGCGATGCGACAGAAAACGGAGACAGATCATGGCTTTCTTGCGGAAATCGCTAACCCTTCTGGCGGTCGCGCCGGTGGCGCTGACTTCGACCAGCTGCGCTGGCGGCGGGCAGGTGCCCAGCGCTTCCACCCCGATCACTCAGGCCGAAGCACAGCAGGGCGCTGAGCTGCATCCGCAACTGCTGGCGGAATTCGGCGGGGCCTTGAGCGGGCCGCAGGCGGCCTATGTCGAACAGGTCGGCAAGAACATCGCCGTGCAATCCGGGCTGGGCAATGCGCGCGACAGTTTCACCGTGTCGCTGCTCAACAGCTCGGTCAACAACGCCTTCGCGATCCCCGGCGGCTATGTCTACGCCACGCGCCAACTCGTCGGGCTGATGAACAACGAAGCCGAACTCGCGGCGGTGATGGGGCACGAAGTGGCGCATGTTGCCGCGCGCCATTCGCAGCGGCGCCAGCAGCGCGCCCAGCGCAACACGCTGATCGGTGCGGCGGGCGCGATCCTTTCGGGTATCCTGCTCGGCAACAGCGCGATTGGCGACACGCTGAGCCGCGGATTCCTGCAGGGTTCGCAGCTACTTACGCTCAAGTTCTCGCGCAGCCAGGAATTGCAGGCCGATGACCTGGGAATCCAGTATCTGACCAAGGCGGGATACGATCCGCGCGCCATGGGTACCGTGCTTGCGAGCCTTGCCGCGCAGAACGCGCTGGATGCCCGGTTGATGGGCGCAGGCGATACCCGCCCGCCAGTGTGGGCCTCGACCCACCCCGATCCGGCCAGCCGGGTGCAGACCGCGCTCACCAAGGCGCAGGGCAAGCCCGGAACCGTGCTCAATCGCGACACCTTCCTGACCCGGATCAAGGGGCTGATCTATGGCGATGATCCGGCGCAGGGCGTGGTCGAAGGGCGCCAGTTCATCCACCCTGAGTTGCGGCTGGCTTTCACCGCGCCACAGGGCTTCTACATGCTCAACGGGACCCGCGCGGTCAGCATTAACGGGCAATCGGGCAAGGCGCAGCTAACGCTGGCGCAGTATTCGGGCGATCTGGATGCCTATGTCCGCCAGCAGTTTGCAGCCTTGGGAGGGGAACGGCAGCAGCTGGCCCCGCAGCGGATCGATCGCACCACGATCAACGGGATTACGGCCGCGATCGGCACGGCGCGGGTCAATAACGGGCAAAGCCAGGTCGATGTGACAGTTGTGGCGTATGAGTTTGCTCGCGACCGCGCCTACCATTTCTCGGCGATCACCCCGGCCGGAAGTGCCGGCGTGTTTGACGCGATGTTCCAGTCGATGCGGAGGATCAGCGCCACCGAGGCAGCGGCAGTAGTTCCGCGGCGGATCGACGTGGTGACTGTGCAGCGCGGGGATACTGTTGCCTCGCTCGCGCGGCGCATGGCGTTCGACGATGCGCAGGCCGAGCGTTTTCGGGTCCTCAACGGACTTGCCGCCAATCAGGAAGTGCAGGCTGGCCAGCAGGTCAAGCTGGTCATTCGCGGGCGCTGACGTCTGCTGATTTCAACGGACAAAAGAAAAGCGGCGGGGAAGCTCCCCGCCGCTCTCTTTTCGGTCAATGGACCAGCGATTACGACGCGGCGTTCGCGGTGGCCATTTCGTCCGAAACGGTCGTGAAGGTGGTGTTCAGCTCGTCGCCGAGCGCACCCATCGCACCCATCGCAGCAACGGCGATCAGAGCAGCGATCAGGCCGTATTCGATAGCGGTCGCACCGGCTTCGTCACGGATCAGCTTGTTGATGAACTTCATGTCTAGTCTCCTGGTTTCAGTCTTCAGTACCCGACTCCCCCCGACCGGGGCCGATGGAAGCTTTCACGGTGTTACAGAGGCACCCTTTGAGTATTCGCTAAACGACAGCATTACTTTCAGGTTAACTTCCGTTCACCGACGACACCTCGTCCGTAACTGCGCCCCACATGCTTATGGTCTCGCTTGCGACACTGTTGAGCGCCCCAAGCATGGCAATTACGATCAAGGCTGCGATCAGGCCGTATTCGATAGCGGTTGCCCCGGAATTGTCGTTTCCGATACGCTTAAGGAGTTTCGACAATTCCATGGACAACCTCTGCCATTGCGTCCTGACAAGATGCGTTTTCCGCTCAGACCGTTAAGAAAAGGTTGAAGAGGAGGCCGCAGTTGGAAAAAATCCCGACATGGATGCCGGTGGTCGCGGCTGCCTTGTCCGACGGGCAGGGGCGCTGGCTGATGCATCGCCGCACCTTGCACAAGCAGCATGGCGGGCTCTGGGAATTCCCCGGGGGGAAGGTTGAACCTTCTGAAACACCGTCCGAATCATTGATCCGGGAGCTTGACGAAGAGCTCGGCATCACGGTCGATCCGGGCGCGCTCCGGCCATCGGTTTTCGCGCAGGAAACGCGGGATTCGCGCGCCCGCCCGATTGTCATCCTGCTTTACATAGTGCGGGAATGGCAAGGAGAGCCACGAGCGCTCGAAGGCGAAGCGATCGGGTGGTTCGCGCCCTCAGAGATTCTCGATCTCGACAAGCCGCCGCTGGATGTTGCGCTGGCGCGCAATCTCTTTGCCTTCGAAGCGGGATAGGGGATTGCCAAGCGCGGCAAGCCCTCCTATGTGCCGCCCCCTAGCGCGCACCCGTAGCTCAGCTGGATAGAGCACCAGACTACGAATCTGGGGGTCAGAGGTTCGAATCCTTTCGGGTGCGCCATTTTCTTCGCCCTACCGCTTCGCTGCTTGAGCGCGTTGAGGTTCTACCCTTGAAACTCTGCGCGGGCACCGGTTCAGTAGCCCGCAGCGTCCTCGATCGCGTCCATATCGTCGTCGGAGAAGCCGAAATGGTGCCCGGCTTCGTGCACCACCACGTGATGCACCAGTTCCGCCAGTTCCACTCCGGTCTCGAACATCTCGGCCAGCAGCGGCTGGCGGAACAGGCTGATCATCGGTGGCATCTCGCCTGATTCCCAGATCGTGCGCTCGGTCAGCGGGCGGCCTTCGTATAATCCGGTCAGTTCCCACCGGCTCGCGATGCCGACCGATGCGAGTTGTTCGCGGCTGGCGAACTCTTCCACCCGTAGCACCACATCGGCAAGCTCGGCGGGCAGGTGATCGGGCATGCCCGCCAGTGCGACTCGCGCGAGCCGCTCGAATTCGCTGGGAGGTGGGCCGATATGTTCGCGCATGTCCCCGCTGATATGGTGGCAGGCGCACGGGCGACAAGGCGGACGTGAAACCCGGGGGAACCCTTTTGCTCCTTGGCGATTTGCCAAACAGCGGTTTTTCCGCAAAGGAGCGGCGCGCGTGCAAGCCCCGCCGAAACCACCAAGCAGGAAACCCGCATGAGCTGCCAGCACGACCACGACGATCTCGACAATCCGCTCGGCAAACCTGACGTTCCAGCCCATGTGCAGGATGCGATCCGTACGCTGATCGAATGGGCTGGCGACGACCCGAGCCGCGAAGGCCTGCTCGATACGCCCAAGCGGGTGGGGCGGGCATGGCTCGAATACTGCCAGGGCTATCGCGAGGATCCGGCCATCCATCTTGAGCGCCAGTTCGAGGAGGTCGGCGGCTATGACGAAGTGGTGATGCTCAAGGACATCCCGTTCCAGAGCCATTGCGAACACCACATGGCTCCAATCACCGGCAAGGCCGCGATTGCCTATATGCCGCGCAACAAGGTCGTGGGCATTTCCAAGCTGGCGCGCGTGCTGCACGGATTTGCCCAGCGGCTGCAGATCCAGGAAAGGCTGACCGCCGAGGTCGCGCAATGCATCTGGGACCACCTCGACCCGCATGGCGTGGCGGTGGTGATCGAGGCACAGCATGGCTGCATGACCGGGCGTGGTGTGCGCACGCCGGGGGTCAATATGGTCACCAGCCGTCTGCTCGGTTGCTTCCTTGACGATTCGCGCAGCCGCAAGGAAGTGCTCGGCCTGATGGGCTACGGCTGAGGCGCGCCTTTGCCCGGGCAATCGGGCTGTAGGTAATACCCGCGTGCATCTTTCGGGTAATCGATCAGGGCCCCGATCGGGAAACACACCCCGAAATCGGCAATAAGCCGCGCCTTAATCTGCTCCAGCGCCGCCTTGCTGGCGCGCGGGGGATCTCGCTCCAGTTCCCTACTGACCGTTCTGCCCAGGCTGACCGGATCGCTGTCGAATTCGCCGAGGTTGGCGAGGATTTCCTCCCACCGTGCGTAGAGGGTCCAGGTGCTCCACATCGACCAGTCAAAGGACGGAAAACCGAGGCCGGCGCCGGCTTCGCGCAGCAGCCTGAAATTCTGTCCGCCACCTTTCACGTCGGGATCATACGCCTCAGCCAGGGCAGAGCGAGGCTTGCCAATGGCATTTGGCGAGACTCCGCGTTCGAGCAGCACCTGCAAAATGGAAGGGACCTTGCGCTTTGCCGCGCGCGCCAGCGGCATTTCGCCGAAGGCACCGGGCTTGCTGGCGTTGAAGCCGGCATCGAGTAGCGCCGCAATACCCGTTTTATCGCCGCATTCTATGGCCCAGTCGAGTAGCGAGGTTCCGTCCTTGCCTCGCTCGTCCAGCGGCGCCCCGGCGAAATCCGCCGCAGTTGCGCTACCATCCGTACACAACCGCGCCGTGAAGGGCATCAGCGCGGTGTCAGCGAAAATGTCCGCAGCAGAATCGCCGTCCCAGGTGAAGGGCGGGGGCGTAGCTGCCTCTGCCTCGCTGAGCGGAGCAGCCGGCGGCACCTTCATCTTGTCGAGCATGGCATTGCAGCGTTGGACAACATCGGTAACGAACAGCCCCAGTATGTCATCCTCTCCGGCATTACCCTGTTCGACTTGCTCCCTGATCCAATCTGACGGTGCATAGGAGAGCAGGCCCATCATTTGCCCGTTCTCACCCTCAATCGCCTGCAATTCGTCGGGAGACGATGCCGCATTGGCTTTCGCCAGCATGGGCGCGAGCCGCGCAGACAGTTGCCGTGCGGCAACCGCGCGGTTCAGGCGAAGCGCAGGGTCCGGCGAGTTTCCGGAGTGCTCCAGCGCGTTGTGCGCGACATAGCCACAGAATTGCGCGCGCCGGGGCGGGTCAAGATCGCCCGTCAGCTGTGCAAATGCTGCCGCCCCCGGATCCCGGCTTGCTGCGGCTTGCGCGGGCGGGCCGACAATGAGCGAAAGTGCTGCCGCGGCGCCAAGCGCCGTGCGCGACAGCAAATCGTAACCCTTCATCTTGGCGCCGCCAGCCAAGCCGACTGGCGCGATCAAAGCTGGCCGAGCATGTGCTCCGCGCTCGACACCGAAAAGTCGCCCGGTGCCTCGACGTTGAGTTCCTTCACCACGCCGTCCTCGATCACCATCGAAAAGCGCTGGCCGCGTTTGCCCATGCCGAAGCCCGAACCGTCCATGGTGAGACCCACAGCTTCGGCGAAATCGCCATTGCCGTCAGCCAGCATGGTGATGTCGCTCGAACCGGCAGCCTTGTTCCAGGCGCCCATCACAAACGCGTCATTCACCGCAGTGGCGACGATTTCGTCGATACCCTTGGCCTTCAGTTCGGCGGCCTTGTCGACATAACCGGGCAGGTGCCGCGCCGAGCAGGTGGGGGTAAAAGCGCCCGGTACGGAAAACAGCGCGACCTTCTTGCCCGCGAAATATTCGGCCGAGCTGACCGCTTCGGGCCCGCTTTCGGTGGCCTTGACCAGTTTGACGTCAGGCAGCTTGTCACCAACCGAGATTGCCATTTTGAAACTTCCTTTCGTGATCCAGTCCTTGCGCGTCCGATATAATGGCTCGGCGGCACTCCGCAACAGGAGAGGATATAAAGATTCTTTTATATTTGCTTCGCGCGGCGGCGCTCGCTAGAGGCGGCGCCTTAGCAGATCGCGCCCGGGCCAAGTGCCCGCGCCCCAGCTTTCAGGAGTTTCGTAGTGGCTGACGCTGCCCAGGATTACATCATCAAGGATATCGCTCTGGCCGAGTACGGGCGTGACGAGATCGCGATTGCCGAAACCGAAATGCCGGGCCTGATGGCGCTGCGCGAGGAATATGGTGCGGCGCAACCGCTCAAGGGCGCGCGCATCACCGGCTCGCTGCACATGACGATCCAGACCGCGGTGCTGATCGAGACGCTGGTGGCGCTGGGCGCCGAAGTGCGCTGGGCAACCTGCAACATCTTCTCGACGCAGGACCACGCGGCAGCGGCGATCGCGGCGCGCGGCATCCCGGTGTTCGCAGTGAAGGGCGAGACCCTGGCCGAGTACTGGGACTATGTCGGCAGGATCTTCGACTGGGCGACCGCGAGCGACCCCGACCTTACCGCCAACATGATCCTCGACGATGGCGGCGATGCCACCATGTTCGCATTGTGGGGCGCACGAATCGAAGCGGGCGAAACCCTGCCCGAGCCGACCAATGCCGAGGAAATCGAGTTCCAGCGGGCGCTCAAGGCCTTCGTCAAGGCGCGTCCGGGCTACCTCACGCGCACCGTGAAGAACATCAAGGGCGTATCGGAAGAGACGACCACCGGCGTGATGCGGCTCTACCAGATTGCCAAGCAGGGCAAGCTCCCGTTCCCGGCGATCAATGTGAATGACAGCGTGACCAAGTCGAAGTTCGACAATCTCTATGGCTGCAAGGAATCGCTGGTCGACGCGATCCGTCGAGCGACCGATGTGATGCTGGCGGGCAAGGTTGCCTGCGTGGCCGGCTATGGCGATGTCGGCAAGGGCTCGGCCGCTTCGCTGCGCGATGGCGGTGCACGGGTGATGGTGACCGAGATCGACCCGATCTGCGCGCTGCAGGCAGCGATGGACGGCTATGAAGTGGTCTCGATGGAGGATGCCGCGCGGCGCGCCGACATCTTCGTCACCGCCACTGGCAACGAGGACGTGATCACCGCCGAACACATGAAGGCGATGAAGAACATGGCGATCGTGTGCAACATCGGCCACTTCGACAGCGAGATCCAGATCTCGGCGCTCGACAACTACCAGTGGAAGGAAATCAAGCCGGGCACCGACCTGGTGACCTTCCCCGATGGCAAGTCGATCCTGGTCCTTGCCAAGGGCCGTCTCGTGAACCTGGGTTGCGCAACCGGCCACCCCAGCTTCGTGATGAGCAGCAGCTTCACCAACCAGACGTTGGCGCAGATCGAACTGTTCACCAAGGCGGATGAATACGACAACCAGGTCTATGTCCTGCCCAAGCATCTCGACGAGAAGGTGGCCGCGCTGCACCTCGCCAAGCTCGGCGTGACGCTTACCAAGCTGAGCGAGAAGCAGGCCGCCTACATCGGGGTCAGCCCGCAAGGCCCGTTCAAGCCCGACCATTACCGCTATTGATCGCAGCCGGCCCGCGAACCGGCGCTTCATCGCGCAAAACAGCAAAGCCCTCGCCCTGAAAACTGCTCAGGTCGGGGGCTTTTCTCTTTGACGGGCGTTGCATCCGGCCTGCAGCGCGCATAGCTGGACAGGATGGAGCTTTCACCCCTGGTCCTGGTATTGATCGGCCTGGTTCTGGCCGCATGGACGGTTGCGGCTGCGCTCCTGATGCTGCGCGCATCGCAGCGTTCGCGGCGGTTCGAAGCGCTGCGCCGGTCGCTGGCGCGCGTCAACGGCATGCTGGAAGAGGCGCCCGCGATCCCCATGCTGGTGCGGGCCGACGGTCGGATCGAGGCGCATGACCGGTTGGCGCTGTGGCTCGGCCTCGACAAGATGCCCGAATATCTCAGCGAGCTGGCGGGCGGAGAGGGTTTCGGCTTGTCGCAATCGCAGCTGGATCAGCTGGCCGAGGCGGTCCGCCGCACCCAGAAGACCGCAGCACCGTTCCGCCTCTCGACCAGCATGGCGGGATCGCGCCGCAGCCTTGCATTCCGGGGGACGCTGGCCGATCCGCGGATCGCGCCGGGCGGCGCGGCGCTGGTGTGGATTTTCGACTTCACTGAGAGCGAAGGCGAGCTTGCCCGCCTGCGCAAGGACGCCGCGCAAGCGCAAGGCGATTTCACCGCTCTGGTCGGTCTGATCGAAGCGGCGCCGATCCCGATGTGGTTCCGCGGGCGCGATGCGCGCTTGCGGCTGGTTAACCGTGCCTATGTCGATGCCGTGGGCGCCGAGCGCGCGGACGAAGTGGTGGCGAAGCAGATCGAACTGCTCGAACCCGACAAGGGCACTTCGCCCGGTGAAATCGCAATGGCGGCGGCGCAGCAGGGGCAGGCGTCGGAACGTACCGTCCCCGCCACGATCCACGGCGCGCGCCGGCTGCTGCGGGTTAGCGACCTGCCGGTGGGCGAGGAAGGGATCGCCGGTTATGCGATTGATATCGAGGAAGTGGAACAGCAGGCGCGCGAACTGCGCGCGTTCCGCCAGGCGCAGCGCGCCATGCTCGACCAGCTTTCGGTGGGCGTGGCGCAATTCGATGTGACGCAGAAGCTGGTCTTTGCCAATCGGCCGTTCCTGCGCCAGTTCGATCTGCCGTTCGGTATCGTGGCCGATGCGGTTCCCTTCGAGCGCTTCCTGAGCGACCTGCGCGACAAGCGCCGCACGCCTGAGGTACGCGATTTCCTTGCATGGCGACGCGAGCGGCTGGCGTGGTTCGGGGCGCCCGAAGCGCAGGAAGAGGCCTGGCCGTTGCCGGGCGGCAAGCATCTGCGGATCGTGGCCCAGCCCATGCCTGATGGCGGGCTGGTGCTGTTCGCGGAAGACCGCACCGAGGAACTCGCGCTTTCGGCAACGCGCGACACGCTGCTGCGTACCCGCACGGCGATGCTCGACAGCCTGTTCGAGGCGCTGGCGGTGTTTGCGCCCGACGGATCGCTGCAGGTGTGGAACCGCAGTTTCGCGGGCACCTGGGGGCTCGAGCCGGAATTGCTCGACAGCCATCCTTCGGCCGACCAGTTGCTGGCGGCGATTGCGCCCAATCTGGCCGATCCGCAGCAGGCGCGCTCGATTGGCGAGATCGTCCGCGCCGCCACGCTCGATCGCAAGGAGAAGGCGGGTCGGGTCGCATTGGCAGACGGGCGCACGCTCGAATTCGCCGGTGTGCCGCTGCCCGACGGCAATGGCCTGCTCACCGTGCTCGACATCACCGAGCGCGATGCCGTGCACCGCGTCGTCGCGGCACACCGACCCGATGCGATCGTGCATGCCGCGGCATGGACCGCCGTCGATGCGTGCGAGGCCGATCCCGAGAAGGCGAACCGCGTGAACGGCAGGGCGACAGCCGACATCGTCGCGGCGGCGGCATGGTCGGGCGCGCTCGACGCGTCGGCGTCGCCATGCATCTTCACGTAGCCGCCGAGCGGCAGCGCCGCGATCTTCCAGCGTGTCCCGTGGCGGTCGTTCCACCCGAATATCTC
>JBMSNZ010000064.1:0-12271 GCA_049421965.1 Erythrobacter sp.
TTGCGCCAGATCAGCGCGAGCTCGCGCTTGGCATTGGCCGATTTGAGCGGCCGCGCGACGACATCCGTCCCATTCAATATCCCGGCCTCCAACGCCATTTCGGGCAGCATGGTCAGGCCAAGATCATGGTTCACCATCTGCACAAGCGTGTGCAGCGATGTGCCGATCATTGTTGCAGAAGCCCGCAATTCGGGGCGGTTGCATGCCGCAAGCGCATGTTCCTTCAGGCAATGCCCGTCTTCCAGCAGCAGCAGTCGCCCTTCGTCGATCATGGCCGGCGGGATCGTGGGCGGTGGATCGCGCGGATCGTCCTTGGGAAAGGCAACGAACAACCGGTCGTCCGCAATATGCGCCGTTTCGACCTCGCCTGTGGCAAAGGGCAGGGCAAGCAGCACACAATCGACCCGCCCGTGCTGAAGCGATTCGACCGCATCATGGCTGGTTTCCTCGCGCAGCAGGAGCTTCAGTTCCGGTCGTTCGCGTTTGAGCCGCGGCAGGATACGCGGCAGCAGGAAGGGCGCGATCGTTGGGATAACACTCATCCGCACAGTGCCAGCAAGCGGCTTGCCGGCTGCCTGGACAAGGTCTGACAGTTCCTCCGCCTCGCGCAGCAGGCGATGCGCCTTCTCGACCACCTGCTCGCCCAGTGTAGTGAAACGTACGACCCTGCGGCTCCGTTCGACCAGAGTGACGCCCAGCAACGATTCGAGCTCACGAATCCCTGCAGACAGCGTGGATTGCGACACGAAACAGCTTTCGGCGGCGCGCCCGAAATGCCCATGTTCGTGCAGCGCCACCAGATACTGCAGCTGCTTGATGGTGGGCAGGTAAGTGCTCACCGCAGCGGGCTACTCCGCCGCCAGCGGAGCTTCCATCACCGCCTGGATATCATCGATATGGGTCATGGTGAGCTTGCCGTTCCTGACCGCGAAGGCGAGCTTGCCTTCGACCAGTTCCAACGCATCGCGCCCGAAAATCTCGAAACGCCAACCCCGCAGCACCGGCAGATCGCGCACCCCTGCGGCCAGAGCCTCCATTTCTTCGGCGCGGGTCAGCAGCCGCGCCGCCACGTCGATCTCGCGGGAGCGGATCTTGAGCAGCAGCTTGAGCAGGTCCGCCACCAGCACGCCTTCCTTGCCCAGCGGCGCGCCTTTCTTGAGCTTTTCGGGGATTTCGTCCTTGTCGAGCGGCTCGGCCTTCTCGAGGAGCTTCATCAACCGCTTGCCGATGTCATTGTCGCGCCAGGCGGCCGAAAGCCCGCGCACCTTGGCAAGGTCGGCCTGCTGGCGCGGCGGATGGCTGGCGATATCGGCCAGGGTCTCGTCGCGCATGATCCGCCCGCGCGGGATGTTCTTGTGCTGGGCCTCGATCTCGCGCCATGCTGCGAGCGCCTTGAGGCGTCCAAGCACCTGTGGATTACGGCCTGGCTGGCGTATCCTGCGCCAGGCTTCACCCGGATCAGTCAGGTAGTTTGCAGGATCGGCCAGCTTTTCCATTTCGGCGTCAAGCCAGGCCCCGCGCCCGGTCTTGATCAGCCGTTTCAATATCTTGGGAAAGATTTTTGAGAGATGGGTTACATCACCGATGGCATATTCTATCTGCCGCTCGGTCAGCGGGCGGCGGCTCCAGTCGGTAAAGCGCGCACCCTTGTCGATGGTCAGCCCCAGCCAGCTTTCTACCAGGTTGGCATAACCGATCTGTTCGGATTGGCTGATCGCCATCATCGCGATTTGCGTGTCGAATATCGGGGTCGGGGTCTTGCCGGTCAGGTTGACGATGATCTCGACATCCTGCCCGCCAGCGTGGAAGACCTTGAGCACCTCGTCGTTCTCGGTCAGCAAATCGAGCAGCGGCGAGAGGTCGATGCCATCGGCCAGCGGGTCGATCGCAGCCGCTTCATGTTCGTTGGCGATCTGCACGAGGCAGAGTTCGGGCCAGTAGGTGTTCTCGCGCATGAATTCGGTGTCGACGACGACGAATTCCGAAGCTGCGAGGCGATTGCAGAGCTCTTCGAGAGCCCCGGTGGTGGTAATCAGATCGTGTATTTGCATCGTTCTTTTCTTCGAGTCGGGCGGAGTGCCACCCTCGGGCTTTTGGGCCCAGATTGGTTCGGGAGCCTTGACAAAAGCACCCTCTTCCCCTGTTAGCGCGCGCTTGTAACCGCACACGGGTCTGCGCACCTGTTGTCGGGCGCGCGCTTAGCGCCATACACCCGAAAATGGAAAGATTTTAGATGCACGCCTATCGTACCCACAATTGCGGACAGCTTGGCGAAGCCCAGGTCGGCGAAACCGTGCGCCTTTCAGGGTGGATCCATCGCAAGCGCGACCATGGCGGCGTGCTGTTCGTGGACTTGCGCGACCATTACGGCATCACCCAGATCGTGGCCGACGAGGATTCGCCGGCGCTGGCGCTGCTCGAAGGCACGCGAGTCGAATCCGTGGTAACGATCGACGGCATTGTGAAGGCGCGCAGCCCCGAAACCTTGAACGCCAACCTTTCGACAGGCGCGATCGAGGTGTTTGCGCGTGGGGTGGTGGTGCAGAGTGCTGCCGAAGAACTGCCGCTGCCGGTGGCTGGCGAACAGGAATATCCGGAAGACGTGCGGTTGAAGTATCGCTTCCTCGACCTGCGCCGCGAGACCCTGCACCGTAACATCATGACCCGCGTGGCGATTGTCGCCGCTATGCGCGAGCGGATGAAAGCGGCAGGCTTCAACGAATTCTCGACCCCGATCCTCACTGCCTCCTCGCCCGAGGGCGCACGCGATTTTCTCGTGCCAAGTCGCATCCATGCGGGCAAGTTCTACGCGCTGCCGCAGGCGCCGCAGATCTACAAGCAGCTGCTGATGGTGTCGGGCTTTGACCGCTACTTCCAGATTGCCCCGTGTTTCCGCGACGAAGATCCGCGCGCCGACCGGCTGCCGGGCGAGTTTTACCAGCTCGACCTCGAGATGAGCTTCGTGACGCAGGAAGAGGTATGGGAAACGATGGAGCCGGTCATTGCCGGCACCTTCGCCACCTTTGCCGATGGCAAGCATGTCACTCCCGCCGGCAGCTTTCCGCGCATCCCCTATGCCGAGGCGATGCTTAAGTACGGCAGCGACAAGCCGGACCTCCGCAACCCGCTGGTGATCAGCGATGTGTCGCATCATTTCACTCAGTCGGGCTTCGGACTTTTTGAGAAGATCGTGGGCTCGGGCGGGGTGGTGCGCGCGATTCCTGCGCCATCCACGCATGAGAAGAGCCGCAAGTTCTTCGACGACATGAACGACTGGGCCCGCAAGGAAGGCTTTGCCGGGCTGGGCTATGTCACGCGCAAGGGCGGTGAATTCGGTGGTCCGATCGCCAAGAACCACGGCACCGAGGGCATGGAAGCACTCTACGCCGAACTGGGCCTGGGCGAGAACGACGGCCTGTTCTTCGCCGCGGGCAAGGAAGCCGATGCGGCGAAGCTGGCCGGTGCGGCGCGCATCCGGGTGGGTGAGCAGCTCGATCTAATCGATCGTGACCGATTCGAATTCGCCTGGATCGTCGATTTCCCGTTCTACGAATATGACGAGACCGAGAAGAAGATCGACTTCAGCCACAACCCCTTCTCGATGCCGCAGGGCGGGATGGAAGCGCTCGAAACGCAGGATCCGCTGACGATCAAGGCCTATCAGTACGATCTGGTTTGCAACGGTTATGAGCTCGCTTCGGGCTCGATCCGCAACCACAAGCCCGAAACCATGGTGAAGGCGTTCGAAATCGTCGGCCTGTCCAAGGCGGATGTCGAAGCGCGCTTCGGCGGGATGTACCGTGCGTTCCAGTATGGCGCGCCGCCGCATGGCGGGATGGCCGCCGGAGTGGACCGGATCGTGATGCTGCTTTGCGGTGCGCAGAACCTGCGCGAGATCACGCTGTTCCCGATGAACCAGAAGGCGGAAGACCTGCTGATGGGGGCGCCCAGCCTGCCCGAGCCCAAGCAGCTTCGCGAACTGCATCTGCGTGTGGTCGAGCCGCCCAAGGCGCCCGGCGCTGCAAACTGAGTCACGGGCCGGGGGCGGCTCGCCCCATGCCTCTTGCGCTGCGCCGATCCGTTCATTAGGGCGAAAGGCGAGTTTCAACACCCCAGGAACAGAGGGATCATTATGAGCGATACTGCCGACCGCGTGCAGAAGATTGTCGTCGAGCATCTCGGCGTCGAGGCCGACAAGGTCACCCAGGAAGCCAGCTTCATCGACGATCTGGGCGCAGACAGCCTCGACATCGTCGAACTGGTAATGGCGTTCGAGGAAGAATTCGGCGTGGAAATCCCCGACGATGCGGCTGAGAAGATCACCACTGTCGGTGACGCCACCAAGTATATCGAAGAGCACAAGGGCTAAGGCCCCTTCAATAGCCCCTTCACCCTGACGCTTTGACGGGTGATTTCGCTTCCAGCCTCGCGTGGCGGAGCGGAGAACAGGGCTCAGGCAGGCTCAGCCCTAACGGGTTGAGCCTGTTTTGTTTTCGGAGAATAGCGAATGCGTCGTGTAGTCGTAACCGGTCTTGGTCTTGTCACCCCGCTCGGGGGCGATGTCGAAACGACCTGGCGGAACCTGATCGCGGGCAAAAGCGGGGCGGGGCCGATCACCCGTTTCGACGCGTCTGACCAGAAGTGCCAGATCGCCTGCGAAGTGAAACCGGCTGACCACGAATACGGATTCGATCCGAACAAGCGGGTTGATCACAAGGTCCAGCGTCAGGTCGATCCCTTCATCATTTATGGCATCGATGCTGCCGGGCAGGCGCTGGAAGACGCTGGCCTTGCGGAGATGGACGATGATCTCAAGCTGCGCACCGGCTGTTCGATCGGCTCGGGGATCGGCGGCCTGCCAGGGATCGAGCTCGAATCGGTCAACCTGCACGAACGTGGCCCGGGCCGGGTGAGCCCGCACTTTGTGCACGGTCGCCTGATCAACCTGATCAGCGGGCAGGTTTCGATCAAATACGGGCTGATGGGGCCGAACCATGCCGTGGTGACTGCCTGCTCAACCGGTGCACATTCGATCGGCGACGCCGCGCGGATGATCAAGGACGGCGATGCCGACATCATGCTGGCGGGCGGGGCCGAATCAACAATCAACCCCTTGGGCGTGGCCGGCTTTGCGCAGGCCAAGGCGCTCAACATGAGCATGAACGACCGGCCGACCGAGGCCAGCCGCCCCTATGACCGCGATCGGGACGGGTTCGTGATGGGCGAAGGCGCGGGCGTGGTGGTGCTCGAGGAGTATGAACACGCCAAGGCGCGCGGTGCGAAAATCTATGCCGAAGTGATCGGCTATGGCCTGTCGGGCGATGCCTACCATGTCACCGCACCTCATCCTGAAGGCAAGGGCGCGCAGCTGGCGATGGAAATGGCGCTGCGCAAGGCCGGGCTCGGTCGCGGCGAGATTGATTACGTAAACGCGCACGGCACGTCGACCATGGCCGACACGATCGAACTGGCGGCGGTGAAGCGCGTGCTGGGCGACGATCTCTCGGGTGCATCGATGAGCAGCACCAAGTCGGCGATTGGCCACTTGCTGGGCGGGGCTGGCGCGGTGGAGGCGATTTTCTGCATTCTCGCGATCCGCGACCAGATCGTCCCGCCGACGCTCAACCTGCACAATCCTGACGAGGGCACCGAGGGCGTCGATCTGGTGCCTCTCGTGGCCAAGAAGCGCCAGGTGCGTGCAGTGCTCAACAACAGTTTCGGCTTTGGCGGGACCAATGCCTCGCTGGTGATGAAGCAGGCCGACTGACGTGACAAGGCGCGCCCGCAACCTCGTTGCGGCCGCCGCAGCGCTGCTGGTCGCGGGCGGGCTCGCGCTGTGGTTGCTGATGGGTTCGGCCAGTGTCGAGGAAGAAACCTCGTTCACGATCCCTTCGGGTTCCTCGCTGAGTGCGGTAGCGCACAAGCTGGAAGACGAAGGGCTGATCCGTTCGGCTGAAGGCTTTGTCCTGCAGGCGCGGCTGCTCGGCAGCGGTGCTCCGATCAAGGCTGGAGAATTCGAGCTGACCCCGGGAATGAGCCAGGCCGAGATGCTGCGCGCCTTCCAGCAGGGCGACGTTATCCGCCGCTTTGTAACCGTCCCTGAGGGCATGCCATCGATCCTCGTCTACGAGCGACTGATGGCGGAGGAACTGCTGACTGGCCCCATACCGGTGCCGCCGGAAGGTTCGGTCCTGCCCGATACCTATGATTTCGAGCGGGGGGAGAGCCGGCAGGATGTGCTCGACCGGATGCAGGCGGCGATGACTTCCTATCTTGCCGAGGCGTGGGAGAAGCGCCAGCCCGGCATCGCGGTGTCGAGCCCGCGCGAGGCGCTTGTACTCGCGTCTGTGGTCGAAAAGGAAACCGGGGTGCCGTCCGAACGGCGGATGGTGGCAGGTCTCTACACCAATCGCCTGAAAGTCGGGATGCGGCTACAGGCCGACCCGACCATCATTTACCCGATCACCAAGGGCAAGCCGTTAGGCCGGCGCATCCGCCGCTCCGAGATCGACGCGGTGAACGACTATAACACCTATTCGATGGCCGGGTTGCCCAAGGGGCCAATTACCAACCCCGGACGCGAGAGCATTGCGGCGGTGCTGAACCCCGAACCTACCGATGCGCTCTACATGGTGGCCGACGGATCGGGCGGGCATGTCTTCGCCACGACCTATGCCGAGCATCAGGCCAATGTGGAGAAGTGGCGCGCTATCCGCCGTGAACGCGGGATCTGACACACCCCCTGTCAGGGTGTAACAATGTCGAAGTTCCCCGGCAGCGGATCAAGCGCATCAAGCAGCGCCTGCACCGCTGTGGCGTCGCCTTCCACCTTCAGGCCCGCCGCCTGCATCTGCGAGAGCGGCAGCTTCAGGAACAGCAGCCCCAGCATCAGCTGGCGCGGCCCGCTGATCCTTGCGTCCGGCGCTGATGCGGAATCGCCGACCCGCCCGATCATAACATGGCTGTTCGCTTCGATGACTGCTGTCTCGGCGCGATCCACCAGGTCGAGTTGCACCTTGAGCGCGCGCTCGCCCAGCTTGCCGGGAATGAATCGCGTGGCCGCCGAATCGAGCAGAAGCTGCGTCGGAATTGCCGCGATCATATCCGGGCTTTGGGTCGCGATCACCGACAGCCGGTTACCGCGCAGTTCGCGCGCGGCACCCAGGAACTGGTTGCGCCAGATCGCGCTTTCCGCCTGGTAGCCCTGCTGCTCGTAGCTGTCCGCCAGCAGCCCGCGCGCTTCCGCATTGGCAGGCTCGGCAAACACGAGCTGCTGCAACAGGTCGGATGACCAGCGATAGTCGCCGCTTGCCATCGCGTTGTGCGCCAGCGCAAGCACGCGGTCTGCGCCGCCTAGTGCCGCCACTATCCGCTGGGCGCGTTCTACCGGTGGATGCGCATGAAGGTTGGCGGGAACGGCATCGTACCAGCCAAGATAGAACTGGTAGATCGCTTTCGCATTGTGGCTGTGCGTTCCGTAATAGCCATGGGTCGACCATTCCTTTCCGAGCTCTTCGGGCAGGCTGAGCGCTTCGGCGATCTCCGCCATGGTCGCACCCTGGTTCATGAGGCGCAGGGTCTGGTCATGCAGATGACGATAGTTGTCGCGCTGGGCGCTGAGCCAGGCGACGCCGTTTTCGCGCCCGAACTGCGGCCAGCAATGGCTCGAGATCACGGCATCGCTGCGCGGTGCGAAATCGCGCCCCGCGTCATCGAGATAGTGCGCCCAGGCGCGGGCATCACGCCCCGTTGCGCCGCGTGGTGTCAGGATGTTGTGGAGCGAGCAGGTCGCGACTTCGGCGGCAAGGAAGGTGCGCGCCGGTGTGATATAGACATTGAATTCCGACGGCGCTTCGGTTCCCGAAACGATCTGGAACTCGAGTTCCACGCCGTCGACAACGCGCTTTTCGCCAGTCTGGCGGATCGTGTCGGTGGGCGCGATCAGCGTGATTGCCCCTCGCGCCACCGCCATGCCGATGCCGCTGCCCATCTGCCCGGTGCTGCCGGGCACCAGCCCGCCACCGAACTGGTACAGTGCGCGGCGCTGCATCGCCCCTCCGGCCATCACATTCTCTGAGGCGGCTTCTTCCATGAAATGTTCTGGCGCGATGACCGGAACCCGACCGCTTCTCACCTCCGCTTCGTCGGTGACGCCGCGCACCCCACCGAAATGGTCAGCATGGCTGTGGCTGTAGATCACTGCGCTTACCGGACGTTTGCCAAGCGTCTGGTTCACCAGTTCAAGCGCCGCTGCAGACACTTCGCGCGTGGTCAGCGGATCAATCAGGATCCAGCCGGTCGCGCCGCGCACAATCGTCATGTTCGAAACGTCGAACCCGCGTACCTGCCACACGCCTTCGGCCACTTCGAACAGACCATGGTGCTTGAGATGCCGCATGTGCCGCCACAGGCTGGGATGGACCGTTGGCGGCGCCTCACCCTCGACAAAGGCATAGGCATCCAGGTTCCACACCACCGCGCCCGATGCGTCGCGAATCAGCCGGTCAGACCGCGTGGCCAGAAAGCCGCGGCGGGCGGCTTCGGCATCGCGCGTTCCGTCAGGTGGAAGCTCGGATTTGGCTGCCTCCAGAACGGCCATGGTGGCTGCAGAGGCCGGCTTCACCTCCATATTCTGGGCGCCTGCCACTGCCGACAGCGAAAGTCCGGCCATCAGGCCGGCGAAAACGCCGATTCTCATTATCCCTCTCCCTTGTTTGGCGGGAAGACTGTCCGATATGGCGCAACGAGGCAAGCGTGTCCGCAGGAGCAGATTGGATGGTCGACGTACCCTTGATCATGACCGCGCAATTGCCGCCCGATCTTCAGCGGGAATACACTGCGCTGCGCACCCGTCATTTCCCGCCAGAACGCAATTTCCTCGATGCGCATGTCACGCTGTTTCACGCCTTGCCGGCGCATTACGAGGCGGAGGTCATCGCTGCCTGCCAGTCGCTAGCCGCGCAGTATGGGCCGATTGCCGGTGAGGTGCAGGGTCTGATGTCGCTGGGGCGGGGCACAGCGATCAGGCTTGTCAGCCCGGGAATTCTGCGAATCCGTGATGAACTCGCGTCCCGGTTTCATGGGCTGCTGACCAGCCAGGACCAGCATCGTCCACGCCTCCATGTCACGATCCAGAACAAGGTCAGCCCACAGGAAGCCCGGGTCCTGCTTGCGGCGCTCGAGGGTAGTGTCACACAGCAAGGCTTTGCGTTCCGCGGGCTGGCGCTGCACCGCTATCGTGGCGGCCCGTGGGAACCGCTGCGCGAGTTTAGCTTCCGGGGTCATGAAAAGGCGTGACGCAAACGGTTGACCGGGGCTCGCCTCGGCCCTAAATGCGCCGCCTGCCGGAGGCGCCGCGGCGCCGAAGCCCGAACGGGGCGGAGTAGCTCAGCTGGTTAGAGCAGCGGAATCATAATCCGCGTGTCGGGGGTTCGAGTCCCTCCTCCGCTACCATTCAAGTGATTTATCTCTTTGTTTTCAAAGGATAAAGTGACTTTTTCGGAAAGTTGAAACCACATTTGATCCCACATTTTATCTGGGATTGAGTGGGCAGTTATGCCCCTCTCTGGGATAGTCTTGCGAGCCCTTCCGGCGTTCTCGCTGAGCTTCGTTATCGGCTCCCCGGACGAATCCTGACGTTGCATCGAACTGGCTGCTGCGAGGTTGCGGCATTCTTCCGGCAAGCGCCAATGGCATCGCGGTTGTCGCGCTGGAATTCAGCGGCCTGGGCCAGTGCGCTCCAGGCCTCGGCGCTGTCACTCTGCATTAGCCGCGCGCCTGCATCCCAGCGTGTGGATTCGCCTACCATCCGGGTCGCCATGCGTTCGGGCCAGTGCCAGCTATCCGGTACGGCGCGGGCGATTGTGCCGGGAAGGAAAGACCATAGCAGGATGCCTGCCAGCAATGCTCCGCCCGCCACCTGGTAAAGCTGCTGCCGCTGCTCGGCGACGGTGCGGGCGTGGGCTGTGACGCTGCGCATCGCCTGGGCTGCATGGTGCAAATCATCCCGTGCTTGGCTGATCCGGTCGTGATCTGTCCGCCGCGCTGATTCGGCTGCTGCGGCGATCCGATTTCCAATGCTGTCAGGGGTCATCTGCATCGCCGGATGACCAGCCATGCCCTTCAGGCTCTCACTGATCGCGCCCATCCGCTTGGCCATGTCGGTCAGGGTCCTGCCGTAGTCGGGAATGACAATGTCTGCGCGTTCGGCGGCAAGGTGCTGAACCGCCCGGCGCATGAGCGCCAGCTCGCCTTCAAGGCGGGCAAACGCCTCAGCAGCGGGATCGCCTGCGGCATCCGGGGCGCGCGGGGCAGGTTCCGGCTCAAGGTCCAGTTTCAGGTCCACGTCCACGTCATCGGTATCCATCGTGGTTCTCCTACAGGCCCATGCCGATTGACCGGCTCCGCTCCATCGTGATGGAAGCGGCCAGGTCGCGGGCCAGATCGCGACCGAGTTCTGTCTTGATGCCAAGCTCGCGGGTGCGACCGCGCAGCAGGGATTCGACCTGCGCGTCGCGCTCCAGGCTCTTCGCCATGTCCGCCATACGGTTGGTGAGCCTCTGCGCACCCCTGGTGTCGCCATCGCGCTGCATGGCCTGTCGGGCCTGCCCAAGCCGCTGCCAGTCGCTGACAAAGCGGTCGGCGCGCTGCGCGGAATCGATGCGGATTTCGGCTTCAAGCTGCATGGCGCGGATCGCGCCCTGGCTGCGACCATCGGCGGCCTCACGGGCCAGCGAGGGCTGGCGCTGCAAGGCGCTGGCGAGGTCGGCGGCGCCATATGGCCGGATCGCATCAAGCGCCTTTCCGGCCTTCTCCAGTGCGTCGCGCTGGTGTGGCAGGACCGGCAATCCCTGTTCGCGCATTTGCCCGATGTCGGCGGCGGCGCGGGCATAACGTTCGACCGCTCGGCGCTGATCGGACAGGCCAGCCTGATCGCTTGGCAGCGCTTCGAGGCGGTTGGCCTGCGGGCGGAATCCGGCGAAGATCGACTTCGCACGCTCCGGCAACTGGCGGGCGATTTCGACAATGCGCTCGCGGAAGGTAATGCCGCGCCGCTCGGCGAATGCTTGCTCGGGCTTGTAGTCGCTGGCCATATCCTTGCCGCGCTCGCGGCTCAGCGTGCGGACCAGTTTCGACTGATCGGCGAAGTCGTCGCGGCCATAATGCAGGGCAACGCTGTCACGGTGGCGGGACATCGCGACATAGGTGCCGTGGCTGTCCATGCCTGGGGTGGCCAGTACGTGCGCCCGGTCCACCGTCATGCCCTGTGCCTTGTGGATCGTGGCGGCATAGCCATGATCGATGTGGGCATAATCCTTGGTGTCGAAAGCGACGCTGCGGCCATCGTCGGTGCGCACGGCCATGCGTTGCGGCGTCACCTGCTCGACGGTGCCGAGTGTGCCATTCTTGACGCCCAGGCCCCGCTCATTGCGGAGGAACATGATGCGGTCGCCGCTGGCGAACTGGCGCTCGCCACGCTCGGCGCGGATGGCTAGGTCATTGCCAAGTTCGCCGCTCGCACGCAGTCGCCCGCGTGCCGCGTCATTGAGTTCGCGCACCTCGTCATTGGTGTGGGTGAGAATGATCCGCGTTGCGCCGGGGCTGGCCTGCCGTTCTCGATCCCAACCCTCGATCAGCTCGCTGCGCGCTGCCTCACGCGTCTCGGCAACATGGACCATGCCCCGTTCGCCATAGGCCTGAATGGCAAGGCCGGTGCGCCCGGTCGCGAGATGCCGCGTGGCCTCCTGCTGCCAGCCGTCATGCTGGCGGCGCACTTCGGCGATTTCGACGCCGCCATGGCGTTCATGGATCGCACGGAAGGCAGCTCCGGCTTCGATAGCCTGTAGCTGCTGCGGGTCGCCAACCAGGACAACTTTCGCGCCGACATCGGCGGCGTGGGAGAGCACGCGCTCCATCTGGCGCGTGCCGACCATGCCTGCCTCATCGATCACCAGCACGTCACGGGACGTGAGCAATTCGCGGCCCTGACGCCACTGATGTTCAAGGCTTGCGATGGTGCGCGAGGCAATGCCCGAACCGTGCTCCAGTCCCTCGGCGGCAATGCCGGACAGCGCCGCACCGCGAACGGTATAGCCAGCGCTCTCCCATGCCTCGCGCGCTACGCCGAGCATCGCGCTCTTGCCGGTCCCGGCATAGCCGACAACGACGCTGAGACCGCGCCCATCGGTCACATGCTCAAACGCCGCGCGCTGCTCGCCGGATAGCGCCAGGCCGCGCTCAGCCGCGCGCGCCAGCGCGCCTTCCCGGTCAG
>JBMSNZ010000065.1:0-11951 GCA_049421965.1 Erythrobacter sp.
GGCGCGCAAGCTCGGCTTCTCGGCCAGCCACACGATGCGCTGTGCGAAGAGCCTCTACGAAGCGGGCGCGATCACCTATATGCGCACCGATGGCGTGCAGATGGATCCGGGCGCGATCATGGCTTTGCGCGATGCCATCGCCGAACGCTATGACGCGAGCTACCTGCCGGAAAAGCCCCGCTTTTATTCGACCAAGGCCAAGAATGCGCAGGAAGCCCACGAAGCGATCCGGCCAACCGATTTCCGGCGCGAGCACGCCGGCTCGGGCGACGAGGCGAAGCTCTATGCGCTGATCTTCAAGCGCGCGATGGCGAGCCAGATGTCCTCCGCGCAGCTGGAACGCACCACCGTCACGCTGCGCGATCCCACCGGCGCGCATGAATTGCGCGCCAGCGGGCAGGTGGTGAAATTCCCCGGCTACTTCGCGGTCTATCAGGAAGGGCTCGACGAGCCCGAAGATGACGACGATGGCCTGCTGCCGGTGCTGCGCAAGGGCGACAGCCCGCTGAAGCGCGCGGTCGAGGCGAACCAGCATTTCACCCAGCCGCCGCCTCGCTTTTCCGAAGCCTCGCTCGTCAAGCGGCTCGAAGAGCTGGGGATCGGCCGCCCTTCGACCTATGCCTCGACCATCCAGACGCTGCGCGACCGCGCCTATGTGCGGATGGAGAAGAACCGCTTCTTCGCCGAGGAATCGGGCCGCCTGCTGACTGCCTTTCTCGAACGCTTCTTCCCCAATTACGTCGCCTATGACTTCACCGCCGGAATGGAGGACGAGCTCGACGAGGTGTCGGGCGGGCGCGAGGAGTGGAAGGCGCTGCTCGCCCGCTTCTGGCGCGACTTCAAGCCCAAGGCCGATGAGGTGATGGAGAAGCTGCCTTCGGAAGTGACCGAAGCGCTCGACGATTACCTGTCGGACTATCTCTTTCCCGCACAGGGCGATGGCCATGATCCGCGCGCTTGCCCGCTGTGCCAGAGCGAAGGGCGCAGCGGTGGGCGCTTGTCACTGCGGGGCGGGCGGTTCGGGGCCTTCGTCGCCTGCGCCAACTATCCCGAATGCAAATTCACCCGCCGGTTTGCGCAGCCGGGCGGCGCGGGCGATGGCAATGGTGAGGCCAATGGCGCCGATGGCGTACTGGGCAACCATCCCGAAACCGGGCTGCCGATCCTGCGCAAGACCGGGCGCTTCGGCCCCTATGTCGAGACCGGCGACGGCAAGGAGGCCAAGCGCGCCTCGATCCCCAAGGACCTCGACGATTTCGATCTCGACTGGGCGGTTAAGCTGCTTGACCTGCCGCGCATTATCGGCGCGCATCCCGAAACCGGGCTGGAGATCGAGGCCAATATCGGTCGCTATGGCCCCTACCTGCGGCACGATGGCAAATACGGCAAGCTGTCGAACACGCGCGAGGTGTTCGAGATCGGCATGAACCGCGCGGTCGACGTGCTGGCCCAGGCGGCCAATCGCGGTGGCGGCGGCGGTGCGGGCCGGGCCAAGGCGGAACCGATCAAGTCACTGGGCGCGCATCCGACCAGCGGCGGCGAGATCAAGGTGATGCCGGGCCGCTATGGCCCCTATGTCACCGACGGCACCACCAATGCGACGATCCCCAAGGAGATCAAGCCCGAGGAGATTACCGAGGCGCAGGCGATCGAGCTGATCGATGCGCGCGTGGCGAAGGGGCCGGCCAAGAAGAAGGGCGGGCGCAAGAAGGCGGCGCCGAAGAAGGCGGCGTCGAAGAAGGCGGCAACCGCGAAGTAACCCTTTTTGGGGGCAGGTTTTTGACTGCGCTGCATTTGTAAATCATCAAGACTTGCGCGTTAGGAATTCACCTCAGGAAGGTGATGCGAGCGTGATCGAGATCGAAGTCCAGAACGAAACGCACCAGACGCAGATGCGGCTGCGCTTTGCGGCCGTTCCGCGGATCGGCGAGGGGCTGCGGCTGCGCGAGCCCGACGGGATCTGGGCCAGCTATGACGTGCTCGACGTGTGGTACCAGAAGGCCGAGTATGGCGATGTCTGGATCCCTTATCTTCACGTCCGGATGACGCCGGGTGAGTCCTTCGCGCCCCACGCCAAGGAAGGCCATCCGCTCGAAAGGGAGTTCGCGCCATTCAAAATCTGATCAAGCGCAATGGCGGCTCGGCCAGCGGCGCGGCGGGCGAGAGCGGCCTTGAAGGCAAGACCCTGGCTGAAAGGCTCGCGGCGACCCGTGACGATCCGCAGGTGAAGTCGCGCGCTGCCGCTGTGGCACGGACGAGCCCCGATCCGCACGATATCGATGCCGTGATCCGTGCGGCGAAGGCCATGCGCGATGTCGCCGAAACCCGCGCCGCACGCCAGCGCACTTGCCTTGTGGTCGATGACAGCCGCGTGAGCCGCAAGGTGGCCGGCACGATCGCGACCCGGCTCGGCTATCAGGTGATCGAAGCCGAGAATGGTGAGGAAGCACTGGCCCGTTGCGGCGTGGCGATGCCAGACCTTGTCATCACCGACTGGCAGATGCCGGTGATGAGCGGCCCCGAATTCGTCAGCGCGCTGCGCGCCATTCCCACCGCACACCCGCCCAAGGTGGTGTTCTGCACCTCCAAGGGCAATGTTCACGACATCCACGAAGGCATTGCTGCCGGGGCCGACGACTACGTGATCAAGCCGTTCGACGAAGCAGCGCTGGCAGCGAAGCTGGAATCGCTGGACGTGCGCTGACCATCCACAAGCGTCGTCAGAGCCGCAGATATCCCATTCCAAGGCTGGCGAGGAGCGCGACCATGCTGGCGCCTAACGCCCAGGCCGCTGGCTTCGCGGCAGTTCTCCCGTAGGCCAGAGTAACCCCCAGCTTCACCGCCATATTGGCAGTGACCGTCCCCGCAATCGCCAGCGCGGCGAGGTCATTCGCGATTGTGCCCGGCTCAAGCCCGCCCGCCGTGACAATCGAGGCATCGACATCCATGCTGCCCATCAGGAACAGCAGTATGGCGATCCCCTGTTCGCCAAATGCCCCCTGGGCCCAGCGCGCTGCCACCGCCGCCACCGCCACAAATACGACGAAGGTCAGCGCCGGCAGCAGCGCAATCGGGTTGCCCGGCGGGGCGGGGCCGGTGCCATGCTCGGCCTTGCGGTACAGACGGTAGCTCGCGGCGAAGCCGACAATCAGCGGCGGGGCAATCAGGATTGCGAAAGGCACCAGCAGCGACTGCGCGAGCAGGGCCACCAGCACGATCACGCGCAGGTACATCACCGATGTTGCAAGCGCGATCCCGGCGTTCTCGGCCATGCCGCCCTGGCCCGCGCCGAGCCGCTGCGAGAAGGATTGCGTGACAGCGGTGGAACTGTAGGCGCCGCCAATCAGCGCGGTCGCAATCGTGCCGTTCTTGGCGCCGAACAGGCGGTTGGCGATATAGCCCAGGAACGAGAAACCGGTGACGATCACCACCACCAGCCACAGATTGCGCGGTTCCCACGCATCGTAGGGGCCGAACCGGCCTTCCGGCAGGAAAGGGAACACCGCCAGCGCGATCACCGTATAACGCGCAAAGGCCTTCACATCGGCTTCATCGAGCGCCCCCACCATCCGGTGAAGCTCTTCGCGCAGCGCCAGAAGCAGCGTGACAATGGCCGCGCCTGCCACCGCCAGCGCCGGTTCGCCGCTGCCACCCAGAAAGGCCAGCGCAAGCGTGACCAGCGCTGCTACCGCCGTGGTCGCATCGGGCTTGCCGCTGCCGGACACTGTGCGGGCATAGCCAATCGCGATAACTCCCGCCGCAGCAATCACGAGCGCGCCCGCCACCAGTTCATACCCGGCGCTGCCCAGGATGCCGCCGATGCCTGCCACTAGGCCCAGCAGGCTGAAGGTGCGCAGGCCGGCGACGCGCATGCCCTGTTCCTCGCCGCGCAGTTTCCAGCCACGCTCGATCCCGATCAGCACGCCCGTTGCCAGCGCGGACATCAATGCGAGGATCAGGTCCGAAGAAGGCATGGCCGACTTATCTCACAGCTATGCGCCTAGCGCACCCAATCAAGGCCGATTTCCTCGAAGATCTCGCGGTCTTCGGCCCATCTCTCGTTGACCTTGACGTGCAGGAACAGGTGCACTTTCACGCCCAGCATTTCGCTCAGTTCCTTGCGCGCCGCTTCACCGATTGCCTTGATCCGCGCGCCGCCCTTGCCCAGAACGATCGGGCGCTGGCTCTCGCGGCCGACCACGATCTGCTGGTGGATCTCGACGCTTCCGTCGGGCCGGTGCTGGTAGCTTTCCGGGGGGAGGGGGCTGGCATAGGGCAGCGCTTCGTGCAGCTGGCGGTAGAGCGGCGCGCGGGTGATCTCGGCCGCGAGCAGGCGTTCGCTGGCGTCGGAAACCTGGTCTTCGGGGTAATGCCACGGCCCTTCGGGCATCAGCTGCGCCAGCGCCTGCTTCATTTCCGGCACCCCGTCACCGGTGAGCGCCGAGACGAAGTAGACATCGGTGAACCCGACCTTGCCGGAAAGCTCGCTCGCCAGCGCCAGCAGAGCTTCCTTCTTCGCGACATCGACCTTGTTGATCACCAGGATCTTGCGCTCGGAACGGTGGGCCAGTGCCTCAATCAGGGGGTCAAGCTCATGCCGGCGCTGTTTGAGCGGATCGACCAGCAGCAGGATCGCATCGGCCGCTTCGGCGCCTTCCCAGGCCGCACTCACCATCGCCCGGTCGAGCTTGCGCTTGGGCGCGAAGATGCCGGGCGTATCAACCAGGATCATCTGGACATTGGCATCATCGGTCTGGTGCAGTGCAATGCCCAGCATCCGCGCGCGCGTGGTCTGCGCCTTGGGGCTGGTGATCGCGACCTTCTGCCCGACCAGGTGGTTCACCAGCGTACTCTTGCCCGCGTTGGGCGCCCCGATCACCGCGACGATCCCGCAGCGGGTGGCGACATCCATACTCATCCGAATTGCTCCATGAAGGCGGCCGCAGCCAGCCGTTCGGCTTCCTGCTTGTTCGAGGCTGTCGCTTCAGCCGACCCGACGTTGCGCACGCTGACCCGCACCGTGAACCGCGCCGCATGATCGGGGCCTTCGCGCGCGATCAGCTCGTATTCGGGGGGCTTGCGCTGGTTGCCTGCAGCCCATTCCTGCAGCGCGCTCTTGGGGTGCTTGGCCTTGCCCGTGCCGCCCGCGAACTCGCGTTCCCAGAAGTTGCGGATCAGGTCGCGGGTTGCGGCAAAGCCGAAATCGAGGAAATGCGCGCCAAGCAGCGCTTCCATCACATCGCCGAGTATGTTTGTGCTCTCACGCGCCCCGTCATCATGCGCCTGCTTGCCCAGCCGGATATGCTCAGGCAGGCCGATCTGCATGGCGACAGCCGCACAGGTTTGCCGGCTCACCAAGGCGTTGAGCCGCTGCGACAGCTTGCCTTCGGCCGCATCGCTGGTTTCGAACAGCCATTCGGCCATGGCCAGACCCAGCACCCGGTCACCCAGGAACTCGAGCCGCTCGTAATTGGATTCGAGCCCGAAGCTGCCGTGTGTGAGCGCAGCCAGCCAGCGCGTTTCGGTGGCAGGGGTTATGCCGATCTGCGCCAGCCAGTTACGAGTATCTTCGGCAAGGCCAGTCACAGCACATCCCCGATCCGCTGCCAGCGCGTGGCGCTGAACCATGTCCAGGGCTTCACCCATTCGGCGCTGCCGTCGGTCGACCAGACGATCACGCGCGCCTGGCCCACCAGCAGGTTTTGTGGCACGAGGCCGACCCCGGCACCGGCCATAGCCTGGAACCGGCTATCCTGCGAGTTATCGCGATTGTCACCCATCACGAACAGCCGCCCTTCCGGCACGGTGATCGGCCGTGTGTTATCGACCGGTCGGCCGCCGAGATCGAGAATCTCGTAGCTCTTGCCGGACGGCAGGGTCTCCCGGTACCGGGCATGTCGGCACATCGCCTTGCCCGAACTGTCGGTTTCGCGCGCTTCCGGTACGGCGCATCGGGTGTTGGGCGAGACCGGGACCACGAAATCATCGAGCCGCTGTTGCACAAGAGGTGCGTCGTTGAGCACCACCTGTCCATCGACCATCGCCACCTTGTCACCCGGCAGGCCGATCACCCGCTTGATGTAATCCGTGCCGTCGACCGGATGCTTGAAGATCACGATATCGCCGCGCTCGGGCTCACTTGGCAACAGACGTCCGGGGATCAGCGGCAGTTCGAACGGCAGGGAATAGCTCGAAATGCCGTAAGGCCATTTGGCGGCCAGCAGCACATCGCCATTCCACAGCCGGGGGAGCATACTCTCGGACGGAATCGAGAACGGCGCGAAGACGAAGCTGCGGAACAGCACCACCACCAGCACCAGTTTGAACACGAAGCTGGCAAAGCTGCCCAAACTTTCGCCGCGGCCATGCGCCGCTGCACCGAAAGAATTCGTATGTGCAGGCTTCCCATCCATCGCCCCCGTCCCTAATCGCCGAGGGGCAAGTTGTGAAAGGCTTTTCGTGATGTCCGACCAGATCGCCGCCGCCTGGAACGCGCTCGCTTCGCTGCCCCCGCACACTCTCGCCGAGCTTTTCGCGAGCGATCCCGATCGCGTATCCGAGCTGTCAGGCCGGATCGAATGGGCGGGGCCGGGCGGGACAAACGGGATCCTGTTCGACTGGTCGAAGACGCATCTTAATCGCGATCTGGTCGCCGGGTTCGAAGCGCTGGCGCAGGCTTGTGACTTCAGCGGCCAGCGCGCGCGGCTGCTGGGCGGCGAAGCGATAAATGTCACTGAAGGGCGCGCCGCCACCCACAGCGCCATGCGCGGGGTGGGCGAGCCGGCGCAAGTGGAGGAAGGCGAAGCGCTGCTCGCCCGCATGGGCATGCTGGTCGAAGCGATCCATGACGGTGCGTTCGGCGAGATCCGCCACCTGATCCACATCGGCATCGGCGGCAGCGCGCTTGGCCCCGCGCTCGCGATCGACGCGCTGACCCGTGACCTTGCGCTGGTGGACGTGCATGTCGTCTCGAATATCGACGGGGCGGCGCTTGAAGCGGCCTTTGCCGCCTGTGATCCGGCGACCACGATGGTTGCGGTGGCGAGCAAGACCTTCACTACCATCGAGACGATGACCAATGCTGCCAGTGCGCTCGACTGGCTGCGCGAGAACGGCGTGACCGACCCGTCCGGGCGCGTCGTGGCGCTGACCGCTTCGCCCGAAAAGGCGGTCGAATGGGGTGTCGATGAAACCCGTGTGCTGCCCTTTCCTGAAAGCGTGGGCGGGCGCTATTCGCTGTGGTCGTCGATCGGCTTCCCGGTGGCGCTGGCGATCGGGATGGAGGATTTCACCGCCATGCTGGCGGGCGCGCGCGCCGTGGACGAACATTTCCGCGATCATGATGGGGCAGCCAATCTGTGCCTGCGCGCAGCTTTTGCCGACCAGTACTACACGCGGCTGCGCGGATGCCAGACCCGTGCCTGTTTCGCCTATGACGAACGGCTGGGCCTGCTGCCCGACTATCTCCAGCAGCTCGAGATGGAATCGAATGGCAAGCGCGTGAAGGCCGATGGTTCGCCGGTGGACGGGCCGACCGCGCCGATCACCTGGGGCGGAGTGGGCACCGATGCTCAACACGCGGTGTTCCAGCTGCTGCACCAGGGCACGCATCTCGTGCCGGTCGATTTCATCGCCTCGATCGCGCCGGGCGATGCGCTTGACCCGGCGCATCACGCGATCCTCCTGACCAATTGCTTCGCGCAGGGTGCGGCGCTGATGGCAGGCGGCAACATGGCGGCCGACGGGCGCGATCCGGCCCGCGCATTCCCGGGTGACCGGCCTAGCGCGACAATGCTGTGCGACGATCTCGACGCGGCTACGCTGGGCGCGCTGATCGCCTTTCACGAACACCGCACCTTCGCCAATGCCGTGCTGATGCAGATCAATCCCTTCGACCAGTTCGGGGTGGAACTGGGCAAGAAGATGGCAAAGGACATCGAGGCCGGCGGCGGCAGCTTCGATCCGAGCACGCTGGCGCTGCTCGAACGGGCGGGGTTGGCGGAGTGATCGCGAGCGGGTAGGCTGCCCACCATGACCTTCCCCCTGATCTTCGCCGTGGCTTGGGCCATAGTTCTCGCAGCGGGTGGAGGGTTACTGACCTCGATCGGTGCCTGGTACCACGATCTGAAGAAACCGAGCTGGCAGCCGCCCGACTGGCTGTTCGGCCCGGCCTGGACCGTGATCCTGGGCCTTGGCGCCTGGGCCTTCGTGCTCGGTTGGAATGGCGCTTCGGGCGAGAGCGAGCGCAGCCTGCTGGTGGCGCTTTATGTCATCAATGGCATCTTCCATTTCGCCTGGTCGCCGCTGTTCTTCACGCTGAAGCGGCCTGATTGGGCGCTGGTTGAAGTGCCGTTCCTTTGGGCGTCGGTGCTCGCGCTGGCGATATTCCTGCGCGAGTGGTCAGTGCTCGCCAGCTGGCTGGTCGTGCCCTATCTTGCCTGGGTCAGCTTTGCCGCCGTGCTCAACTGGAAAATCGTTCAGCTGAACCGGCCGTTCGGCGCAGCGCCAAGCCGCTGAGGCATCGGGATTGGCGCTAGGCGCTTGCGGCGCATTGGTGTAACGCGCCCGTAATAATCCCTCCCGCTTGAAGGCAAAAAGCGCGCATGGTCGCGAACAAGACACTGCAACCGATCGACCGCATCCAGCAGAACGTCCTCGCGCGTTCCGAGCGACGCCTGCTCAACTGGATCTGTGCGCGCCTGCCGCGCTGGGTGACGCCCGATATTCTCACCGCGATCGGGATGGTCGGCGCGGTGATGATCTTTGCAGGCTATGTGTTGAGCAATGATGGCGAGGCTTGGCTGTGGCTGGCGATCGCAGGCTATTGCGTGCAGTGGTTCGGCGACAGCACCGATGGCAGCCTGGCCCGCTTCCGCAAGATCGAGCGCCCGCGCTATGGCTATTTCCTCGATCACAGCTGCGATGGCCTGGCGACAACCATGCTAGTGGCGGGAATTGGCCTCAGCCCCTATGTCACGCTCGAGATCGCACTGCTGGCGCTGGCGGGCTATCTGCTGCTTTCCATTCACGCCTTCCTGTCGGTGCGGGTGCTTGGTGAACTCAAGCTCTCCTATCTGAACGCCGGGCCAACCGAGCTGCGCTTCATGCTGATCGCGCTCACTTTGGCGATGCTCTATTTCGGTCATGAGGGCGAGGGCTGGTTCGGTGCCGTGTCCGGTTTCGATGTCTTCACCGGCACGGTTGGCGCGATCCTGATCGCTCTGTTCGTGCTGCAAACCGCAGCGACATCGCGTCGGCTGGCCCGCGAAGAACCCTCGCGCAATGGCGAGTGGCAACCGCCCGCTTAGAGGGCTGCCGATGCTGCATCTGCGAAAAACTTTGACTTTGTGCCGTTTTGCAGGCAAGGGCTGCGGCATCGAGGCGCGCTAGCCAGCGTGAAGCGGCGGAACCAGAAAATCTCCGCCCCGGCCGCGCCACGGCTTTTCCAAGAGACTTCCCTTTTCACGCGGGTCGTTTTCCGGGTCCCACGAAAGTAATCTTTCGTGGGTGCCTTCACACCCGCGCCGCGCGACGAATCCGTCTGCGCGCCGCATGTAATGCGAGTTTGAATTCTATGACTTTCGAAACCCTCGGGCTGTCGCAGCCCGTGCTCCAGGCCCTCGACATGAAGGGCTACAACACGCCGACTCCGATCCAGGAACAGGCGATTCCCGCGGTGCTCAGCGGACGCGACCTGCTGGGCATCGCGCAGACCGGCACCGGCAAGACGGCGGCGTTCATGCTGCCATCGATCGATCGCCTGCGCGGCGCCGACAACCGCATCCCGTTCAAGAGCTGCCGCATGCTGGTGCTCGCGCCCACTCGCGAACTGGCCGGGCAGATCGCCCGCAGCGCCAAGGACTATGGCGCGCTGGCCGGGCTCAAGGTCGAATCGATCGTGGGCGGCACCTCGGTCGGCAAGGATCGCAACAAGCTGCACCGCGGCACCGACATTCTTGTCGCGACGCCCGGTCGCCTGCTCGACCTGGTCGACCAGAAAGCGTTCAACCTTACCGGGGTGGAAATCCTGGTGCTGGACGAGGCTGACCAGATGCTCGACCTCGGGTTCATCCACGCGCTGCGCCGCATCCACCAGCTTGCTCCGGCCGAGCGGCAGACGCTGTTCTTCAGCGCCACCATGCCCAAGACGATCCGCGAACTGGTGGGCCAGTATTGCCGTAACCCCGTACAGGTCAGTGTCACCCCGGCGGCCACCACCGCCGAGCGGATCGACCAGTACCTGTTCATGGTGCAGCAGGACGAGAAGCAGGCGCTGCTCGAATTGATCCTGTCGGAACGCCACAAGGTACCCGGCCGGTTCGAGCGTGTGCTGATCTTCACCCGTACCAAGCATGGTGCGGACCGTGTCGTGAAGCGTCTCGCTCAGGCCGGCATCCCGTCCAATGCGATCCATGGCAACAAGAGCCAGCCGCAGCGCGAGCGTGCGCTCGACGAATTCCGGCGCGCCAAGACGCCCATCCTGGTGGCAACCGATGTGGCGGCGCGGGGAATCGACATTCCGGGCGTGAGCCATGTCATCAATTACGAACTGCCCAATGTGCCCGAACAGTATGTCCACCGGATCGGCCGCACTGCGCGCGCCGGTGCCGATGGCATTGCCATCGCCTTCTGTGCCGAAGACGAGCGGGCCTACCTCAAGGACATCCAGCGCAACACCGATGCCACGTTCGAGCGCCTGCCGCTGCCGGACAATTTCCGTGCGGTGGTGGAAGGCATCGGGCCGACCAAGCCCGCGCCGCGCGTGCCGATGAAGCGGGTGCAACCCAAGCCGATGGGCGGGGTGCGCAAGCCTGCCGAAGGGCAAGCGCGCAAGGCTGGTGACGGTCAGGCCCGCAAGTCTGGCGAGGGCCATCCGCGCAAGGACCGCGGGCATGATCGGGCACAGCCGACGCATCCTGGGCGCAGCGGAAAGCCGCACCGGGGCAAGCGCCGGCCCGGTGGCGGCCAACGCCGCCGCTCGTTCGCGTAAAGCGGAGCGTCAGCGGATCGCCTTGGCAAGCTTTCGTTCAGGAAAACGCCTGCAAGGCTGAATTTCCAGTTCTGCCTCGATCGGGGCTCAGCCAGAAAGAATTCGCATGATGCGCCGTTTGCTCCCCTTCCTGGGCGTGTCCCTGCTGGCCGCCTGCACCGCCTTGCCGCCCGCGCAGATGCGCTTGCCCGCCGAGATGACCAATGTCACGCGCACCCGGTTTGAGGGGGTGAGCGGCTGGACGCATGGCCGCTACACGGTCGGCGACTATTCCGGCGGTTACGAACGCTCGGAAGAACGCCTGGCGTTCTTCGATACCTGGATCCGGAATTCGGGCCATACCGACTTCGTGATCGAAGGGCCCGGGATCTCCTCGACCATTGAAGCGCGTTGCCGTATGCGCGAGAAGCTGGTTGAGATGGACATCGTTTCATTCACGCCCAAGCTGATGGCGTACAGCTGTTCGTTCACCGCCGACGGGCGGCCGTTCCCGGCGCGGTTCGAGCTGCAAGAGGTGCGCGAAGGCCTTGCTGGCGCCTTGTCGAAGAACGAGCGCCGCGGGGAAATCCTGCTGGGTGGAGAGACCGTGCAGATCCGCTCGGAGGGATCGCCGTTCGCGCTGGCAAGCCCGATCGGCTATGCATTCGAACAGAATGGACGGCCTGTGGGTGCAGTCGAGCTGAATGGCAGCCCGGTGCTTGTCCTGCCGCGCAACACGGAGCCTGGGCTGGCGCGGACGCTGACCATTGCGGCGGTTGCCTTGGGCCTGTTCTGGGATCCCGCAGAAAGCCAGCTCGGCGACTAGGTCAGCCAGTGCCGGGGCAGGCTGAGCTACCTGCCCCGTAACCTCAGCCGCGCGCATCCCGAACTGCTGCAGGCCGGGTAACGGCGGTTGGCATTTGCCAAGCCAGTCGCCATATCCACCGCCGACAGGAGCAGCAGCGCATGGCCCATTTCGACG
>JBMSNZ010000066.1:0-11648 GCA_049421965.1 Erythrobacter sp.
ATGCCAGGCTGGCATTGGTTTCCTGACCGCCGTCCTCGAACGGCTGCGAACGGAAAAAATTGAACTCCAGCCCGTCAGTCGAACGCTTGGTCTGGATATTGACCACGCCTGCGACCGCGTCAGATCCGTAGATCGAAGAGGCGCCATCCTTGAGGATGTCGACCTGCTGGATGATTGCGGAAGGAAGGACATTTAGGTCGAACGCCGAAACCGCGCCGCGCGTGCCGGCCGGGCCCGCACGGCGGCTGTTGAGCAGCACCAGCGTACGTTCGGCCCCCAGGCCGCGCAGCGAGATGGTCTGCGCACCGGCACCGCCGTTGGAAATCGTATTGGTCGAGATCGCTGCCGTGATCTGGGTAGCACCATTGGCGATCGGGGACTGCTGGATGATTTCCGCGGTGCTGTTGAGACCCTGCTTCTGCTGGAGCGTGGGATCGATGATGGTCAGCGGCGAGGCACTGGTCGTCTCGTTGCGGCGGATGCGCGAACCGGTGACGAGGATTCGCCCATCCGATTGGGTTGCTTCCTGGCCGTCCTCAAGAATTACGGTTTCGTCTTCCTGGCCGGCTTCGGTATCCTGCGCCATCGCGGGCGCAGCAAGCGTGATCGCCAATGCCGACATACCGGCGCCAGCCAGCCAGCGCGCGGCTTGGCGGTTGGCAGCTGCAAAGCTGTTCTTCATAAAACATTCCCCCTGGCAGCGCCCGAGGCGGAGCTGCCGCACCAAAAAACTAAACGAATCACCAATCTGCCGCGCCAAAACCAGTCAAACGCGCCAAACAGCAATTTCAGTCCCGGAGGTTTACGTAAAGCATGCACATTAGTGTCCATGCAAGGCCGTCAGTCGCAAGTTTCGCGAATTAGCGGCAGGTATGTAGCCAGATAGCCACAGCAACCAGACAAGCTTGACAGACTGTGCTGAATGCAACTCGCTGCTGTGCTCCGCACGGTTCCTGCCATTACTGAAAGGCAAAGTCCCGCTGCAGCCCTCGCCGCCTACTGTCTTCTTTCGCCGCCTCGCAATGGGTATGGGACCCACCAGGCGATGAGACGCCGCGGGAGGTCCAAGTCTCACGCCGGGCACCTTCCCTCCAAGCCCCAAGGGCCCGCATGCAGAAATACGTGGTCCAACTCCCAAGCCCATGTATAACCCATCAGGCGGCGGATCTGTCGTCGGCGAAGGTCGCATGAGCTTCAAGGGGAGTGTTCAATGGCGACTGCTTATGATTTCGTGATCGTCGGGGCAGGTTCGGCAGGGGCGGCGCTTGCCGCGCGCCTCAGCGAAGACCCCAACATCACGGTCGCATTGCTCGAGGCGGGAGGAAAGCCCCCTGAACGCGAAGCGATTCCCGCCGCCTGTGCCTCGCTGCAACTCGACCCGGAATGTGACTGGATGTTCCAGGGGGAGCCGGGCAAGGCCGGCAGGGGTTTGCAAAACCGCAAGATCCCTGTTCCGCGCGGCAAGATGCTCGGCGGGTCTTCCGCCATGAACTACATGGTGTTTGTACGCGGGCACCCCGGCGATTTCGATCATTGGGCAGAACTTGGCGCCGCCGGTTGGAGCTTTTCCGACATCCGGCATTGTTTCGAACGGATGGAGGAGGTTCGCCCGTCCAACGAGGCTGCGATTGACACGGAAGGACGCGGCCACGGCGGCCCGGTCGGTGTCGGTATCCGTTCTCCGGTCATACCTTGTGCCCGACAATTCGTCAAAGCGGCGACATTGGCGGGCATGCCCGAGGGCGATTACAACGGCAGCGGCCGGTTTCAGGCAGGAGGCGTTTCGTCGCTCGTTCAGACCAACACGCGGGGCGGTCAGCGATCGAGCACTTATCACGCCTACCTTGAAAACGCCGCGGAAGACCGCCCGAACCTGACCATCATTACCAATGTACAGGCCAACCGCCTGATCCTGAGGGATGAAGGGTGCGGACTGGTTGCTTGCGGGGTCGAGTATCGCGACGCGGACGGAACGATCCAGGAGATTCACGCGAGCCGGGAAACAATCCTGTCCGCTGGCGCAGTCGGTTCTCCGCAGTTGCTGATGCTGTCGGGCATTGGCCCGCGACGGGAACTGGAAGAAGTTGGCATAAAATGCCGCATGGACCATCCGCATGTCGGCAAACATCTGAAAGACCATTTCCTTGCCGGAATGATCTTCCCAGCGCCCGGGATCGGGGTTGCCCCTGCCGAAATCGGCGTGGCAATCGGACCCGATGCCCTGCGTGGACCCGGAGGTCCCTTACCGGCTGATCCGGCAGATGATGGTGCTTTGAGCGACGACCTTAAGGAACTGAAGGCCGAGGCCGAACGCCAGCTTGCCGAATTGAAGGCAACCGGCAGCGGCCTTGCTTCGTCGAGCACCTATGACGGCGTGTGCTTCTTTTCGACCGGGCTCGGTGACCATTTCACCCACGACGGCCAGATCGGCTTTCTGACTTCCGGGAACGTCGCCGATTTCTTTCGCAACCAGATCAACGCAGATGTCGCGATGATGTTCGACGATCCCGAGGCTGTTCTGTCGCCGGAATCGGAGAACGTGATCATCCTGCCCAGCAATTGCGTGCCCCACAGCGAGGGGGAGATCATTCTCCAATCAGCCGATGCCTCAGTTCCACCGAAGATTGACTTCAACTACTTCGCCGATCCATATGACCTCAAGGTGATGGTCGCTTTGATGCGTAAGTCGCTTGAGATCGCCAGGAACTGGCCGGATGGCCGACTTGGCGAATGGATGATTCCTCCGGAGCTCGCCAGAAAGCATGGCTACGTGCCTGGCGAGGAGCCAAGCGATGCCTTGCTTGAAAGCTTCGCGCTACACTTCGGCAACACGATCTATCACCTTTCGTGCACCTGCCGGATCGGCGATGTGGTTGATGAGCGGCTTAGGGTGAAAGGTGTTCAGAATCTGCGCATCGCCGATGCCAGCATCATGCCGGAGATTCCCAGCGGCAACATCAATGCACCGTGCATCATGATTGGAGAGCGGGCCTCCGATCTTATCAAGGACGATCACGGAATCGCCGGCTCCGGAGAGCAGGTAGCATAGCAAGAAGCAGTGCGATATCGGCGTTGCACTCAGAATGTGGGCCGCCTTTGATCCTGCTGTTCTCGGAACCGAATTGATCCGAATGCTGCGCACCTTGCCTTGCCTAAGGCGCGATGCCCAAACGCCACTAGGGCGAACGGCAATCAGGAGCGAGGCCTCTTTAGCACAGACACATTCTCAGGTCAGCCAAAATTTCGTATAACTCCTTGTGAAACTTGATAAATAATTTGTTTCCTGTTCCTGTTTTCCGGATTCAAGCGCAGGCTTGACCTAGCCAAATCACTGTCTTCTCACCAGGAAATGTTGCCGGGCGACATTACACGCGAGAATTCAGCCCTCTTTTTGCGGGATGAACAGACGGCGGCTTAATTGGGACAAATTGGCAATCCCGTAGCACGGCAAGGGGCCGCAGAGAAAACCTGTCATTCAGGCCAGAATTCTCTCTTCGCAACGCTCTCTGTGGTACGGGTCCAAGGCCAGAAACACGCAGAACTGCAGGGTTCTGAAGCCTCAATTCTCAGATGCTGGAAATGTCGCAGACTAGGTGGCGGAGAGGGTGGGATTCGAACCCACGATAGGGTTACCCCTATACCGCATTTCGAGTGCGGCGCATTCGACCTCTCTGCCACCTCTCCGCATGTCGGGTGCGCTTGCGGACCAACGGCCCCGGTCGAAGCGAGCGCGGCGGTTAGCCCAAGCCCCGCCCCTTGCCAAGCCCCAAATCGTGCCAAATCCGGGGACAGGCGCACCGCTGCATCTTGTTTCGCGACTGCAAAAACCCATATCCTGCGGATCATGGATCGCGCTGTGTTCTTTTCCAGCCAGGCGGGCCGCACGATCGAGGCCCCGCGCCGCATCAAGACCCGTTTCGGGATCGGCGAGATTGTCCGCCACCGCGTGTTCGATTTCCGCGGTGTCATCTTTGATATCGACCCGGTGTTTGCCAATAGCGAGGAATGGTATCAGGCAATCCCGGAAGAGATCCGGCCGGACCGTGACCAGCCGTTCTATCACTTGCTGGCCGAGAATGATGACAGTTCCTACGTCGCCTATGTGAGCCAGCAGAACCTGCTGGCAGATGGGGGAGGCGGGCCGATCGACCATCCGCAAATCGCGCAATTGTTCGAACAGTTTGACGGATCGCGCTATCGCATGCGCCGCGCGCTGACGCATTGATCCGGATTGCTCAGTCCTTGAGCTTCCAGCCCGATTTCAGCACCAGATAGACCGCATAGGCCAGTGCGAGGTTAAGCAGGCCGAGGCCAAGCGCTGCCACAATCACTGCATTGCTCGCTGCCCCGATGTCGGTTTCGCCCAGGAAGCCATAGCGAAAGCCCGAAATGACGTAGAAAAAAGGATTGGCGCGGCTGATGCCCTGAAACACGCCGTGGAGATTGTCGATCACATAGAACGTGCCCGACAGGAGCGAGAGCGGCGCGATGACGAAGTTCGTGATCGCGGCGTTATGATCGAATTTCTCCGACCAGATCGAGGTGGCAAGGCCCATCACGCTGAGCATCGCCGATCCCATCAGACCGAACCAGATCACCGCCCACCAGTGTTCCACCTGAAGGCTGACGCCCGGCCACAGCAGCATGGCAGCCGCCACGGTGCAGCCGACCATTGCGGCGCGGGTGACCGCGGCAGCGACGATGCCCGTCATCAGCTCGCCCGGCGAGAGCGGCGGCATCAGCAGGTCGATGATCGTCCCCTGCATCTTGCCCGAAAGGAGCGAGAAGGAGGAATTGGCAAAGGCATTCTGCATCATCCCCATCACGATCAGGCCCGGCGCAAGGAAACTGGCAAAGGGAACGCCCAACACCTCGCGCCCGTCACGCCCCAGCGCGACCGTGAAAATGACGAGAAACAACAGCGTGGTGACTGCCGGGGCCCAGATAGTCTGGGTCTGGACCTTGAGAAAGCGGCGGACCTCCTTAATATAGAGGCTCCACAGCCCGACGCGGTTGATCCCGGTGAAGACCGGTTCGCCGCGGGGCAAAAAGCGGGTCCCCTTGCCCGAAACTTCGCTATCGAGGGGTGCCTCCGGATCGGGGCTGGCTTGTGCTTGATCGGGCATGCTTGCGCGCCTAGTGCGATGCGGCGGGCCTGACAAGCGGGCGATGCGATCGCCCTGCCGGAACTTTGCCGGGCGTGTGAACAGGAATTGGACATTCGATGAGCTGGACTGACGAGCGTATCGCAACGCTGAAGAAGATGTGGGAAGGCGGCGCCACGGCCAGCCAGATCGCCGACGAACTGGGCGGGGTCAGCCGTAACGCAGTGATCGGCAAGGCGCATCGCCTAGGCCTCAAGTCGCGCCCCTCGCCGGTGAAGGCAAATGAGGAAAAAGCCGCGCCAGCGCGCAAACCCGCAGCGAAGCCGACACCGGCCAAGACGCCACTGGTGAAGGAAGCCGCGCCGCGCCCGGCAGCAACGCCAACAGCCCGGCCGGTCACAGCGCTGGCGAGCGAGGCTGACGTCCCCACCCAGCCAGTCCCCAATCCCACCGCCGACCTGCCCAAGATCGTTTCGGTTGGTCCCGGCGGCTTCCTGCGCCAGGGTCCGGGCGAACAGCAGGCGCCGATCCCACCTGCCCCGCCGCGCCGCCTCGTGCCCGCCAAGCCCAGCCCCGAGATCGCCGACAAGACCAGTCTGCTCGACCTGAGTGACAAGGTCTGCCGCTGGCCGATGGGCCACCCAGGCGAGCCGGATTTCCATTTCTGCGGCGAGCAGGTGAACCCGGGCTATCCCTATTGCGTCGACCATTGCGGGCGCGCCTATCAGGCGCAGCTACCGCGCGGTGCACGCCGTCCCCCTCCGCCGCTGCCATTTGGTGGCCCGCGGGTCCGCTAAGCGGCGCCCCACCAGCGAGCCGGAATGCGCCGCCAATAATCAGGGGCGCCGCGCGAACCAGATGGTGTGACGCGGACCCTTGTTGTTGGGTCGCGCCCGCACGGTTTCGACCTCGACCGCATAGCCAGCTTCCTTGAGCCGCGCAGTAAAGCGGTTGTCAGGCGCTGCCGACCAGACCGCCAGCACGCCCCCGGGATTGAGCGCATCCGAGGTGCGCCGCAGCCCGCGCGTCGAATATAGCCGCTGATTGCCCTCGCGCACGATTCCGTCGGGGCCGTTGTCGACATCAAGCAGGATCGCGTCATAGCGCGGCGAAGTGCCGTCGATTGCATCGTCGATCAGCGCCGCGACATCGGCCAAGACGACTTCCCCTGCGGGATCGGCAAGGGTTTCGCCGGTAAGATGCGCCAGCGGCCCTTTCGCCCAATCGAGGATTTCCGGAACCACTTCTGCCACCACCACCTGGCCACGCCCGGCGAGCCTGGCCAGCGCGGCGCGATAGGTGAAGCCCATGCCATAGCCACCGATCAGCACGCGCGGCTCGTGCACTGAGAGACGGTCGAGCGTGAGCAACGCCAGCTGTTCCTCGCTGAATTGCATACGTGTACCCATCAGCTCGTCACGGCCAAGCATGATGATGTAGTCGCGCCCGTGGCTGACCAGCGTCAGCGTTTCGCCGCCTGGAATGGCGGCGGTGGCGATGGTTTCGCGCGGCAACATTGCTATCCTCCAAAGCAAAGGGGCCGCAGGCGAACCCGCAGCCCCCGCTATTCACGCCGAGTGGGCGATCAGTCCTTCAGGAAGTCGGGTACATGCGCGGCGCCATCATCGCCGCCACGCTCACGGCGTCCGCCACGGTCACGGCCGCGATCGCGGTTGCCGCGCGGGCCCCGCCGGTCGCCACGATCACCGCGATCGCCCCGGTCTCCGCGCGGCTCGCGCGGTTCGCGAGGAGGACGGGTATCCTCCAGCTCTTCGCCGGTCTCCTGGTCAACCACGCGCATCGACAGGCGGACTTTGCCGCGGTTGTCGATCTCGAGCACCTTGACCTTCACTTCCATGCCTTCCGACACGACATCGGTCGGCTTCTCGACCCGCTCGTTCTTCATTTCGCTGACGTGGACGAGGCCGTCCTTGCCGCCCATGAAGTTCACGAAGGCGCCGAAATCGACGATGTTGACCACCTTGCCGGTGTAGATCTTGCCGACTTCGGGTTCTTCGACGATGCCGAGAATCCACTTCTTGGCGGCTTCGATCTGCGACAGGTCGGACGAGGAGATCTTGATGATTCCTTCGTCATCGATGTCAACTTTGGCACCGGTTTCTGCCACGATCTCACGGATCACCTTGCCGCCGGTGCCGATCACGTCACGGATCTTCGATTTGTCGATGGTGATGGTCTCGATCCGCGGGGCATGAGCCGAAAGTTCGGTGCGGGCAGAGCCCAGCGCCTTCTTCATTTCGCCCAGGATATGCGCACGGCCGGCCTTGGCCTGCTCAAGCGCCTTCTCCATGATTTCCTTGGTGATCCCGGCAATCTTGATGTCCATCTGCAGCGAGGTGATCCCTGCTTCGGTTCCGGCCACCTTGAAATCCATGTCGCCCAGGTGATCTTCATCGCCCAGGATGTCGCTCAGCACAGCGAAGTCCTTGCCTTCAAGGATCAGGCCCATCGCGATGCCACTGACCGGGCGCGCGATCGGCACGCCCGCATCCATCATGGAAAGGCAGCCGCCGCAAACGGTCGCCATCGAGCTCGAGCCGTTCGACTCGGTAATGTCCGACAGCACGCGGATCGTGTAGGGGAACTCTTCATGGCTCGGCAGCACATTGTGCAGCGCGCGCCAGGCCAGCTTGCCATGGCCGACATCGCGGCGGCTCGGCGCTCCGAACCGGCCCACTTCACCGACCGAGTAGGGCGGGAAGTTGTAGTGCAGCATGAAGCGCTCGTAGGTCAGGCCTTCCAGCCCGTCGATCATCTGCTCGGCATCCTTGGTGCCCAGCGTGGTCGAGCAGATCGCTTGCGTTTCGCCGCGCGTGAACAGTGACGAGCCATGCGTGCGCGGCAGGACGCCCACCATCGCCTCGATCGGGCGAACCTGGTCGAGCTTGCGCCCGTCGATACGGGTGCCGTCCTTGATGATCGCGCCGCGCACGATTTCCGCTTCGAGCTTCTTGGTCAGCTTGATCGCGGTCATCATGGTCTGGCCATCGACGCCCTTGGCTTCGAAATGCGCTTTCACCTTGTCACGCGCAGCGTTCAGCGCGTCTGAACGGGCCGATTTGCTGGTGGTCTTGTAGGCCTTGGAGATATCGTCGCCGATCATGCCCTTGATTTCGGCCTTGAGCTCGGCAGTATTGTCCGAAAGGTCAACCTGCCACGGATCCTTGGCGGCCTTCTCGGCCAGCTGGATAATCGCATCGGCAACCTTGCGGCATTCGTCATGCGCGAACATGACTGCGCCAAGCATTTCTTCCTCGGTCAGTTCCCTCGCCTCGGATTCGACCATCATCACCGCGTCCTTGGTGGCGGCAACGACGAGATCGAGCCGGCCATCGGCGAGCGCGGTGTTCTGCTTCGGGTTCAGGACATATTCGCCATCGACGAAGCCGACGCGGCAGGCGCCGATCGGGCCCATGAAGGGAACGCCCGAAATGGTCAGCGCAGCCGATGCGGCGATCATCGCCAGGATGTCGGGCTCACATTCGCCATCATAGCTGAAGACTTGCGCGATAACGTTGATTTCGTTGTAGAAACCCTCGGGGAACAGCGGGCGGACCGGACGGTCGATCAAGCGGCTGGTGAGCGTTTCCTTTTCGGTTGCACCGCGTTCACGCTTGAAGAAGCCGCCGGGAATGCGGCCAGCCGAGGAAAACTTTTCCTGGTAGTGCACGGTGAGCGGGAAGAAGTCCTGGCCTTCCTTGACGCTCTTGGCGGCGGTCACGGCGCACAGCACCACGGTTTCGCCATAAGTGGCCAGCACTGCGCCATCAGCCTGGCGGGCAATGCGGCCGGTTTCCAGAGTGAGGGTCTTTCCGCCCCACTCCAGCGATACGGTTTTCGTGTCGAACATGGATTTTCCTTCTTGAACCCGCGGGCCATATTGCCGCGCGGGGCCTGCAAATTCCGGGTATGCCGTCCCGGTCCGGTGCGGGGCCATTTGTGCCCCATGGGCCCCTTCACCGAATTGCGAAGGATGCCGATTGATTGCGCATGTACACCATGCGTGGATAGACGAAGGGGCGACCCTTGAGCCGCCCCTTCGAGAAACTCTTACTTGCGGAGCCCCAGCTTCGCAATGAGCGCGTTGTACCGCTCTACGTCCCGCTTCTTGAGATAGGCGAGCAGGGTGCGGCGCTTGTTGACCATCATCAGCAGGCCACGGCGCGAATGGTTGTCCTTGTGGTGGCCCTTGAAGTGCTCGGTCAGATTGCGGATCCGTTCAGTCAGGATCGCGACCTGTACTTCCGGGCTGCCCGTGTCTTTCGAATCGCGGGCGTTGTCCTTGATGATCTCTTGCTTCTTTTCGGCGGTAACCGACATGTGTGTTCTCTCTTACTCTGCGACATCTGGCAGGTTGAACCCCCGCACGACCCTGGCCGTGCCAGCCACAAGTTCCATCAGCGCGACCGGAACCTTGCCCAGAAGTGCCAGATGAAGCCCGTCGCCATGGGGCAGCCCGGAAAGGACCCGGCCCTGGCGGGCCGCCTGCGCGCTTTCCGGATCGAGTTGCAAGGCCGGGATGTCGTCCAGCCCAGCCTCGAGCGGCAGGAGGAGGTCTTGAAGGCTCGCGCCCTTAGCGATTTCCTCGAGCTTGTCCAGTGAAATCGCCTGTTTCTCAGTGAAGGGGCCGGCCTTCACCCGGCGGAGGTAGGTGACATGGCCGAGAGTTCCTAGCGCAAGCGCGATGTCGCGCGCCAGGCTACGGATATAGGTCCCCTTGGACACATGGGCACGCAGTGTGGCCCACCGGATCTGCGCCTGCTCTGCGCCTGTCGCAAGGAGAGTAATGCCATAAATGGTGACGCAGCGCACCGGCATGTCGATTGCTTCGCCCGATCGCGCGCGGTCATAGGCGCGCCGGCCATCGATCTTGATCGCTGAATAGGCTGGTGGCACCTGCTCGATGTCACCAATGAACGAAGAGATCGCTCGTTCAATGGTGGCCAAGGCTGGCAGAATATCCGATTGGTCGAGCGTATCGGTCTCCTCGCCAAAGCGGATCGTGAAATCGTAGATTTTCGTTGCGTCGAGCATTCGCCCGGCCAGCTTGGTCGCTTCGCCCAATGCGATCGGCAGCACGCCTTCGGCCAGCGGATCAAGCGTGCCACCATGGCCAACCTTGACCTTGCCATACCCACCCTGCCGCAACACTCGCTTGACCGCGCCTACCGCCTGGGTCGAGCCAAGGCCCGGCGGCTTGTCGAGGATCAGCCAGCCGTGGGGCATCATTCGCCAGCAACGGCTCTGGCGAGCGAAAGGTAACGATCAAGCGTCCAATCCACCGCCGGACCGATCGTATGCTCCAGCACGCCCCATTGCGGCGCGAACCAGGTCACTGCAATCAGCCCCACGAACAGCAGCATGCCGAAGGGCCGCAGCTTGCGGTATCCGCGCGCCAGCGCAGGAGGTAGCAGCCCCTCGACGATGTGCGAACCGTCAAACGGGGGGATCGGCAGCAGGTTGAAGAGGCCGAGGAACAGGTTGATCAGAATGAAATAGAACAAGCCTTGCGCAAGCAGGCCCGGTGCCTCGCCCGCCTGCGGCGCCACCGCAGGCGCCAATAGCCCCAGCACAATCGCGCCCATCGCGGCTAGCACGAAGTTGGTACCCGGTCCTGCGGCCGCCACCGCGATCATTCCGAAGCGAGGATTGTCGAGCCGGTCCTGCCGCACCGGCACGGGCTTGGCCCAGCCGAACACCGGAGCGCCAGCCAGAGCCAGCGCGCCCGGGACCAACAACGTGCCAAACGGATCGACATGGCGCACCGGATTAAGACTCAGCCGCCGCTGGTCACGCGCTGTGGTGTCGCCCAGCAACAGCGCGGCATAACCATGCGCCACTTCGTGGAAGACTATGGCGATCACCAGCGCCGGGATCAGCACCAGGGCCAAGGAAAGGGTATCTGTCATTGACAGTAGATAGGCCGCGGCGCCTCAGCCCGCCAGTGCTGCGGTGAAATGCTTGCGACAGAGCGCCAGGTAGCGGTCATTTCCGCCGATCTCGGTCTGCTCGCCTTGTTTGACTGCCTTGCCACTGGCATCGACCCTGAGGTTCATGGTCGCCTTGCGGCCACAGTGGCAGATTGCCTTCAGTTCGACGAGCGAATCCGCGATCCCCAGCAGCGCGGCAGACCCAGGGAAGAGCTTGCCCTGGAAATCGGTGCGAAGGCCGTAGCACAGCACCGGTATGCCGGTTTCGTCGGCTAGCCGCGCGCATTGCCACACCTGCGCTTCGGTAAGGAATTGCGCCTCGTCGACCAGCACGCAATCGACCCGGCGCTCGCCATGCTCGGCGACCACATACTCGAAGATGTCGGTCTCGGCTGTGAAGCGATGCGCGTCACTGGCAAGCCCGATCCGGCTGCTGATTGCACCAAAGCCAGGTCGGTCGTCGATGGCCGCAGTCCAGAGCGAGACCCTCATCCCGCGCTCGCCGTAATTGAAGGCCGCCTGCAACAGCGTCGAGCTCTTCCCCGCATTCATGCTGGCAAGAAGGTTAATCGCGTTGCTAAGATTGCGATTA
>JBMSNZ010000067.1:0-11583 GCA_049421965.1 Erythrobacter sp.
GCGCTTTCGGGCGCCGGCTATGAGGTCACCGCATGCAGCGACGGAGAGGAAGGTCTTGCCGCGATCACGCGCGGCGAGACATTCGATCTGGTCGTCAGCGATGTGGTGATGCCGGGAATGGATGGCCCGGCCATGGCGCGGGCGATCCGCCAGCTGCAGCCTGATCTGCCGGTGCTGTTCATGTCGGGATATGCCGAAGAACAGCTGCGCAATGATATCGACATCCCCAACATGCATTTCCTCGCCAAGCCGTTCAGCGTGCAGCAGATCAGCGACAAGGTGGCAGGGGTGATGCGCGATCTCGCGCGGCACTGATTCGGCGACGCGCGCGCTGTCTCTTTCCCGCGCGGACAGGCTTCGTTCACAATCGCTTGGTGAAAAGACGCGAAGTTTCAGGCGGGAGGATCACATGGCAGGATTGCGCGGACTGAGTCTGGTTGCGCTGGCAGGGGCATTGCTCGCCGGCGGCACGGCAGCATTCCCGCAAACCGACGAGAGCGCGCAAGGCGATCTCTCGGTTACGATCTATACCAACGGCCAGGCGCTGGTGCAGGATGTGCGCCAGATCGCGATAGCTGCCGGGCGCAGCCGGATCGAGTTTCCCGATGTGTCGGCGCAGATCAGGCCGGAAACGCTCAGCTTTGCGGCGAGCGGCGCTGCGATCGTCGAACAGAACTTCGACTTCGACCTGCTTACCCCGCAGAAGATGATGGAAAAGGCGATTGGCCAGACCGTCACCCTGGTGCGCACCAACCCTGCCACCGGCGCCGAGACGCGCGAGCGCGCGAAGGTGCTGTCGACCGCGGGCGGGGTGGTGATCCAGATCGGTGACCGGATCGAGGTGCTGCGCGACGATGGCTTGCCCGTGCGTGTCGTGTTCGACCGTGTGCCGCCCAATCTGCGGGCGCGCCCGACCTTGTCGGTCAATGTCCAGAGCGACCGCGCGGGAACCCGTCCTGCCTCGATCCGCTACCTCACGCCCGGGCTGGGCTGGAGCGCAGACTATGTGGCGCTGTTCGACGAAGCGCGTGGCACGATCGACATGCAGGGCTGGGTCACGCTCACCAACAATACCGGCACGACCTTTTCCAACGCCAACACCCTGCTGGTGGCGGGCAATCCGGGAAGCGCTCAGCCGCAGTACGGGCAATATCCCTACCAGCCGGTGCCGCGCGGCGCGCAGCAATATCGCCCCGGCACCGAAAGCGCCGACCGCGAACAGGTTGGCGATTTCTATCTCTATCCGATCGCCGGGCGGACCACGATCGCCAATGCCCAGACCAAGCAGGTGAGCTTCCTCGATGTCCAGGGTGTGCCGGCCCGCAAGCTCTATGGCTACACCGTTGGCTGGCTGGCCAATCTGGAGCAGCCGCAGAATGTAAGCAGCGAGATTTTCTTCAGTTCCTCGCGCGAGGGCGGGCTGGGCGATGCATTGCCGGCCGGAACGGTGCGCTTTTATCAGCGTGACCGGCAGGGCAGCCCGCAATTCATCGGCGAGAATGCGATCGACCATACGCCTATGGGCAGCGAACTGTCGCTCGTTACCGGCGATGCCTTTGACGTGCTGGTAAAGCCCGAAGTCGAAAAGCGCGAACAGATCACGTCGGACCAGTGGGAGCGGATTGAACGCTATCGCGTGACCCTGCCCGACGGCGCGCAGGTAACCGGCGAGCGCGAACGGCCCAAGACCTTCTGGACCACCACGATGCGCTATACGCTGACCAATGCCAAATCCACGCCGGTGGAAGTCAATCTGGTCCAGTCCGGCCTCGATTATGGCTGGTGGAGCCGTGACTATCGCATCGTGAGCGAAGATGTGCCGGGCGTGCAGCTGAACGCCAACAGCCGGCGATATGCGATCACCGTGCCCGCCAATGGCGTGCGGGTGGTGCGCGTAACCTACGCTACGCGGTATTGATCCGATGCGCCGCGTGCGCGCTGCCCTTGCTTTCCTGCTTGCGTTGGCCAGCGCACCGCTGGCCGCGCGCGACGTCGTCGACGCGACGCCGCCGGAAAAGGTCGCAGTCACGATCTATCGGGATCCGCAAGGGAGTGGTTTCAATCGCAATTATCCGCGCGGCTTCGCGATGATCAGCGAAACCCGCAAGGTCACGCTTCCGCCAGGGGAAAGCACCATCCGCTTTGCCGGAGTGGCCGAGGGCATGATCGGTGTCTCGGCGATCGTCACCGGGCTGCCTGGCGGCACGATCGAGAAGAACCGCAATTCGGCGCTGCTGTCGCCCGCCGCCCTGGTTGACGGGACTTTGGGCAACCGCGTCACCCTCACACGCACCGATCCTGCGACCGGGCGCGAAAGCAGCGAGCAGGCGGTGGTGCGCGCTCGCGCTGATGGCGGCATCGTGCTGCAGACATCGCAGGGCTATGAGGCGGTACGCTGTTCTGGCCTGCCCGAACGGCTCGGGTTCGACCGCGTTCCAGAGGGGCTGTCGGCCGAACCGGTGTTCACCATCGATACGCGCGACGAGGCCGGCGGGACCTACACCGTGACGCTGACCTATCTCGCCTGGGGGTTCGACTGGCAGGCGCATTATGTTGCCTCGCTGCGGGACGATGCCCCCAGGGGCCGTCGCGACATGCGGATGCTGAGCTGGCTTACGCTGGTCAACGATAACGGGCAAAGCTTCGAGAACGCAGAGCTGATGGTCGTGGCCGGCACGCTCAATATCGAAAGCGACTTCGAAACTCTGGCGTCGCCGCCGCAGGGTGAGCCGCTCCAGCTTGAATGCTGGCCGATGGGCAGCACGGCCGCAGGCAGTTATCCCGATTTCATTCCCATTCCGGTGCCGGCGCCACCGCCGCCCATGTCGGCCGCGCCGATCATGGTCACCGCCGCGCGCATGCAGGAGGCTGACGGCGCCTATGCGGTGGAAATGGCGATGCTGGTTGGCGAGGAGAACCTCGGCGATCTCAAGCTTTACCGCGTGCCAGAGCCGATCAGCGTGCGGGCCAAGGGGTTCAAGCAGGTCGCGTTCCTGCAGAAAGACCAGGTGCGAGGCGCACTGATCTATCGCGCGCGCTGCTCGCTCGACCGGCCGTTCGATGATCGCGCAGCCTTTTCTCCTGCCGGCCTGCTTTTCCGCACCGAGAACAAGGAGCAAAGCGGGCTTGGTGTTGCGTTGCCGCGGGGTGGGGTGACCGTGTTCGAACCCGCTGCTGCCGGGGAATTGCTGATCGGCGAGGATTCGCTGCGCGATTACGCGGTGGGCGAAAAGGTCGAGATCGGGCTGGGCGCGAGCACTGCGGTTTACCACCAATGCGCCTTTTCGGCGGCCGATCCGGTGCCCGATGCCGAGCGGAAGGCATGGCGAGAGGTGCGCGCGGTGCTGACCAATGCGGGCGCGGAAAATGCCAGTGTCGAACTCGAAATCGGTCCGGCAGCGGCATGGCAGGTCAAGCCTGTGCGCGGCCTTGCCCTGCGCGACGGGCAGCAGGTTATCAGCGTTTCGGTGAAGCCCGGCCAGACTGCCGAACTGCGCTTCCAGGTGCGGCCGGTCACCTGATTTCGGCGCCCTCGAGAAAAATTTCGTTCCCTACTTGTTCCATAAGAACAAATGCGATACATAATCGCGTAACGGGCGGTCGATAACCGGCTTTCGCCCCTAGGCAAGCAAGGGAGGCCATGCGATGGCGACGAATCTCAAACTGGTTGAAAAGGAGTCTTCCGTGGATCGTCAGAAGGCGCTCGAAGCTGCGCTTGCCCAGATTGATCGGGCCTTCGGCAAGGGCTCGGCGATGAAGCTGGGCTCGAAGGAAGCGATGCAGATCGAAGCCATTTCGACCGGTTCGCTCGGGCTCGACATCGCGCTGGGGATCGGCGGCCTGCCGCGCGGCCGCATCATCGAGATCTATGGGCCCGAAAGCTCGGGCAAAACCACGCTGGCGCTCCATGCCATTGCCGAAGCGCAGAAGACTGGCGGCACTGCAGCCTTCATCGATGCCGAACATGCGCTTGATCCGGTCTATGCCAAGGCGCTGGGCGTCGACATTGATGAGCTGATCGTGTCGCAGCCCGATACCGGCGAACAGGCACTTGAGATCGCCGACACGCTGGTGCGCTCGAACGCGATCGACGTGCTTGTGATCGACTCGGTCGCGGCACTGGTTCCGCGCGCGGAAATCGAAGGCGAGATGGGCGACAGCTCGGTCGGCGTCCATGCCCGGCTGATGAGCCAGGCGCTCCGCAAGCTGACCGGCTCGATCAGCCGCTCGAAGTGCATGGTGATCTTCATCAACCAGGTGCGCATGAAGATCGGGGTGATGTACGGCAATCCGGAAACCACCACCGGCGGCAACGCGCTCAAGTTCTATGCTTCGGTCCGGCTCGATATCCGCCGCACCGGCCAGATCAAGGACCGCGACGATATCGTCGGCAACACCACCCGCGTGAAAGTGGTCAAGAACAAGGTGGCGCCGCCGTTCAAGCAGGTCGAATTCGACATTATGTATGGCGAAGGCATTTCGAAGATCGGCGAGATTCTCGATCTCGGCGTCAAGGTGGGGCTGGTCGAGAAATCGGGCAGCTGGTTCTCCTATGACAGCATCCGGATCGGGCAGGGTCGCGAAAACGCCAAGCTTTACCTCAAGGAAAACCCCGAGATTTGCGACAAGTTGGAAACCGCGATCCGCGGCCACACCGACAAGGTCGTCGAGGAGATGATGACGGGCCCGGACGCGGACCCTGAAGACTGACCCTCAAGCGGGCGTGCGCAGGCTCAGCCAGCTTGCGCAAGGCGTCCGGTAAATCGGGAAACCGGCGCGTGCCTCTCGTCCCCTTGCGAGGCCGCGCCGGTTTTTCGTTGTGCCCACTCCTTTGAATAAGTCACAGCGGTTGCCTTCCTCCGGTTGGGACCGCATGGAGCATGTCGTCGTCCGCGATCATGGCTGCGTGCGGCACAGACGGAGGCATTATGGCAGGCGTGGATATCCAGGAGTGGCAAGGGCGTGTCGGCCAGTCGTGGGCCAGCGAATGGCAGCGTACCGACCGCAGCTTTGCAGCGCTGACCGCCGAGCTCGAACGACGCATCCTCATGCTCGAGTTTTCCCGGGTACTCGACATTGGTTGCGGTGCCGGTGAGCTTTCGCTGCTGCTGGCCCGTGCGCGGCCCGCCGCATCGATACTGGGGGTCGATGTTTCACCGCAACTTGTCGCGGTCGCGCGCGAACGGGGGACGGGGCTTGCCAACCTTCAGTTCGAACTTGCCGATGCCTCGAAATGGCAAGCGGCGCCCGGTGCCGATCCCGACCTGCTTGTGTCGCGGCACGGAGTGATGTTCTTTGACGACCCTGTGGCGGCCTTTGCCAATCTGGCGGGTACCGCGCAGCCTGGCGCTCGAATGCTGTTTTCGTGTTTCCGCGCGCTCGAGTTCAATCCGCTATTTGCCGAAGCCGGGCGTCTTGTACCGCCCGATCCGCACGCACCGCGGCCCGATCCGCTTGCCCCGGGTCCGTTCGCCTTCGCCGACGGGGAACGGGTCGAGCGCATTCTTGCCGAAGCGGGTTGGAGCGACATCCGGCTTGAAGCCTTCGATTTCGATATGGTTGCAGGTTCTGGTGAGGATCCAGTTTCGGATGCGATCGGTTACTTCAGTCGGATCGGCCCCGCCGCCCGTGCCTTGGCTGGGCTGGCGGGCGCCCAGCGCGAGGCGTTGCTTGAAGGGATTGCGGCTCTGGCCCGCGCCAACTTGCGCGATGGCGTGGTCGCGCTGGGTGCCAGCGTCTGGATTGTGACAGCCACGAACTCTTAGCTTGCGATAGTGCCTTGCCGCTGCGCCACCGAGGCCCTAACTGCGCAACCATGACGTCGACCAACGATATCCGCCGCTCATTCCTCGGCTATTTCGCGGCCAATGGCCATGCCGAAATCGCCAGTGCGCCGCTTGTGCCCTACAACGATCCCACGTTGATGTTTGTCAACGCGGGGATGGTGCCGTTCAAGAATGCCTTCACCGGGCTCGAAACGCCGCCTGCGCCGCGCGCCACGACCTCGCAGAAGTGTGTACGCGCCGGGGGCAAACACAACGATCTCGACAATGTCGGCTACACCGCGCGGCATCACACGTTTTTCGAGATGCTGGGGAATTTCTCCTTCGGTGACTATTTCAAGGAGCAGGCGATCCTTCACGCCTGGACCTTGCTGACCAAGGAATGGGGCCTGCCGCCCGAGCGACTGACGGCCACGGTCTACCACACCGATGACGAGGCTTTTGCGCTGTGGCGCAAGATCGCCGGCCTTCCGGAAGAGCGGATCATCCGCATTCCCACCAAGGACAATTTCTGGGCGATGGGTTCGGATGGTCCGTGTGGCCCATGTTCGGAAATCTTCTACGATCATGGCGATCACATTTTCGGCGGCCCTCCGGGTAGCCCGGACGAAGATGGCGATCGCTTTGTCGAGGTCTGGAACCTCGTGTTCATGCAATACGAGCAGGCCAATGACGAGATCGTGTCTGAACTTCCCAAGCCGTCGATCGATACCGGGATGGGGCTGGAACGCATCGCGGCGGTGCTGCAGGGCGTGCCGGACAATTACGACACGGATACCTTCAAGGCGCTGATCGCGGCTTCGGTCAATCTTACCGGCGTCAAGGCCGAAGCCGAGCACAAGGCGAGCCACCGCGTCATCGCTGACCACTTGCGTTCCACGAGCTTCCTGATGGCGGACGGCGTGCTGCCTTCGAACGAGGGGCGTGGCTATGTCCTGCGGCGCATTATGCGCCGCGCGATGCGCCATGCGCACCTTCTGGGCGCGAGCGAGCCGCTGATGCACCGGCTCGTGCCGGCGCTGGTGACCGAGATGGGGCAGGCCTACCCTGAACTTGTGCGCGGCCAAGCGCTGATCCAGGAAGTGCTGGAACGGGAAGAGACCCAGTTCCGCCGCACGCTGGAAAAGGGCCTGCGCCTGCTTGACGAAGCAACCGGAACCATGGGCGAGGGGGGCGAGCTCGATGGGGAGACCGCGTTCAAGCTCTATGACACCTATGGTTTCCCATACGACCTCACCGAAGACGCGTTGCGTTCGCGCGGCATCGGCGTCGATCGCGCCGGTTTCGATGCGGCGATGGCGCGGCAGAAGGCCGCCGCGCGTGCAGCCTGGAAGGGTTCGGGCGAAGCCGCAGCAGGCGAAGTATGGTTCGACATTGCCGAGCGTGAAGGCGCGACCGAGTTCACCGGTTACGCCTCTACCAGTGGCGAGGGTCGCGTGGTGGCCCTGGTCAAGAATGGTGCCGAGGTTGCAAGCGCCAGCGCAGGCGACGACGTGCTGATCCTGACCAACCAGACCCCGTTCTACGGCGAGAGCGGCGGCCAGACCGGCGATGTCGGGGCGATTACCACGACGGGCGGACTTTCGGCCGAAGTGGCGGATACCTCGAAGACGCTCGGCCGGCGGCTTGTTCACGTCGGGCGGATCCGCGCTGGGTCAATCGCTGTGGGCGATACCGTACACCTCGAAGTGGACGTGCCGCGACGCGACCGGATCAGGGCGAACCACTCGGCCACGCATCTGGTCCATGCCGCCTTGCGCAACACGCTGGGCGGGCATGTGACGCAAAAGGGCTCGCTGGTCGCAGACGACCGCCTGCGGTTCGATTTCTCGCATCCCAAGCCGCTGAGCGCCGACGAGATCGCCCGGATCGAAGCGGAAGTGAACGCCGAAATTCGTGCAAACGAGCCGGTCGGTACGCGCCTGATGAGCCCCGACGACGCTGTCGCCGCGGGCGCGCTGGCGCTGTTCGGCGAGAAGTACGGCGAAGAGGTGCGCGTGCTTTCGATGGGCAGCAAGCGCGATGGCGGCCGCAGCTATTCGGTCGAATTGTGCGGCGGTACCCATGTCCGCGCGACCGGTGATATCGGCATCTTCCGCATTGTTTCCGAGGGTGCAGTGAGTTCGGGCGTGCGCCGGATCGAGGCACTGACCGGTGAAGCGGCGCGACGCTGGCTGGTTGATCGCGAGGAGGCTTTGAAGGCCGCTGCGAGCGAGATCCGCGCTACCCCGGAAGAGGTTCCGGCCCGGATTGCCGCACTGCTGGACGAGCTCAGGCGGCTCGAGAAGGAGCTTGCCGAGGCGAAGAAGGCGCTGGCGCTGGGTGGCGGCTCGGGCGCGCCTCAGTCTGCCATAGAAGAAGTGGCCGGCATCCGGTTCAGCGGGCAGGTGCTCGACGGGCTTGACGCCAGGGAACTTCGCCCATTGCTTGACGAGGCCAAGAAGCAGCTTGGATCGGGCATTGCGGCCGCAGTTGCCGTGAATGAAGGCAAGGCGGCGGTTGCCGTCGGCGTGACCGACGATCTCATCGCGCGTTTCAGTGCGGTTGATCTGGTGCGCGCTGGGGTTGAAGCGCTGGGCGGCAAGGGCGGCGGTGGCCGCCCCGATATGGCGCAGGGCGGCGGACCCGAAGGCGACAGGGCGGCCGAGGCGATCGCAGCGGTGAGGGCGGCGCTGGCAGGTTGAGGCCGGAGCGCGCCTGCGGGCGGGCGATCAGGTTGCCCGTTCGCGCAGGCTCGCCGTCTTGAGCTTGGGCTTTTCCTCAAGCTCGCCTTCTTCCATGATCTGCGAGCGGAACTCGTCGCGCTTTTCGTGGATTGAGGCTATCACCGGGCCCATTGGCACGCCGAGATCGATCAGCACCGCTTCCGAGAGCTGCAGCGAACTCTCGAGCGTTTCGGGCACAGCATGGCTGGCGCCCGCGCGGTAAAGCGCCGCCGCGTGGCTTGCATCACGCGCACGGGCAATGATCGGAAGTTCAGGGTACTCGCGGCGGAGCTGCTTGACGAGAAGCTGCGCTGCCACGGGCTGGTCCATCGTCAGGATGACTGCGCTGGCGCCTTGCGGGTTAAACATCGCCAGCGAGCCCGGCCGTGCGGCGTCGGCAAAGGCAGCGACAAGCCCGTCAGAGCGGATTTGCCGCACCAGGTCGGCATCTCCGTCAATGATCAGGTAGGGCTTGCCATGCGTCGCGAGCATTTCGGCCACAAGACGCCCAACGCGGCCGCCGCCGACGATAAGTGTGCGTTGCGCGGCTTCGTCCTCCCGCACTTGCGGAGCGGGGTCACCCTTCTCGACACGCCGGGCCAGCCAGCGCCCAAGGATCGCGAGCAAGGGCGTGATGGTCAGGCCGAGCGCGGTCACGACTTGCCAGAACTGTGCGGTGTCGGGCCGGATCAGTCCTACCGCGACGGCGCTGGCGAGAACGATGAGAGTGGTCTCTGATGGGCTGGCGAGCAGGATGCCGGCCTCGGTTGCGGTGGAGGCTCGCGCACCGTGCAGCCGCATCATGATGCCGGTCACCAACGCCTTGATCAGCAGCACTGCGGTCGCGGCAACTAGGATCTCTCCGAACCGGTTCCAAACCATCGCCAGGTCGATGCTCATGCCCACAGTGAGCAGGAACACGCCGAGCGCGAGGCCCTTGAACGGCTCGATCATCGCCTCGACTTCATTATGGTAATCGGTCTCGGCAATCAGCAGGCCGGCAACCAGCGCTCCCACGATCGGGGAGAGCCCGACCGCGCCGGTAACCAGCGAAGCCGCGATCACGACCAGCAGCGAGGCCGCGAGAAACAGTTCCGGGCTCTTGGTGCGTGCAGCTTGCGCGAACAGTACCGGCAATGCCAACCGCCCCAGCAGCAACAGCGCCGCAACCACGCCGACGCCCAGCGCAAGCGTGGACATCAGACTGCGCATATCCTGGCCGCCATCACCCGGGCTGATCGCGCCCAGCAGGAAGATGATCGGCACCAGCGCAAGGTCCTCGAACAACAGTGTGCCGAGCGCCGCCCGCCCCACCGGAGTGCGCGTGTCGGCAATGCGCAACACCAGCGCGGTAGATGACAGCGCGAGTGCAAGACCCAGGGCCAGTGCAGTGGGAAGCGAATTGCCGAGCGCCAGAAGAACCAGAGCGATGAGGATACCGCTGCCGAATAGCTCCATCGGGCCGATCCCGAAGATCGTCCTGCGCATCTGCCACAGGCGCTGGAACGACAGTTCGAGCCCGATCGTGAACAGCAGCAGGATGATGCCGAAATCGGCAAAAGGCGTCAGCGTATCGACGTCAGTTATCGTGATATGCTCAAGCCAGGGGGCCTGTGGCACCAGTGCGCCGAGCCCGAACGGGCCAACCGCAACCCCGATCAGGATGAAGCCGATAATCGGCGTGATCCTGAACCTGGCAAAGACCGGTATCACGATCCCTGCCGCGCCGAGGATCACCAGCGCATCGGACATCATTGAAGAGGGGGCGAGTTCTCCAGCCATGCCGCTGGCTTAGCTGGCCACTGGCGCCCTGTCACGCAGGCATGGCCCCAAGCCTGTCCGGCCCGGGTGCCATGCCATCATTGGGTTAAAGCTGGGCCAGCACAGTCAGCGCTGATCGGACCCGATCTCAAAAGCTATGACCAGCTGGCCATTTCCTTCTCGAGGTTCTGCACGATCGCCTCGAAGAACTGTTCGGTGGTCAGCCAGTTCTGGTTCGGGCCGATCAGCAGGGCGAGGTCCTTGGTCATATCGCCCCGCTCGACCGTTTCGATGCACACGCGTTCGAGCGTTTCAGCGAAGCGCACCACATCGGGCGTGCCGTCGAACTTGCCACGATACATCAGCCCGCGAGTCCAGGCGAAAATGCTGGCGATCGGGTTGGTCGAGGTCGATTTGCCCTGCTGGTGCTGGCGATAGTGGCGGGTGACGGTGCCATGCGCGGCCTCGGCCTCGACGGTCTTGCCATCGGGCGTCATCAGCACCGAGGTCATCAGGCCGAGCGAGCCGAAACCCTGTGCAACGGTGTCGGATTGCACGTCGCCGTCGTAGTTCTTGCAGGCCCAGACAAACTTGCCATTCCACTTCAACGCGCTGGCGACCATGTCGTCGATCAGGCGGTGTTCGTAGACTATGCCCAGTTCCTTGAACTTTTCGGCAAAACCTTCGGTGTCGAACACTTCCTGGAACAGGTCCTTGAAGCGCCCGTCATAGGCCTTGAGGATGGTGTTCTTGGTGCTGAGATAGACCGGCCAGCCGAGGTTGAGGCCGTAGTTGAAACTGGCGCGGGCAAAGTCGCGGATCGAATCATCGAGGTTGTACATCGCCATGGCGACGCCCGCGCTGGGGAAATCGAACACGTCGAGATCGATCTTGGTCCCGTCCTCGCCGTCGAACACCAGCCGCAGTTTGCCGGGACCGGGGATCAGCGTGTCAGTGGCGCGATACTGGTCGCCAAAGGCATGGCGGCCAACCACGATCGGATCGGTCCAGCCCGGCACCAGGCGCGGCACGTTCTCGATCACGATCGGCTCGCGGAACACCACGCCGCCCAGGATATTGCGGATCGTGCCGTTCGGGCTCTTCCACATCTTCTTGAGCTTGAATTCCTCGACCCGCGCCTCGTCCGGCGTGATGGTGGCGCACTTCACGCCCACGCCATACTGCTTGATGGCATTGGCAGCATCGACAGTGATCCGGTCTTCGGTCTCGTCGCGCATCTCGACCGAAAGGTCATAATATTTCAGGTCAATGTCGAGATACGGCAGGATCAGGCGTTCGCGGATCCACTGCCAGATGATTCTCGTCATCTCGTC
>JBMSNZ010000068.1:0-11505 GCA_049421965.1 Erythrobacter sp.
CACCACCAGCATGCGCGCGGCATCGCGCGGGCGCACCGGGCGCAGCGCAATCCGTTCGGGCGGAAGCTCGAAATCGAACAGGTCAACTCGCATGGGCCGCGCCTCTAGCGATGCGGCCCGGCCGGGGAAAGGCTAATTGAGCGGCGCGCTCAACATATCGGCGGTGATCTCCTCTTCCGCCTGCGGCGCCGGCATTGCCGGGCGCGGCTTGTTGTCAGCCGCGATCGAGGCCTGCAGGATCCTGGTCGGGTTCGTCGGCGGCTCGCCGCGCGTGATGGCATCGACCGCCGCCATGTTGGAAATCACGCGGCCGAAATTGGTGTAGCGCTTGTCGAGGCTGAAGCGCGGGTAGAATACGATGAAGAACTGGCTGTTCGCGCTGTTCTCGTCATTGGCGCGCGCCATCGACACCGTGCCCCGGATGTGTGGGATCGGGTTGAATTCGGCAGCGAGGTCAGGCAGCTCGGACCCGCCCTGCCCGGTGCCGGTGGGATCGCCACCCTGTGCCATGAAACCTTCGATCACGCGGTGAAAGATCACCCCGTCATAGAAGCCCTGGCGGGTCAGCGTCTTGATCCGTTCGACATGGTTCGGTGCCCAATCGGACATCAGCCTGATCGCCACACGCTCGCCATTCGAGAGGTCAAGCAACCAGATATTCTCGAGATCGGCCGTGGCATCGAAATTGACCGGCGCATAGGTACGGAAAGCCGGTGCCGGCGCTGCAGCGGGCGGCGTCGCCGCCTCGGAAGCCGGGGCATCCTGGGCAAGCGCGGGCATAGGTGCGGCAAGCAGTGCAAGCGAAGCAGCCGCGGCAGAAAGAACGTGTTTCAGCATGATTGGCGTCACGAAGCCTTGATATCGCTTAGGGTCGGGTGGCGGTCTAGCCGCACATCACTGTCGCCGCAATGAATGATCGAGCGCGCCTGCACAGCTTCGTCTGGTCGATCAGTTGCCGCCCAGCCGCCCGTTCAGCTCGACCCGCGCGACCACCTCGTCGCGCACCGCAGGGGTCACGAATTTGGAGATGTCGCCGCCATAAAGCGCGATCTCCTTGACCAGTCGGCTGGCAATCGGCTGCAGCGCCACATCAGCCATCAGGAACACGGTCTCGATCTCGTGGTTGAGTTGCCGGTTCATGCCTGTGAGCTGGTATTCGTATTCGAAATCGGTCACGCCGCGGATCCCGCGGATCACCACTGCTGCCCCCATGCGGTCGGCAAAATCCATCAGCAGCGAATTGAAGCCAACCACGCGAATGCTGCCATTGCCGATCGCTGCAACCTCGCGCTCGACGATGGCGATCCGTTCATCGTCCGAGAACATCGGCGATTTCGCCGCGTTGGTGGTGACGCCGATGATCAATTCATCGACCAGCTTCGCGCCGCGCTCGATGATGTCCATGTGGCCCAGAGTGATCGGATCGAATGTCCCCGGGTAGATGCCGATACGCCGCATTACCTGTCCCTCTCCACGATATAGCGCGCCACGGCCGCGAGCATCGCCGCCTCGTCGCCATGGGCAGCAAGATGGCCCACCGCCTGATCAACCAGCGCCCGCGCCTGTTCGCGCGCCTTGTCTGCCCCCATCAGCGTCACGAAGGTCTGCTTGCCCTGCCCGTCGTCCTTGCGCAGCGCCTTGCCGGCCTTGCTCTCGTCACCTTCATGGTCGAGGAGGTCGTCCGCGATCTGGAACGCGAGGCCGATGTCGCGGGCATAGGCGCGCAGGTGATGGCGCCCTTCCGGCGGCACATGCCCCATGATCGCGCCCATTTCGACCGACGCTGCCAGCAGCGCGCCGGTCTTGAGCTGTTGCAGCCGCGTGATGGTGTGGAGATCGTAATCCTCGGCTTCCGCCATCATGTCCATCATCTGCCCGCCGGCCATGCCGTCCTTGCCGCTGGCACGGCCCAGCGTGGCGATCAGTTCGACCCTTGTGAACGGGTCCGCGCTGGTTTCCGGGTCAGCCAGGATCTCGAAGGCCAGCGCGTGGAGCGAATCGCCCGCCAGCACTGCGGTCGCTTCGTCGAAGGCCTTGTGCAGCGTGGGCTTGCCGTGGCGCAAGTCGTCATCGTCCATGCACGGCAGATCGTCATGGATCAGCGAATAGACATGGATCGCTTCCACCGCGCAGGCTGCGCGCAGCGCCCGGTCGCGGTCGACCCCGAACAGCTCCGCTGTGCTCACCAGCAGCAGCGGGCGCACCCGCTTTCCGCCGCCGATTGCCGCATAACGCATCGCATCCACCAGCCGCGCACGGCTGTCCTGCGGCACCGGCAGCAGCGCGTCGAACACGCTGTCCACTTCCTCCTGGACGCGCGCCAGCCCTTGCTTGAGCAGGCTGTGATCGAGCCCTCCCGCCATGCGCTATCCGTCAGTGTCGAAAGGTGCAGTACCGGCCGCAGCGCCTGCCCCGTCGGTCACGATGCGTTCGATCCGCGCCTGCGCGTCATCGAGCCGCTTCTGGCAATGCCGGCGCAACGCTTCACCGCGTTCATAGAGCGCGATCGACTGGTCGAGCGGCACATTGCCGCTCTCCAGCTGCTGCACGATTTCCTCCAGCGCGCCGAGCGCCTGTTCGAAAGTCAGCTGGGTGATATCGGTGGTGTCGGAAATGGCCACTGCCCCTCTCTCTTGTGTGGCGAGCATTGACCGCCACGGCGTAGGCGGTCAAGCTGTCAGTCGAGGATAAGAACACACGGAGTCGCGGATGACCAAGTGGATAATCGCCTATGTCGTGGCCGCGATCGCCTTTGGCGTGCTTGATGCGATGTGGCTGCGCTGGGCTGGCCCCAATCTCTACCGGCCGGTGATCGGCGAGATCATGGCCGAGAATTTCCGCGTGGTGCCGGCTGCCGTGTTCTACCTGATCTACCTTGCAGGCATGGTGTGGTTCGCGATTCGGCCGGGCCTGGAGAGCGGGCAGGTGAGCGCCGCGGTGCTCAACGGCGCGCTGCTGGGGGCGCTGTGCTATGCCACCTTTGACCTCACCAGCCAGGCGGTATTCAAGGTCTGGTCCACCCACATCAGCGTGATGGACATCGCCTGGGGCACTTTTGCGACCGCCACCGCGAGCGGGATCGCGACCTGGGCCACGCTCAAGCTGACGACCTAAACCGGCATGTTCATCGGACACTTTGCCCCTGCCTTCGCCGCCGCTGCGGCAAGTCGGCGCGCGCCCGGCATCGGCACGCTGTTCATTGGGGCGCAACTGGTCGACTGGGCCTTTTTTGTGCTCGCGACCGTGGGCATCGAGCGGATGCGGGTGGAACCGGGCGTGACCGTGATGGTCCCGTTCGATCTGTACCACATGCCCTATACGCACAGCCTGCTGGGCACAGCGGTATGGGCGGTGATCTTCGGCCTGCTGGTATTTGCCTTGCTGCGCGAGGCGGTGGCGGGGATCCTGGCTGGCGCAGTGGTGCTGTCGCACTGGCTGCTCGACTGGCTGGTCCACCGGCCCGATCTGACGCTGGCCGGCGGCGATTTGAAGACCGGGCTGGGCCTGTGGAACTATCCGGCGGTGGCCATGCCGCTGGAAATCGGGATCACGCTGGGGGCGTTCGTCTGGTATGTGAAGGCCACGCGCGGTCCGGTCGGCCAGCCGCTGGTGCTGCTGGCCGTGCTGCTGCTGTTCCAGGCGATCAACTGGTTCGCCCCGCATCCGGCCGAGGCCGGGCTGCTGCTTTACCTCCAGGCGCTGGTCGCCTTTGGCGTGCTGACCTTGCTGGCCCGCTGGGTGGGGGAGAACCGCCGCCACCGGCGCGCACGGGACTGGCGATAGCTGCTGGCGGGCGCTAAGGGCGCTCTCCATGTCACAGATCACACCCGAAATCGTCGAATCGCATGGTCTTTCGCCGGAGGAGTACGACCGCGTGCTCCATGCGCTGGGACGCGAGCCCAATCTGGTCGAGCTCGGCATCTTTTCGGTGATGTGGAGCGAACATTGTTCCTACAAGAGCTCGCGCCTGCACCTCAAGAAACTGCCGACCGAGGCGCCGTGGGTGATCTGCGGCCCGGGCGAAAATGCCGGGGTGATCGACATCGGCCCGGGGCCGGAAGGCAAGCCGCAGGCCGCCATCTTTAAGATGGAGAGCCACAACCACCCGTCCTACATCGAACCCTACCAGGGTGCGGCCACCGGTGTCGGCGGGATCCTGCGCGATGTTTTCACCATGGGTGCGCGCCCGGTTGCCAATGCCAATGCGCTGCGGTTCGGCCGGCCCGATCATCCCAAGATGCAGCACCTCGTGAAAGGGGTGGTCGCGGGCATCGGCGGCTATGGCAATTGCGTGGGCGTGCCCACCGTATGCGGCGAAACCAATTTTCACCCTGCCTATGACGGCAACATCCTCGTCAATGCGATGACGGTGGGCGTGGCCGATGCGGACAAGATCTTCTATTCGGCAGCCACCGGCGTCGGCAATCCGATCGTCTATGTCGGCTCCAAGACCGGACGCGACGGCATCCACGGTGCCACCATGGCCAGCGCCGATTTCGGCGAGGATGCCGAGGCCAAGCGGCCGACCGTGCAGGTGGGCGACCCCTTTACCGAGAAACTGCTGATCGAGGCGTGCCTCGAACTCATGGCAACCGATGCGATTGTCGCCATCCAGGACATGGGCGCGGCCGGCCTCACTTCCAGCTCGGTCGAGATGGCGAGCAAGGGCGGCGCAGGCATCACGCTCGACATGAACAAGGTGCCGTGCCGCGAGACCGGCATGACGCCTTACGAGATGATGCTGAGCGAAAGCCAGGAGCGCATGCTCATGGTGCTCAAGCCCGGCAAGGAGGCGATGGCCGAAGCGATCTTCCGCAAGTGGGAACTCGATTTCGCGGTGATCGGCGAAGTCACCGATACCGGGCATATGGTGCTGGAATTCAACGGCGAAGTGGTGTGCGACATTCCGCTCGCCCCGCTGGCTGACGAAGCGCCGCTGTACGACCGGCCCTATCTCTCGAAAGAGGAATACCGCGCCTGGGCCGGGATCACGCCGATGGCCGATCGCCCCGACAGCGACGATGTGGCCGGCGACCTGCTCAAGCTGCTGGCCAGCCCCAACCTCGCCAGCAAGCGCTGGATTGCCGAGCAATATGACAGCCAGGTGATGGGCGACACGCTGCAGACTGGCGGCGATGCCGGTGTGGTGCGGGTGCACAGCACAAGCAAGGCGCTGGCAATCACCACCGATTGCACGCCGCGCTATGTCTATGCCGACCCCTATGAAGGCGGGAAGCAGGCGATCGCCGAAGCCTATCGCAATCTGTGCGCGGTGGGCGCGCGCCCGCTGGCGGTGACCAATTGCCTCAATTTCGCCAATCCGCAGCGGCCCGAGATCATGGCGCAGATCGTCCATGCGCTCGAAGGCATGGGCGAAGCCTGCCGCGCGCTCGACTTCCCGATCGTGAGCGGCAACGTCAGCCTGTATAACGAAAGCAAGGCCACCGGCGGCGGCAGCGCGATCCTGCCCACCCCCGCGATCGGCGGGGTCGGCATCATCGAGGACTATTCCCGGATGATGACCATGGGCTTCAAGAATGCAGGTGACACGCTTTACCTGGTTGGCCCGGAATTCTGGGCACGGCCTGATCCCACCCGCTCGCATCTCGGCAAGTCGCTGTGGCTGAGCGTGGTCAAGGGCCGCGACGAAGGGCGCGCCCCGCCAACCGATCTCGTGATCGAGCGCAATGCCGGCAAGATCATCCACGAGCTGATCGCGGACGGGCTGGTCAATGCCGTGCACGATATCTCGGACGGCGGCCTCGCGGTCGCGCTGGCGGAAATGGCGCTGGCCAGCGGGCTTGGCGCGACGGTTGAAGGCAATCCGGAATATACCGCCGCCCAGTGGTGGTTCGGCGAGGATCAGGGCCGCTACGTTATCGCTGTGCCCGATCCAGCCGCACTCAATGCCGCACTGGCCAAGGGCACCGAAAATGCCGAGACGGCGCAGATCGGTTTCCGGCGGCTGGGCACCGTGGGCGGTGACAGCCTGCTGGGTGTACCTCTGGCGGATCTGCGCGAAGCGCACCAGAGCTTCTTCCGCGACTGGATGGAACGGTAAGCCATGGCATTGGCGGGCTATTCAGGCACGCCATTGGCGAAAAAGCTGTCGCTCAAGCCCGGTCTTCGAGCCTGGTTCCATGCCATACCGGAAACGGTCCGGGTCGAGCTGGCAAATTCCGGGGTCGAGGAACTGCCGGGCCCCATCAAGGGCCTGGACGTCGCCCACATCTTCACGGCGGAACGAGCAGAACTGGCTCACTTGCTGGCCGAGCTGCGCCACACCATCGATCCGAATGGCTTTATCTGGGCAAGTTGGCCCAAGAAGGCGTCAAAGGTTCCGACCGACATCACCGAGGACACTATCCGCGAGATTTGCCTGCCGCTGGGTTTCGTCGATGTGAAGGTGTGCGCCGTGGACCAGACCTGGTCGGCCCTCAAGCTGATGATCCGCAGGGAATTGCGGTAGCCGAAGCGCGGCTCAGGCCGCCTGCGCGGTCGGCGCCATCAGCGCGCTCTGGACGAAACCGTCAGCTTCGAGTTGCGCCAGGCACTGGCGATAGATCACCGGCTTGCCGATATTGAGGCGCGCGCGGGCGGCATCGATGTCCTCGCGCATCAGCGCTTCAATGTCCTCATGCGCGATCTTTGCAGCCGCGCGGCCCAGTGCGCGCCCCTCGCGCACGGCGGCAAACAATGGCGCATTGGTGCGGGTGGTCTTCTGGATCTGCCGCGTCCCGGCATAGGCGATGAACTTCACACCCAGATTGCCGTTCTGCTCGTAGCTGAAGCCGAGCAGGCACGCTTCGCCCAGCGCGTCGCGGCCATAACCGGTGAGCACATGGAACAGATCATGCGTGTCGCGCAGGCGCTCGAAATACCATTCGGTCAGATCCTGGTGCCGTTTTTCCGGCGGCTGCCACTTGTGGCTCTCCGCCACCAGCCCGGCCGCAGTCAGCCCTTCGCGGCTCATGAAGCGGATGTATTGCTGCGCCACGCTGCTCGGCCCGCAGTCCGCCCAGCGCGAATGATCGTCCAGCATGGCGGGAATATCGACTTCCTGGCGCAGGAACGCCTGCCCGCGCTCGGAAGCGATGAAGCTCCACGCCTGACGGTGGCTGGCCTTGCCCTTGAGCGCTTCGATGATGTGGAACACTTGCTCGGTGTCTTCCTTGTCAGCCACGAGCTTGCCGAAATGGCGCAGCGCCTTGATCGGCCGGAAACCGGAGGTCTTGCGTTCGGGGGAAACGAGCGGGCGGTCAGTCAGAGCCATCATGCGATCCTTGGTAAGTCATCACTACTTACAATAATGTAAATTGTGTGTCCATGCCAGTGATCGGGACTGCCGGGCTTGCGCGATTGCCAGCGCATCGGGCATCACACCAGCGCACCCCTCTACCCAGCCGGACACGCAGCTACGCATGACACAACGCCAAACCGTTCGACGCTGGCCGCTCGTTCTGGGCCTCGTGCTGGGCCTCTTTGCCCTGTGGTTCGGGCTGGAGATGGGTCGCGACCCGGCAGATGCCTGGAACCTTGCCGCACGCTACACCGCGCGGGTCGGGCTGCCGGTGTTCCTTCTGGTCTACGCAATTTCGAGCCTGCTGCGGCTCTACCCGCATCCGCTCACCAAGGCGCTGATGCGCGACCGGCGCTGGTGGGGGCTCGGCTTTGCGGCGACGCACACCATCCATTTCTACGCCCTGTACATGGCGGTTACGGCCCGCGGCGAATCGTTGACCGTGGTGACTCCCGGCGCGCTTGCCTATGCCGCGATCCTGCTCATGGCACTGACATCGAATGGCACTGCGCAGCGCGCAATGGGGCGCAACTGGAAGCGGCTGCACACCACCGGCATCCATGTCATCTGGCTGATCTTTACCGCGGCCTATGCGAAACGCATTCCCGATCCGGAGACCATGGTGACCGGACTTGTCGGAACGTCGCTCTGCCTCCTCGCGGCCAGCCTGCGCTATGCCGCATGGCGCAAGACCCGCGCCAAGGCTGTCAGCGCTGCTGCAATCTGAGCAGGCAAGTTAGTCCCCCACCCACTCCGCATGGGGAATGCCGAGGAGGCGGAGCACGCTGGTGAGGTCGCCCCGGTCAATCCAGCCATTAGCAGCCAGCCGAGCCGCGCGCTTGGCGCGATAGGCAATGCCGTAATCTGCCGCGATCAGCATCGGCACATCGTTGGCCCCGTCGCCAGTCGCCAGCGCTACCGCGCCCTCGCCCAGCTCCGCCAGTTCGGCTTCGAGCGTGACGCGTTTGACCGAACTGTCGGTGATCGGGCCGACAAGTTCACCGGTGATCCGTCCGCCATCGATCGCCAGGCGATTGCCCACGACCCGCTCGAATCCGAGCTGCTCGGCAATCGGGTCAGCGAAATGGTGAAAGCCGCCCGTGACCAGCACCGTGCGGCACCCCCTGGCCTTGAGCGTTTCCACCAGCACGCGCGCACCGGGCATCGGCTCGATCCGCGTGGCGAGGCACTGGGCGATCGCTTCTTCGGACAGATCGCGCAGCAGCAGCACCCGCTCGCGCAGCGCGCTCTCGAAATCGAGTTCGCCCTGCATTGCGCGTTCGGTAATCGCAGCGACTTCGTGCTTGAGCCCGGCGAAATCGGCCAGTTCATCGATGCATTCCTGCCCGATCATGGTCGAATCCATGTCGGACACGAACAAATCCGGCACCACGATCGCGCGTTCCGCCACCAGAACGTCGGCCGGATCGAAATGATCGCCCAGGATCGTCAGGATCGCCGCCGCATCCCCATCCGGAAATTCCAGTTCGAGCACGTCGCCGGCGAGCATGCGGGCCGCCGAAGGCGCCAGCCCCTGCGATGCGAGCGCATGGGTCGCGGTGTCGAGGCGCGTTTCCAAGCTGGCCGGGTCTGTTATCAACCGGGCAATGGGCACAGGGGATTCTCCTATCAGCGGGCCGGTCGCGCTCATCGCAGGGCCAACCGCCAGCGGCAAGAGCGATTGCGCGGTCAATCTGGCGCTCGCGCTGCGGCAGCAAGGGCGGCGCGCAGTGGTGATCAACGCCGACAGCGCGCAGGTCTATGCCGATCTGCGGGTGCTCAGCGCACGCCCGGACGAGGCGGAGATGCGCGGGATCGAGCACCGCCTGTTCGGCGCATGGGACGGGGCGCAACCGTGTTCGGCAGCCGACTGGGCGCTTGAAGCGAGGCGCGAGATCGCCGCACTGCATGGCGAAGGCGCGGTGCCCGTTCTGGTCGGCGGGACCGGGCTGTACCTGCGCACGCTGCTTGAAGGGATCGCGCCGGTGCCGGCGATCGACCCGGCGGTGCGCGCCGAAGTACGCGCGCTGGGCGCGGACGCCGCCTACGCGGCGCTGCTCAAGGAAGACCCGCAGCGCGCGGCCATGCTCAACCCGAGCGACAGCCAACGCATCGCGCGCGCGCTCGAAGTGGTGCGCTCGACCGGGCGCACGCTGGGCCAGTGGCAGGCACAGAAGGCCGGCGGGATTGCTGGACAGGTTGCGCTGCACCCGCTGGTGCTGCTGCCCGATCGCGCCTGGCTCTATGCCCGCTGCGACGCGCGTTTCTCGCAGATGCTCGAACGCGGGGCGATCGCGGAGGTCGAGGCCTTGCTGGCGCGGCAGCTGTCACCCGAGCTGCCGGTCATGCGCGCGATCGGCGTGCCAGAGATCAGTGCCTATCTCGCCGGAACGAGTTCGCATGACGAGATGGTGGCGCAGGGCCAGCAGGCGACGCGCAATTACGCGAAGCGGCAGTTTACTTGGTTCCGCCGCCAGCCGCCTGCCGATTGGCCGCGGGTCGAATCTGAAAATGTCAATTGTATGGATCATTTCGCATCTTTATTGCGTTATTAGCTATTGACACGTTACATTCGAACGCATAGCGAAGCCCGCGATGGCTCGGTGCACGATCCCTGCACCGGGCCGCATTTTATTGTGAAGGGCGCGCATTGCGCCTAGAGGCGGGCTCGAACCCGCGCGGATGGAAGGAAATGAACTTGGCACAGGAGCGCAGCGGCGCCGCAATCCTGGTGGAAAGCCTGATCGAGCAGGGAGTCGAATATGTGTTCGGCTATCCCGGCGGCGCGGTGCTACCGATCTATGACGAGCTGTTCGGCGATGAACGGATCCGCCATATCCTGGTCCGGCACGAGGCCGGCGCGGCGCATGCCGCCGAAGGCTATGCCCGCTCGACCGGCAAGCCGGGCGTGGTGCTGGTAACCTCCGGCCCGGGCGCGACCAATGCCGTTACCGGGATTGCCGACGCCTTCATGGATTCGATCCCGATGGTGGTGATCACCGGCCAGGTGCCGACCGCGCTGATCGGCACCGATGCCTTCCAGGAAGCCGATACGGTGGGCATCACGCGCCACTGCACCAAGCACAATTACCTGGTGAAGGAACCGGCTGACCTCAAATCCACGATCGAGGAAGCTTTCCGCATTGCGACCACCGGCCGCCCGGGCCCGGTGGTGATCGATATCCCCAAGGATGTGCAGATCGCGGTGCCATCAAGCTCCAGGGTGGGCAACGGCCCCGCCTCGCACCGCTACCAGCCGCGCATGGTGGGCAGCGCCGAGGAAATCGCCGAGGCGGTTGACCTTTTGGCAAAGGCCCAGCGCCCGGTGTTCTACACCGGTGGCGGCGTGATCAACTCGGGGCCGGAGGCGAGCCGCCTGCTGCGCCAGCTGCAGGACCTGACCGGCGCGCCGACCACCTCGACCCTGATGGGCCTGGGTGCATTCCCGGCCGATCATCCCGACTGGCTTGGCATGCTGGGCATGCACGGCACCTATGAAGCCAATATGGCGATGAACCAGTGCGACCTGATGGTGTGCATCGGTGCGCGCTTCGATGACCGGGTTACCGGGCGGCTCGACGCCTTCAGCCCGCATTCGACCAAGATCCACATCGATATCGATCGTAGCTCGATCAACAAGACCGTGCATGTCGATCTGCCGATCGTGGGCGACTGCGCCACCGTTCTGAGCCAGCTGATCGCCGCCTGGGGTGCCCGCAAACCGCAGGACCTGGGCGAATGGAAGGCCCGCATCGCCGGCTGGCGCGCACGCGAATGCCTGGCCTATCCCGAAAAGTCCGACCTGATCATGCCGCAGAAGGCGGTCGAGCGGCTGTTTGCGCTGACCAAGGCGCGCAACCCGATCATCACCACCGAAGTCGGCCAGCACCAGATGTGGGCGGCACAGTATTTCGGCTTCAACGATCCCAACAAATGGCTCACATCGGGTGGCCTGGGCACGATGGGTTACGGCCTGCCCGCCGCGATCGGCGCGCAGCTGGGCAATCCCGACGACCTGGTGATCGACATTGCCGGCGAAGCCTCGATTCAGATGAACATCCAGGAACTGGGCACCGCAAGCCAGTATCGCCTGCCGGTCAAGGTGTTCATCCTCAACAACGAATATATGGGCATGGTGCGCCAGTGGCAGGAATTGCTGCATGGCGGGCGCTACTCCGAGAGCTATTCGGCGGCCTTGCCCGATT
>JBMSNZ010000069.1:0-11434 GCA_049421965.1 Erythrobacter sp.
TGGTGGATTTTGGTACGGCGACGACGTTCGACTGGGTCGATGCGAAAGGGGCTTATCGCGGCGGAATCATCGCGCCCGGGATCAATCTCTCGCTCGACGCATTGGTCAGCAACACCGCCAAGCTGCCGCGCATTGCGATCAGGAACCCCGGGAACACGAACGTGATCGGACGCAATACCGAAGACCAGATGCTGATCGGGGTGTTCTGGGGCTATGTCGCTATGATGGAAGGCCTTATTGCCCGGATGCGCGCGCAGATCGGGAGCCCCGCGCGTGTGGTCGCGACAGGTGGCCTGGCGATCCTGTTCGACGAACACACTGAAATCTTCGATGCGGTCGATACCGATCTGACGCTCGAAGGGCTCGCGCGGCTCGCCGCCCGCGCTGCAGCCTGAACCGGACTACGCCATGAAAAAGGACTTCACGCCCGAGAACGAGCTGCTGTTCCTCGCCCTGGGCGGCTCGGGCGAGATCGGCATGAACGTCAATCTCTATGGTTGCCAGGGCAAATGGCTGATGGTCGACCTGGGGATGACTTTCTCGGGCGATGAGTATCCTGGGGTCGAACTGGTTTTCGCCGATCTCGAATTCATCGAGGAACGTGCGCGCGACCTGCTCGGGATCGTGCTGACGCACGCGCATGAGGACCATATCGGCGCGGTGCCCTATTTCGCGGCCGACCTTGGCGTCCCGCTCTATGCCACGCCTTTCACGGCCGAACTGGTGCTGCGCAAGCTGGAGGAAGCGGGGCTGGTCGACCAGGTCGAACTGAACATTATCGAGGATGATCACGGCGAACTGGCGCTTGGCCCGTTCACCATCCGCTATGTCCCGCTTGCCCACTCGATCGCCGAAGGCAATGCGCTGCTGATCGACACACCCTATGGCCGGGTGTTCCATACCGGTGACTGGAAGCTCGACGAGGAACCGATCATCGGCGAGCCAACCACCGAGGAAGAACTGCGCGCGATGGGCGATGCGGGAATTCTCGCGCTGGTGTGCGATTCCACCAATGTCTTCAACCCCAATCCCAGTGGCTCGGAAGGTGCGGTCTATCGCGGGCTAATGGAGGAAGTGGCGCGGCACAAGGGCCGGCGCGTGGTCGTCACCACATTTGCCTCGAATGTCGCACGGCTGCAGACGCTGGGCGATGTCGCGCGCGAAACCGGCCGCAAACTGTGCGTCGCCGGCCGCTCGCTCGACCGGATCATCGAGGTGGCCCAAGCGAGCGGCTATCTTGAGGACTTTCCCGATAAGGTCGATTTCGACACGGCGATGAACCTGCCGCGCGGCGAAGTACTTATCCTGGCCACGGGCGGGCAGGGCGAGCCGCGTGCCGCGCTGGCCCGCATTGCCGAAGGCAATCACCCGCTCGAACTGGTGTCGGGCGATGTGGTGCTGTTCTCGAGCCGCCAGATCCCGGGCAATGAAATCGCCATCGGCAGGGTGCAGAACCAGCTGGCCGCGCGCGGGATCGTGATGGTTACCGATCGCCAGAGCGCGATCCATGTCTCGGGTCATCCCGGAAGGCCGGAACTCGAAGCGCTTTATGGCTGGCTACGGCCGCAACTGCTGGTTCCAGTGCATGGTGAAATGCGCCACATGCATGAGCAGGCGCGCCTGGGCCGGACCACCGGCATTCCGGCCACAGTTGTCCAGGGCAATGGCGATGTCGTGCGGCTTGCGCCGGGCGAACCGGGCAAGCTCGCCGAAGTGCGGGCAGGGCGGCTCGTGCTCGATGGCGATATCATCGCGCCAGCCGATGGCGAAGCGATGACGATGCGGCGCCGGATTGCGCGCGATGGGCTGGTGGTGGTCGTCCTTGACGGCGCCGGTGCGCCAACAATCGAAGCGATCGGCCTGCCGCTTGACGAGGATATGGCTGCCTTTGTCGGGGAAGCGGCGCAGGATGTCCGCTCGGCGATCGGTGCGCTGCGGGGCGGCCAGGCACGTGATCCGGCAGTGGTGCACGAAACCGCCAGGCTCGCTGCGCGGCGCGCGGCACAGCGCTGGTCAGGCAAGCGGCCGCAAGTGCGCGTGATCATGCTGGAGAGAGCAACATGATGGAATGGACCTCGATCCTTGCGATCTATGCCCTGTTCTGGGTGATGACTGCCTTTGTCATGCTGCCGTTCGGCGTGAAGACACACGATGAGGCGGGAATTGCCAAGGTACCGGGGCAGGCAGACAGCGCTCCGGCCAATTTCCGCCCGGGCCGCCACGCCCTGCGCGCGACATTCATTGCCGCGATCCTGACGGGGCTTTACATCCTGAATTACCAGTATGGGTGGATCACCGCGCAGGACCTCAATCTGTTCCCGGAGCCGCCCGAGGGCGTCCAGCTGGGCAATTGATCAGTCGCGCAGCCGCTCGATCGCCTGAGCCAGCGCCACGTACAGCTTCCCCATGTCGGAGCTGAGGAGCGTGACGCCCAGGGCATTGCCGTCACGGGTCGATAGCACGGTGCGCAGCATGCTCTCGAAATCATGGATGTAATGGCTCACATGGTCGCGGAAGCTGCCGTCGCTCTCGTAGAGTGACAGGATGTCGCGCGCTTCGGCGTTGTCGACCAGCCGCACCGCGCGGCGTGTGAATATCCCGCGGTCGCCCTTCAGATAGGAGGCCCAGGCCGTGTCGGTCACATCCGACGAGAGCGCCTTGGTGATGTCGATCGCGTTGGAATTCAGGCTTTCGGTGATGAGCGCCATCCGCCGGGCGAAATCATTGTCTACCTGTTCCTGCGCCAGTTCGCGGGCGCGCGCCACGCGCTGCTCGAGATTGGCGGCGAGCGCGTTGACCTTGGCCAGCTGGTCGCGCAGCGCGGCGGCGGTTTCGCGCCCCGCATCGGTCGCTCGCGCAGTGGCGGCTTCAAGGCGCTCCACAGCTGCGCCGGATTCGGCCTCGAGCGAGCGCTCGATAGCTGCAGATGCACGCGCGCCGATCTCGCTGGCGAGCTGCTCAAGCCTGCTGCCCGTCCCGCTCTCGATCGCCGCAAAAGCCGTTCGTGCCGCTTCCTCAAGCTGGAGGATCGAAGCGCGCAGGTCCTCGCCCGAGCGTGCGGCAACCCGTTCGCTATCCTGTTCGAGCGCCCCCACGGCTTCACGCAGCGCGGAAATGCGGGCCATGGTCTCGGCCGCACTCTGGGCCAGCCGTTGCTGGAACGCGTCAAGATCTTCGCCAGCCAAGGCGACGTTTTCGCGCGCGGCGATGACATAATCGTTGAGCCCGCTGCCTTGCTGGTGCGCGGCGACGACATTGCCCTTGAGCTCGATTGCGCGCGTCTCCAGCTCGCCGAGGCGAGTGGCAGCCTGGTCAATCGCGCGTGGCAGCGCTTCGCGCGTTTCGCGCGCACCGGACTGGATGATCTCGAGCAAGCGGATCCCGGCTTCGGTGAGCTCGCTCAACGAATTGCCCGTTTCGGCCAGTTCGCTGCGGCTCTGCGCCAGCTTGCCGGCTAGCTGACCCATCCCGTCACCCAGTGCATTCCTGGTCAGGTCAGCCTGGGTAGCAATTGCCGCGAGCAGGGCCGCCAGATCCTCGGCCTTGGCTGCAACCGCACTGCCTTGCTCGATCACCTGCTGCAATTGCGCGACCTGCGCCTGCTGCCGTTCGGAAAGCATGTCATCGAGTTCGGCCAGCCGCTGCGCCAAAAGCTCGCTTGCCTGCGCCTCTCTGGTGTCGAGCTCGTCCTGCCGTCGGGCCAGGCTTTCCGCAAATTGCACATCGCGCGCCGCCATACGGGCCTCGATCTCGCCGCTTTCCTGTGCGAAGGCCTCCATCCGTCGCCGCCCGACAGCCACGGCATGCTGGTCAAGCTGGTCGAGCCGGGTAATGACCGCCGCGATATCGCGCTCGAGCCGTTCGCGGTGCTCGTTGAATGCCTTGACCGTTGCGTCCTGCGCCGCCTGCAGCGAGCTCGTCACCTCCGTCCCGCTGTTGCGGACAGTTTCGACCTGCGCCTTGAGCGCGGCAAGGTTGGCTTCGGCTTGCTCTGCCAGCGCGCTGTCGAGGCTGGTGATCGAGTTGCGAAGGTCATCCGCGCGCGCGCGCATCGCTGCAAGGGCATCGACCTCGCGTCCGTCAAGCTCGACTCGGAAGGCCTCGCTTTTCTCGGAAAGCAGCGCGAAGCGGCCTTCAGTGATCTCTGCAACCTGCTCCAGCTGGGCATCGAACTGGCCGAGCGTGGCTTCGATCTGTTCGCTCAGTGCGGTCACTTGCCGGCCGCTGGCCTTGCCGAACTCGTTGAGCCGTTCGAACCCGGCCACCAGCTTGTCGAGTTGCTCATGCGCAGTGCGGCCGGCCTGCCCGATCTGGTTCGAGACATCGCGCGCCGAATTCGCGATGACTGGTAGATCATCACGCAATTTACCCATGTTAGTCAGAGCAGTATCGCTAACACTTGCGATCGCTTCGACTTGCGCACCATTGCTCTGGATAAGCGACTGGAGCGCCTGCGCGTGGGTAGAAATCCGTTCGCTCGCTACGCGACCAAGCGATTCAAGCTCGCGCGACTGGCTGCCCAGGAATTCGCGCGCCAGCGAGAGCTCGCGGTTCACGATTGCCAGCCGGGTTTCGAGCGCTTGCGATTCCTGCCGCAGCAGCAGCGCAGCATCGCCGAAACGGCCTGCTTCACGCCGGCTCAGACGCATTGCCAGCAGCCACAGCGAGGTGATCAACAGCACCGGGACCGTCCAGTCGACCACCGCCGCAATCCAGGCTTGCGGAGCACTCGACAGGGCCAGCTCGCCGCGCATTGCCCAGCCAAAGAACGCGGACCACCCGGCGATAGCGCCCAGCGCCACCACAGGCACCAGCCAGTCACTCAGACGGCGAGCGGCAGGTCCGGGCGATTCTTCGGCCTCGATCCACTCTTCATGCAGCGTCACAGGCTCGTCACCCGCAACTGCTTGCTCTGCAACGGGCGCATCTTGCGCCGCCTCGGCCCCAACGGCGCGGATATGAGTGCCTCCGGTCATGCCTCTGAACCTAGACGATTCTGGAAAAGGATAAACCCCGCTTTAACCCTTGCGTGCCTATGCGCCCCGCATGGCTTACGAAAGCGGTACACTTGATGCCACGCTGGCCGCTGCGGCGGGGCAGGATATGGCACTGCTGGCAGAGTTGCGCACTGCGCTGGTCGAGAGCGCCGAGCGGCAACTCGATCTGTTGCGCCGCGCGCGGTGCGACGGCAACTGGCAGGTCGCGGCCATGCGGCTGAAGGGTCTGGCCGCTAGTTTCCACGCCGAAGATTTGCTCAACGCCGCCGAGGCGGCATTGACTGCAGTGCCGGGCGAACCCGGCGCGCTGCGCGAGATCGAACGCGCGATTGCACGGCTGAACGGCCGCTGACGACCAACGATCCGCAACGGCGCGGATCGCCCACCTGCATTCACCGGCTTGGCAGCGGGGCGCGGCTCCGCCTATGGTTGCGCCTCCAAAACAGGGGGACCAGCCGCGTTGCGCACGGCATTGCTATCCGCGCTCGAAACCACGGAGGACGGGCGTCTGCGCGCGTTCGAGCGGCTTGGCGGGCGCAGCCTGCTGGCGTGGCAGGCCGATCTCGCGAAGGATCTGGGTTGCGTGCGCATCCTGTGCCTGTGCGAGCGCGACAGCGATCCGCTCGACGATGTCCGCCGCGAAGCTGAACAGGCGGGCATGGAGTTCCGGCGGATCAGCGATCCGATAGCGCTGATCGGCCAGCTATCGGCCGATCAGGACCTGGTCGTCCTCGCTGACGGGCTGGTGGCCGATCGCGCGCAGGCGGTGGCAGCGCTTGACGATAGGCGCGGCGTCCTGACCTTCTCAGACGAGACGGGAATTGCCGCCGGGTTCGAGCGGATCGATGCGGAACATGCCTGGGCCGGGATCCTCGTAGGTCGCGCGCAAATCGCGGAGCGACTGGCAGAGTTGCCGCCCGATAGCGATATGGTTTCGGCATTGCTGCGCCTGGCGCTGCAGGCTGGAACCCGGCTCGTCCCGATCGATGACGACCTGCTGACGACAGGGGACTGGTTGCTTGTGCGCCAGGCCGATGCGCTCGCCGCGCGCGAGGCGGTGCTGCTCGATCGCAGCGTCGAGCAGGCGTTCTGGCGTGCGCCGGGCACGGCCCTCAGCCGGAGGCTGGCGCGGCGCCTCGCGCCGGACGCGATCGAGCGTGGTCCGGCGATCGCGTTGGCTCTGGGCGGCCTTGCCATGTCGGGCGCCATTGCGCTGGCGGCCTATGCGGAACCGGTGGCAGCGCTGGGGGCATTCCTGCTGGGCGTGCTGGTGCTGGGCACCGGGGAAGCGCTTGCGGCCCTGGGCGCGCGATTGCGGGGGATTGGCGAGCGGCCGGGCCGTTCCCGCATCCGGCGCGCACTGGTCGATCTCGCCCTGTTGGCGGTACTTGCCTTGCCGCGCAACGCACCCGAGCCGCTGGAGCGGTTGTTCCTGCCCGTACTGCTGCTGGGGCTGTTGCGCCTTGCCGCGTCGCTTGCGCCGCCCCAATGGCGCGCCAGCTGGAACGATCGCACTCCGCTGGTGCTGGTGCTGCTGTTGGCTGGATGGTTTGACGCACTGCAACCGTCGCTTGCCTTGCTTTGCCTCACGGCGCTCGGATTTTGCCTCTATTCACGCCGTGATTTGCAGATAACGCAGGCTTAACCATGCCGCGCTATGGATGCGCGATGAAAGAGGCTTTGATGGACTCACAGCACACGATGCGGGCAGGCGATGCCTTGCGCCAGGAACTGGCGCGGGGCGATGTCGCCTTGGCTGGCGTCGCCCCTGTGCTGAGCCATCTGCTTGCCTCGCCCGGCCAGGCGCTGGTGAGCGAGGATGTGCTGGCGCGCATGCGCGGCATGCTGGGCGATCTCGCCCGCCAGCTTCTTGCGGCGCAGGCCGAGGCAGGAGGCTCGGGGGCCTCTCCCGCCCCGGATGCCCAGGCCGCGCTCGCCTCGGTATTTGCCACGAGCGGCATTCTGGTCAGTCATTGCTATGCGCTGGCGATGGAAAGCCAGTTGAGCGAAAGGCTGGAGCAGGGCGGTGCGATCGATCAGGTGCTCACTCCGCTGCTCCAGGAACTGATTGCCTCGCCCGATGAAGCGGTGGCCGAACTTGCGATGGCGACGATGAGCGCGCAGGCCCGCTTTGTTCAGGCGCAGCGGCGGATGGACCTGCCGCTGGGCGAACTGCCGGCCGAACTCTTCCTTGAAGTGCTGGCGCTTGCCCGGCGCGGGAAAGGCGCAGCCGCCGAAGCCAACGTTCGCGCCGAACAGCGGCTGCGTGCCCAGTATGACGAGAGCACGGGCCGACTTGGCTTGCTCACCCGGCTAGTTGGCGGGCTTGCCGGAGGGATCCGGGCGGCGCTCGACCTTGACCATGCCGGCGTGGCGCTGTTCGCAACCGCCCTGGGTCGCGTCTCGCGCCAGCCGCGCGAACTGGCGATCCTGTCATGCCACGAGCGCCAGTTTGTGCGTTTTGCGTTGGCGCTGCGGGGGAGCGGGCTGGGGCGTGAGGATGTGGCGCGGCAATTCGTGCTGGTCCATGGCGATCTGCCAGTGCCCGAGGGCATTGCCACGATCTCGCCCGAAGAGGCACTGGCTCTGCTGCAAGGCACAACCAGCGGACGAGGCGGCTGAGGCGGTGGTCGCCCCTTCATCCCTGCTTGCCGCGCGCGGCCTGACCGATGGCGAGGATCGCCTGCTGACGGCAGACCAGCCGCTGGCGGAGCTGCAGCAGCGCTGCGGCGGGCGCAGGCCGGGGAAACTGGCGGTACCCGAATTGCTCGAACTGGTGCAGCAGGGGCGACGCATGGGCCTCAGGATCGCGCGCGAGTTTACTGCGATTGACGGCGAGGCGCGGGTTTCCGGCTTTGCCCGAATCCAGCCCAGCCCCGACAGCGATCGGCAAGGCTGCGAGATCCTGATCGAGAACTGGCGACGCGAAACGGCACCAGCCGATGACGACCGCGAAGCGGCCGCAAGGCAGGATGCGATCGACCGTGCCACCGCGGAATTCATCGCGCGGCTCGACGGGCGCCAGCGGCTGCTGGCGGGCGAGGGCACCGCACCCGATCTTGGCGAATTGATCGATGTGACCCGCAAGCAGGCGGGCAAGCCCTGGGTCGACTACCTCGAACTGGTAGGCATCTCGCATCGCCAGCCGCTGCACTGGCGGCTGCTCGATGGCGCCAAATGCCGGATTGCGGGGTCGGTCCGCGACTGGCGGGCGCGGCTGATTCCGCTTGGCACCGATCAGGTGGTGCCACGCGGCTTCGAATTGCTGCTGGTCGCCGATCAGCCCACGCCCCAGCCGGTCGCGGGGCCCGCGACAGGCGAGCTGGCGAATTCGCGGCCGCTCGGAGAGGCGTTGGCTCCGGCGCTGCGACAGCCGGTCGCCCGGATCATCGCCAATGCGGAAACGATCCGCAACCGGCTCGCTGGTCCGCTGCGCGCGGAATATGTCGGCTATGCCGGAGACATCGCGGCCGCCGGCCGTCATCTTTCAGGCCTGCTCGACGATCTGGGAGAGCTGGAGGCGGTGGAAGCACCGGGTTTCACCGTAACCCGGCAGGGAATCGACCTGGCGAAGCTGGCGGCCGAAGTATGCGGCATTCTGGCGGCACGGGCGCAAGCAAAGCGGATCGAGCTTGCTGTGCCGATAGATCAGGCGGTGGTTGCTGCTTTTGGGGATCCGCGCCGCGTGCGGCAGGTTCTGCTCAACCTTGTCGGCAATGCGATCAACTATTCGCCCGAAGGCACGCGGGTCGATGTACAGGCGGGCCCGTGGCGGGGCAATTCCGTGTGTGTCAGCGTGACCGATCAGGGCCCCGGCCTCCCCCGCGACCAGCAGCAGCGCCTGTTCGGGAAGTTCGAGCGACTTGGACGCACGGGTGACGATGGGACGGGGCTGGGGCTCTATATCTCGCGCAGGCTGGCCCGGGCCATGGGCGGCGATCTGCTGGTCGAGAGTGATGCCGGGCATGGTGCCCGCTTCATCCTGGCCTTGCCGGGTGAGGAGACGCCCCCGGCGTAATCCGCCGGAAACGCGCTGGTCAGCCGCGCAGTCGCCCGGCGCCCCACAGCATGATCGCGCCGACCAGCACTGTGATGCCGCCATAGAGCGCCCAGCTGCGGTCAGCGAGCATGAAGCTCTCGGCCGGCCACATCACGATCCCCAGCCCCTGCAGCGTCCAGAGCCCGCCCGACAGGATCAGGGCGACGCCGAGCACCTGGAGCACCACGCGGAATATGCGCTTTGCCATTATCGCCTCTCCTCCTCAGCGCTGGCTGAGCGGCACATAGTCGCGCTCGGTCGGGCCGGTGTAAAGCTGCCGCGGGCGGCCGATGACCTGGCCTGGATCGCTGATCATCTCGTTCCATTGCGCCACCCAGCCCACAGTGCGCGCGAGCGCGAAAAGCGCCGTGAACATGGTGGTGGGGAACCCGATCGCGGAAAGGATGATGCCCGAGTAGAAGTCGACATTGGGGAACAGCTTCTTCTCGATGAAATAATCGTCGCTCAGCGCCAGTTCCTCGAGCCGCAGTGCGGTTTCGAACAGCGGATCCTTGACCTTGAGCGCATCGAACACTTCACGCACGGTTTTCTGCATCACCGTGGCGCGCGGATCGTAGTTCTTGTAGACGCGGTGGCCGAAGCCCATCAGGCGGAACGGGTCGTTCTTGTCCTTGGCACGCTCGATGAAGTGCGGGATGCGGTCAGGCGTCCCGATCTCCTTCAGCATGTTAAGCGCCGCTTCGTTGGCGCCGCCATGCGCCGGGCCCCACAGGCAGGCAATGCCGGCCGCGATGCAGGCGAAGGGATTGGCGCCCGAAGAACCGGCGAGGCGTACGGTCGACGTCGAAGCGTTCTGCTCATGATCGGCATGGAGGATGAAGATGCGGTCCAGCGCGCGCTCGACCGCCGGGATCACTTCATACTCCTCGGCCGGCACGCCAAAAGTCATGCGCAGGAAATTGCCGGTGTAGGACAGGCGGTTGTCCGGATACATGAAGGGCTGGCCGACCGAATATTTGTAGGCCATCGCCGCGATCGTCGGCATCTTGGCGATCAGGCGGTGCGAACTGATCTTGCGATGCTCGGGATCGGAAATGTCAGTGCTGTCATGGTAGAAGGCCGACAGCGCGCCAACCACGCCGCACATAACCGCCATCGGGTGCGCATCACGGCGGAAGCCGCGATTGAACTGGATCAGCTGCTCATGCAGCATCGTATGGCGGGTGATGGTGTAGGTAAATTCGTCAAGCTCGGCCTGGCTGGGCAGCTCGCCGTTGAGCAACAAGTACGAGACTTCCATGAACGAGGAGTGCTCGGCCAGCTGCCCGATGGGGTAGCCGCGGTGGAGCAGCACGCCTTCATCGCCGTCGATATAGGTCAGCGCACTTTCGCAGCTTGCGGTTGACTTGTAGCCCGGGTCGAAAGTGAAAGCGCCGGTCGCGCCATAAAGCTTGCGGATGTCGATCACATCCGGCCCAACGCTCCCCTCAAGGACGGGAAACTCGTAGGTCTGCCCCCCCAGTTCGAGCTTTGCGAGCTTGTCCGCCAACTTCATTCTCCTCCAATCCAGTCCGCGCCGACCCCGGCCGCCTATCAGTCTGCCGCAGCCGCCTGCGCGTCGATCCGTGCCAACGCTTCTTCCCGTCCCAGCAGGACCAGAACATCGAAGATACCGGGCGAGGTTGTCGTCCCGGTAAGGGCTGCGCGCAGCGGCTGCGCGAGCTTGCCAAGGCCCAGTTCGAGCTCCTCGGCAAGCGCCTTCGTAGTGGCTTCGAGTGCCTCGATTGTCCAGCTATTTTCCGCCCGCAGACGTGCTGCCACTAATGCCAGGCGCTGGCGTGCCTCGTGGTCGAGCAGTTCAGCAGCCTTCTCGCTCATTACCAGCGGGTGGCGCTTGAACAGAAAGGCTGCGCCTTCAGCCAGTTCAACCAGGTTCCTGGCACGAACTTTGAGCACGGGCATGGCCCGCACCAGCAGATCTTCGTCCAAGCCGCCGCCGATCAGCGGCGCGCAGATCCGGGCAAGCCGGGCATCATCGGCAGCGCGGATGTAATGGCCGTTGAGATTCTCGAGTTTCTTGAGGTCGAACCGCGACGGGCTCTTGCCCACGCCATCGAGATCGAATGCGGCAATCGCCTCCTCGCGGGTGAACTCCTCGCGGTCTCCGTGGCCCCAGCCCAGCCGCAGCAGGTAGTTGAACAGCGCCTCGGGCAGAATTCCCAGCTCGTCGCGGTAAGCCTCGACCCCAAGCGCGCCGTGTCGCTTGGAAAGCTTGGCCCCGTCCTGACCGTGGATCAGCGGGATATGGGCATAGACCGGATCGTCCCAGCCACCCTCGATCTGGTGCATCGCGCGGTAGATCGGCAGCTGGCGGAAGGCGTTGTTGAGGTGATCGTCGCCGCGAATCACATGGGTCACGCCCATGTCGTGGTCGTCC